>NZ_CP129238.1:2400000-2711149 GCF_030413595.1 Planococcus liqunii | reverse complement strand
TGTGTATACGTTCTGGAAATACTGAAAATAATGTAAGAGAGCTTCTTGCTTTGCTGTATATAATATTCGGAAAAATGTTAAGATAATTACAGATACTGACATAGGAGGCGTGACTGTATGAAGAAAAAGTTACCGATAGCAATTTGTTCATTGCTGCTTGGAACGTTGCTGGCTTCTCCAGCATCAGCAGCAGAAGACGAGTCTCAGCCACCGGATTTTGAAAAACGTACATATCATGCAGCAACGATAGATGCGGAAGTACTGGCATCTTCTAAATTATTTGCTTTTGATTCCGGCTTAGCCTTTGATTACCCGGATGCCGTACGGGGCATTTTTGTCACTGCCCACTCTGCAGGCGGCGCCCGGTTCGATCAACTCGTCGATTTGGTGGATACGACAGATTTAAATGCGATGGTAATAGACATTAAGGAAGATTTCGGCCATTTAACATACGAACCGAAAGAAGGGAGTCCGCTTGCAGCACTCGGCATTGGAGAACCCTATATCGAAGAGCCGCGTGCGATTTTGGAACGCCTCGAGGAAAAGAAGATTTATCCGATTGCACGGGTGGTCGTTTTTAAAGATTCAGTCCTGGCAGAAAAACGTCCGGAATGGTCGTTTGTCGACGGCAATCAGGTTTGGAAAAACCGAAGGGGAGAATCTTTTGTTAATCCTTTTATGAAAGAGGTATGGGACTACAACGTTCAAATCGCCATTGAAGCAGCTAAATTAGGCTTTAAAGAAGTCCAGTTCGACTATGTCCGTTTCCCGGAAGGATTTGAACACAGGGCAGATACACTGCAATATTCCATGGGGAAATACGCCGAGTCAGATCTTGATCCCATTCAACGGCGAGTGGAAGCAGTAACCGACTTTGTCGCATATGCCAGAAAGCAATTGGAACCATATGGAGTCGAAGTTTCTGTCGATATTTTCGGCTATTCCGCAACCTTGCCGGAGGCGCCGGGCATTGGACAGAACTTCTCCAAAATCTCGGAAAATGTGGATGTCATTTCTTCCATGATTTATCCGAGCCATTGGACTGCTTATTTCGGCATTGCCAAACCTGATCTGGAACCGTATAAGTTAGTGGCCGAATATGCCAAAGTTGAAAATAAAAAGTTGGCGGCATTGAAAAATCCGCCGGTGTCACGGCCGTGGCTTCAGGACTTTACAGCTTCTTATTTAGGAGCCGGCAATTATAAAAGATATGGAAAAGCAGAAGTGGAAGCGCAAATAAGGGCTTTAAATGAGAATGGGATTGAAGAATTTTTGTTATGGAATGCTGGCAACACCTATTCAAAAGGAGTAGATTATACCCCTTGATAAGCAAAACAAGCCCAATCCAACGATTGGGCTTGTTTTTTTGCAACTATTTTTGTTTTCATTCGTACTATATAAAGTAGGGGAAATGATTTTCAAGAAGGAATCGTAATTGAGAATAAAAAAATCTTCTATGTGGGTTTAAAACCTTTATACACGGGTAAAATAAAGAATATAAATAAATGAAGGAATTAAGAATTATGTAGCAATTATGTGACATTCAATCAGTTTTTTAAATAAATTTTAACAATCCCTATATTCAATAGATAACGATTGTTGTATAATGAATGTAAAGCTTCTACATTATAGTGATTCTAATTTAATAATTACTGAACTAACTTGAATCCGAAAGGAAGTGCTCCATTATGATGGTTACATTATTTACTTCTCCAAGCTGCACGTCTTGCCGAAAAGCGAAAGCATGGTTGGAAGAACATGAAATTCCATATACAGAACGCAATATTTTCTCTGAGCCTTTAACAATCAGTGAAATTAAAGAAATTCTGCGAATGACTGAAGACGGAACGGACGAAATCATTTCAACCCGTTCGAAGATTTTCCAAAAATTAAATGTTGATGTAGAAAGCTTGCCTCTACAACGTCTATATGAATTAATTCAGGAATACCCAGGTTTGCTACGCCGTCCAATTATCATGGACGAAAAACGATTGCAGGTCGGCTACAACGAAGATGAAATTCGTCGCTTCCTGCCTCGTAAAGTCAGAGCTTATCAATTGCTTGAAGCGCAGCGTATGGTGAACTAAAAAGTTTTCAAGCTGTCCGGTCTTTATGACAATTCATAATGGATCCCGGGCAGTTTTTGTTTTATTTTAATTAGTTGCATTTATCTGTACAATCCATTAAACTCTTAGTTACTTGAAGCTTAGGCAGCCTTAGGCATATACTTTCTCTTCCGTTATAAAACAGGATATAATTAAGGCAGTACCACAGCACGGTATAGAAGGACGATCCTCTTAGTCCATTTCGAAAGGAGAGGTGTAAAATGGAGATCGAACGAATCAATGATAACACAGTGAAATTTTACATTTCCTATCTTGATGTTGAAGAACGTGGCTTTAGCCGTGACGAAATTTGGTTTAACAGAGACAAAAGCGAAGAATTGTTCTGGGAAATGATGGATGAAGTGAACGAAGAAGCTGATTTCGTTATGGAAGGGCCGCTGTGGATTCAAGTCCAGGCAATGGATAAAGGACTTGAAGTAACGGTTACCCGAGCTCAACTTACTAAAGATGGGCAAAAAATTGATTTGCCTGATGATATAGAAGAACGCCGCAAAATGTTCGGCGGCGATGATGCAGCTGCATCCGAATTCGATGAATTTGAACCAATCTTCGATGAACCGGATTTGAAAAAACTCGAATACACATTTGTCTTCTCTGAAGTGGACGAATTGCTGCCATTGGCCCGCCGCTTAATGTACGTGCCGATTGAATCAGCGCTTTACCACTTTGAAAACAAATACTATCTGTATGTAGGGTTTGATGAACTCCTTCATTCAGAGAGTGATGTTAAAGACAATATCAGTATATTCACCGAGTACTTGCAAAGTTCTCCAATTACGATTCACCGTTTAGAGGAGTATGGCAAACCCATCTTCAAAAAAGATGCATTAGCAAATGTGCTGCATTACTTCGGATAAGGCCTCCTATGGGAGGTCTTATTTTTTTGCTTAAATTTAAGGGGCGAGTAAAGTTCAGCGAAAGAAACTGGACGGAAAGCCATTAAATATTTTTTCATTGCCTAAGCGGCATAACTCTTCTACAATCGAGAAAAGGAGAGTGAATGCTATATTAGTAGCTAAGACATCGACCGATCGACTAATTTATTTGCACCCACACCTAAACCGGGAACGTTTGGCTCACTTAAGAGCCAGTGAGCAATTTTTTTGTCCATCCTGCGGCGAATCCCTGCTTTTGAAAATCGGCAACATTAAAATCCCCCATTTTTCCCACACAATCCACTCAGAATGTGCAACTTTCAGTGAATCCGAATCCCCATTGCATCTGCACGGCAAAACGATGCTCCACACTTTTTTTACTCAAAAAAATCATCATGCAGAACTCGAAAAGTACTTCCCTTTTATTCGGCAACGGGCTGACTTGTTTATTGACCAGCGGTTTGCCGTCGAATTTCAATGCAGCCCTATTCCGGTTCAGCAGATCAAAGCACGAACAAATGGCTATCTAGAAGAGGGAATCCAGCCGCTTTGGCTGTTATCCGCAAAAAACGGCCAGACGGAAGGAATTCAAATCATCAAATTAAAGAGTTATGAGCGTGCTTTAATTCAACAAGCGAGAGAGTGTTCCTTTCTTTTGTCGTTCGACCCAGTGGCAAATCGCTTCTATTATTGCTCCAGCCTGTTTTTCCTCGGCGGCTTTCGGTGGATTGCTAAGATCAAGTCTTTGGCTGCTGGAAAACAGACCTTTCCTTTTGCGCTGCCCCGCAAGCTAACCAAAGCGGAATTCGAACTGGCCTTTGAGTTAGCTGCAACCGAAAGGCGGCGTTTTCTCCGCAGCCAGCAATTTGTACAAAATCGGTTTCGGAATCGGTTTTGGCGTGCCTGTTATGAACTTCAGCTGGATGCAGACAATCTCCCGCTGGCGATTGGAGCTCCGTTAACCGGCAATCATCTATTGGAAGGCAATTCCGTTGTCTGGCAGCTGCAAGCGCTTGTGGCACAATCTCAAGGGCTTTCCATGTCCGAACTTTTGGAAAGCGGACAAGTAAAGTTAGCAGCAGAGGCTTCCGTTCCAACCGTTGTCCAGCATTTGGAGCATTATCTGAAACTCTGCCATTTGATGGAACGGCGCAAGCACGACCGTGAGCTTCTTTTGGAACTTTTGTATGATAACTATTGCAAAAACGTATGAAAATTGAGAAAATAGTACGTAGTTCGACTCCCGAAAGAGTGGGGCAAAGGAGGAATTGCAATGGCGGAGAAATTACTATTGAGAAATGAAGTTCCTACAGAATTGACTTGGAAACTCGAAGATATTTTTGAGTCCAACGAAGTTTGGGAGCAGGAATTTAAAGAAGTGACTGCCTTGGCAGAAAAAGCGGATTCCTATCAAGGAAAATTACAGGAAAGTGCGGAAGCTTTGTATAATGTCTTGGTTTATAAAGACGAATTGCTGCAGCGGCTGCAGAAATTATATACGTATTCGCATATGCGCTATGACCAGGATACGACAAATTCAACGTATCAAGCGATGGACAGCCGGATCAAATCGCTTTATGCGAAAGTCTCAACTGGGTTGTCTTTTTTAACCCCTGAGATTCTTGGATTGGACGAAGCTGCCTTAACCGGCTATATCGAAAGCCACGAAGGCCTGCAGCTGTATAAGCATGCGCTTGAAGAACTGAATTCGGTCCGTCCCCACGTGCTTCCGGCAGAACAAGAGGCTTTGCTTGCCCAATTATCGGAAGTAGTGAGCACTTCATCTGATACATTCGGCATGCTGAACAATGCTGATCTGGAATTCCCGGAAATAGAAAATGAAGACGGCGAAAAAGTGCAGATTACACATGGCAATTACAGCCGTTTCCTTGAAAGTTCAGACCGCCGGGTTCGGGAAGCTGCCTTTAAAGCGGTTTATGCAACGTATGGAAAATTCCGCAATACGTTTGCTTCCACTTTGTCAGGCAACATTAAACGGGACAATGTAAACGCCCGTATCCGGAAATATGAATCGGCTCGCCAAGCGGCATTGTCAGACGATCATATTCCCGAGAGCGTTTACGACAATCTCGTAGAAACGGTTAACAACAATCTGCATTTGCTTCATCGCTACGCGGCTCTTCGCAAAGAAGTGCTAGGCCTGGATCAAGTCCACATGTACGATATGTACACGCCTTTAGTAAAAGAAGTAAAGATGGAAATCCCTTATGAGAAAGCGACCCAAACCATGCTGGCGGGCTTAAGTGCCTTAGGTGAGGAATACACCGGAATTGTGGAACAAGGCATCAACAACCGCTGGGTAGACGTCAAAGAAAACAAAGGCAAGCGCAGCGGAGCTTATTCCTCAGGAGCTTACGGCACCAATCCGTATATTTTGATGAACTGGCAGGACAATGTAGACAATTTGTTCACACTAGCCCATGAATTCGGCCACAGTGTCCACAGTTACTATACGCGTGCTTCTCAGCCATACGTTTACGGAGATTACTCCATATTCGTTGCGGAAGTGGCTTCAACAACAAACGAAGCTCTTTTGAATGAATACATGGTGAAAACAACCGAAGACGAACAGGAGCGCATATACTTGTTGAACCACTGGCTGGATGGGTTCAGAGGCACTGTATTCCGCCAAACGATGTTCGCTGAATTTGAGCATCTGATTCATCAAATGGATCAAAACGGCGAAGCGCTGACAGCGGATCGTTTAACCGAAGTGTATTATGAACTCAACAAAAAATACTTTGGGGAAGAAGTAGCGGTGGACGAGGAAATCGGAATGGAGTGGGCACGCATTCCACACTTCTACTATAATTATTACGTGTTCCAATATGCTACTGGCTTAAGTGCAGCTACCGCCTTAAGCAAAGGCATTTTAGAAGAAGGCCAACCAGCAGTCGACCGCTATATCAAGGAATTCCTGAAAGCCGGAAGTTCGGATTATCCGATTGAAGTATTGAAAAAAGCCGGAGTGGACATGACTTCTCCGGAACCTGTTGCAGAAGCTTGCAAAGTTTTTGAAGAAAAACTGATTGAGCTGGAAAAACTATTATTGAAAAAATAACGGTTAAGAAAAAGGGACATTCTCTAAATGTTCCTTTTTCTTATTTTGTTTTATTAACATAACAAAATACATTTTCAGTTGCTAGATTCTGTTATGACATTATGACAAATTTGTGAAATTCCTTGTGAAATATTGCATTAACTATTATTCCGTGATAAAGTAAGGTTGTGAAATAAATCACATACAAACATACACCCCTTTGTTTGAGCGTGAACATTTCTCCCATCCCCTTTGTGTAATATGGAAAGGCGTCTTCCGCTAGCGGAAGGCGCCTTTCACGTTTTTTACAGAAAAGCGGAAGCGCCTGTTCAGCTCCGACCGGCGTAAGACGATTTGGCGAAGCGGCATATTTTCAGCCGCACAGCCAAAGCGGCTTACGACCCGAGGAGCTAGGCGCTGCAGCTAGACAATAAAGAAAAGCGGAAACGGCCGCTCAGCTTCGACCGGCATAAGACAGACCAGCGAAGTGGCGCTCTTTGCCACACAGCTGGGTTGGCTTATGACCCGAGAAGCTGGCCGTTGCAGCTAGACAATAAAGAAAAGCGGAAACGGCCGCTCAGCTTCGACCGGCATAAGACAGACCAGCGAAGTGGCGCTCTTTGCCACACAGCTGGGTTGGCTTATGACCCGAGGGGCTGGGCGCCGGAGTTAGACAACAAAGAAAAGCGGAAGCGCCTGTTCAGCTTTTACGTCTCCTATACATACAAACAAAAAAGCCTTCCGCAGATGCGGAAGGCTATTTTAATGTCCATAAAGTTTGGTCCGGCAAGTTAATCCGTTCCAGCTTTTGTTGAAGCAGCTGCTTTTTTAGCTCACGCTCTGCTGTCTGTTCAGAGATATTATATATGGAAGCAATTTCTCTCGTAGCCAAAGTGGAATACTTTAAAAATAATTCTTCAAGTGATGGCGGAGATTGGCGGTTCAGCCGTTCCTGGCCAAGCATTTCCTGCAAAATGGTTTGATAAACATCATATGAATAGAGTCCGGATACTTTCACGCCTTCATCTTCTATGCATTCGTTAAAGAAAACGATGCTTGGCACTTCATCGATCTCCATTTCACGAGTGATATGCATATCGCATTGGAAAGCTTTTGCGGTGTGGACCGAGTGGAAATCGCGTTTGAATTCTTCCTGGTCCAGCTCGGATTCTTCCGCAATCTCCAATAAAATGGCGTAGGAGGAAACATCTTTCGTCTGAAGCAGCAAGTATTCCTGTAATTTATGCAAGAAACGGTTTCCCGCGCGCTTCCCCTGAAGTTCCGCCGCTTTTACTGCAACTGAGGCAAGCACCGGATGTGAAAGGTTTGTTGTGTCAACGTTGACTGTTTTACTGATCTTATTCAAGGTGAACAGCTTGGTGCTTAATACAAAACGCATGGAAAAGTAGTGGCCGTACTCGATTTGAAGCTTACGGATGATTCCTTGCAGTTCCCAGCATTCTGGATTTAACGGGTCAAAAAAAACATAGAGTTCCATGGGCTTCAGTGGCTTAGCCTGATGGTCCATTTCTTGAACCAGGTCCAGATTGTTCACTCTAACTCCTCCTCGCTATCTTGCTCATTCACCATGTGATGAGCAGTCATAACAAGCCGTTGGAAAAAGATTTCACGGAATTTCCCTTCCAATCCAATTTCGTCCATCGCTTCACTCATACACTCCAGCCAAGCTTGAGCCCGGGCAGGCGTTATTGGAAAAGGATGGTGACGCGCTTTCAGTCTTGGATGTCCGTGTTCTTCAGAATATAAATTAGGCCCACCTAAATATTGAGTCATAAATTGTTTTTGTTTTCTCGCAGTTTCAGTTAAATCTTGAGGAAAGATAGGCTGCAGCTTTGGATGCTTTGCCACACGTGCATAAAATGCATCAATCAACTGTGACAAGCGTTCCGCACCAATTTCTTCGTACGGAATTATCGGTTTTCCAGTCATTATTGTGTCTCCTTTGCTTTAGCTGTAAATTCATTTTAACAACGGAGAAGGAATTTCTCAAACAAATCGACTGAACCGATTGGGAGATGTGGAATATTCCACTGGATTTAGCAATTTTTTTCAGTGTTTGGGTTTGGCCGATTTCATGAAACGGGCAATCTTTTTATCAGCCGGACGAAGCGGAATCTGCCGTTGCTGAAGGAAATCTGTAAATTGCTGTTCACCGATTTGTGCATCTGCCACTTCAAATTCCAGCTCATAATCCATGGTCTCTCCGTATTCAGAATGATCCAGGACGAGCAGACCGGATTGGAAATCAAATTCGATGCGGTGGGTGGTCAATTTGCCGATCATCTTCAGCTGCGCCGGTGCTACATTTAAGGTTTGCAGCGCCTCACAAACTTCAGGCGCTTCATGAGAAACACCTTCTATAAATTCCTGCGCCTGTCGTTCATTCAGCAAATCGGTGATCTCGTAATTACCTTTTGGAGCAGGTGTTTTCAGCGTGCATTCAAAGCCGTTGTGTTTTTTACGGATACGGAGTGCACATTTGGACGATTTTAAAGCGAAGTCAGCTGTATCGAAATAATGATTCACCTGTGTTTTGGCATCGGCTTCCGTATAGCCGAAATGCTCCAGCAGTTGGTCGTATTCTTTTCGGGTCAGCATGTTTTTAAATTCAATTTCAAGTTCTTTGGTCATTTTCAAACACCTCTCTGTTAAATTTATTATCGGATAGTTTGCCGCAAACTGCAACGAATGGCAGAGCTGTGTTAAAATATGCCTATAAAGAAATGGCGAAATCGGCAGAAGGGGAGTACATTCAGTGCGTAAATTAGTTGAAGTAAAAGAAGGAACCATTACCGAAAACCAAATTCAGTTCAGCATCCAGGCAAATGAGCCGTTTGAAGCAGTAGAAGCGGCAGGGAAAATGCTTGCGGACAGCGACGAATGCGCTTTTGTTTATGTAGTGGATACGGGAACTGAATATATCTACGTGCATTTCAAACAACATACATGGTCTTTGTTGGCGGAGGCACTGCAAAGAACCGATGTGCCGCTTTTGCTATGGGGAGAACAAATTATGCCGCTTAGTGCCTTTCACGAGGAACTGTGGATGTTGATCGAGAATATTGAAGGAAATGACAATTACGGCGAAGTGTTCCGCACAGCGGTTGAAGATGTTTTTCAAGAGGCACTTGCTTCACGCAGCTAAAGAGAAGTGAGGGGGACAGGTTATGGGTCAGTGGGATCGTTTTTTAGCGCCTTATAAACAGGCAGTAGATGAATTGAAAATCAAATTTAAAGGAATGCGGCAGCAGTTTGAAACGGACAATACCAATTCGCCAATTGAATTTGTCACGGGCCGGGTAAAACCGCTGGCAAGCATTTATGATAAAACCCTTGAAAAAGGCATTCCGTTTGAGCCGTCAGAGGAATTGGCGCATCAGCTCCAGGATATTGCCGGCCTTCGAATGATGTGCCAATTTGTAGGGGATATTGAAACGGTGGTGGGGCTTTTGCGCCAGCGCAACGATTTGCGGATTGTGGAAGAAAAAGATTATATTTCCCATGAGAAGCAAAGCGGCTACCGTTCGTACCATGTCATTGTGGAGTATCCGGTTCAGACGATCAAAGGCGAACAGCTCATCTTGGCGGAAATTCAGATTCGGACGCTTGCCATGAATTTTTGGGCATCAATCGAGCATTCGCTGAATTATAAATATAAAGGGATTTTCCCGGCAGAAATTAAAAATCGTTTGCAGCGGGCAGCTGAAGCTGCTTTTCAGCTGGATGAAGAAATGTCGCAGATCCGGGATGAAATTCAGGAAGCCCAGGCTTATTTCAGTGAATTTAAAGAATCCCCTAGTACACATTTTCCGAGTGAGCGTGAAGGAGGGAAATCATCGAGATGAAATTTTATATTCAATCGAGAAGTGATGAGTTATCCAATCAATTAATGGCCACCGCACGGGAATATTTACAGGATTTTGGTATGGAGTGGAACGAAGAATCTCCAGACGTCGTGCTGTCCATTGGCGGAGACGGGACGTTTCTTCATGCATTCCACAAATACCGGAATCAGCTGGACTCCGTTGCTTTTGTGGGGTTACATACGGGGCATCTGGGATTTTATGCAGACTGGAAGCCGCTTGAAATTGAAAAGCTGGTGCTGTCGATTGCCAAAAAGGATTACGAAGTCATTGAATACCCGCTGCTTGAAACGAGCATCCATTACCGCAACAAAGAGGAGCCGGCCGTTTACTTGGCGTTGAATGAGTCGACCGTTAAATCTCCTGATGTGACGCTCGTCATGGATGTCTTTTTAAACGAAAGCCATTTCGAGACGTTCCGGGGAGATGGGTTGTGCATGTCCACGCCATCAGGAAGCACGGCTTACAACAAAGCGCTTGGAGGAGCCATCATCCATCCCTCGCTGCAGGCGATGCAGCTGACCGAAATGGCTTCGATCAACAACCGGGTTTTCCGTACCGTGGGTTCTCCGCTTGTACTGCCTTCGCATCACCGTTGTGCGCTGCGTCCAGTCAAAGCGGTGGATTTTATGGTCACGGTCGACCATTTGCAGCTGCTCCATAAAGACGTGAAATCCATCGAGTACAGAGTAGCGGACGAAAAAGTCCGGTTTGCCCGGTTCCGAAATCATCCATTCTGGAAAAGGGTCCATGATTCATTCATTGATAGTGAGGTTTAAAAGTGAAGCAATTAAAGCCGTTCCAATTAACATATGTCGCAAAAGATTCCGGTTTGCTGCGGGAAGCCCTGCACGATTGGGGGATTTCCAAAAGAACGCTGGCATCTGTCAAATACAGCGGCGGCCAGATTTTAGTCAATGGAAATGAAGTAACGGTCCGGCATGTCTTGGAAAAAGATGATGCCGTGACCGTTATTTTTCCGAATGAAGAACTGGGGGAAGGATTGATCCCGGAAGCAGGGCCGCTTCAGATTGTTTATGAAGACGAAGCCTTGCTGATTGTCGATAAACCGCCTCTGCAAAACACCATTCCTTCCCGTGAACACCCTGCCGGGAGCCTTGCGAATATTGTAGCCAACCATTTCGAAGTAAATGAAATTCCGGCGACGCTGCATATCGCTACCCGCCTTGACCGTGACACATCAGGGCTTGTGTGCATCGCAAAAAACCGCCATATCCATCACATGCTTTCCATGCAGCAAAAAGGAAACATGATGAAACGGCGGTATGATGCCTTTGCCCATGGAAAGTTTGCTGAGCAGAAGTTTGTGATTACCGAACCGATTGGCCGAAAAGATACGAGCATCATTGAACGGGAAGTGCGCCAAGATGGCCAATTTGCTGAGACAGAAGTGGAAGTCCTCCAGGAGTTTGACGGCTTTACGCACGTTGAGCTCGGATTGAACACGGGCAGAACCCATCAAATCCGCGTTCACTTGTCGCATATTGGGCATCCGCTGCTCGGCGACGATTTATACGGAGGAAAGCGCAGCGAAATTTCCCGCCAAGCGCTCCACTGCAAATCGCTGGAGCTGGTCCATCCCGTATCGGGAGAACCCATATCTTTCACTTCTCCTTTAAAAGAAGATATGGAACAATTGATTTATGCAAAACGATGAAAACGGTCCGGCTGATAAGGTTGGTGTGAAGGGACGGCTACCAGTTCTCTTTCAGGGAATCGGAAGGCCGTCAATGATCCCCCGAAGACACAGCCCGTATCAATATTAACCGTTTGGTTGATCATGTAGGGCTTTTCGGTTGGAGTATGGCCGTAAACAATCCACTTTCCCCCTCGGTAGGACTTTGCCCAGTCTCTTCGAATAGGCCGGCCGTTTTGATCAAATCTTCCTGTAATATCGCCGTATAAAACGAAAGTGGCGATGCTTCTGCTAAGCGGTTTCCCAATCATCTCTGATTTAAGTCCGGCATGGGCAACAATCAGTTCAGTGCCGAGTTCCTGGTAGATGGGAAGCTCTTCATAAAAACGCCGGTAACGGGCTCTGAACGCCTGCTGCGCTTTTTTCGGAAGTGCCCTCCATTCAGCAAGAGACGTTTCGAGTCCGTTATTGACTTGGACGTTATGGCCTTTAAAATAGCGATAAAGTTTGTTGCAATGATTTCCCGGGGAATAGTAGAGAATGCCCTTATCCTGCATCCGAAACAAGAGCTGGAGGACTTCGAGTGATTTAGGCCCCCGGTCCATAGCATCTCCGACAAAGACCAGCTGCCGGCCTTCGGGATGGACATAGACACCGTGGATTTCTTCGTAGCCAAGTTTTGCAAATAAATCCAATAGCTCATCAAAACAGCCGTGGATATCGCCGATAATATCGTATTTCAAAAAATCACCTCTTAAATCTTGATTATCTCTACACATAGTGTAACGTAAAGAAGGAAATTGCAAGACATTGAACAATCGGAAGGAGGGAGTTTACATGATAGAAGAAAAAGTAATGAATGAAAAAGAAATAAATGATGAACTGTTATTGGGGTTGTTGGAAAGCGATGACCTCGAAAGTTTTCGGGAAGAGTTCCTTGCCCAGCATCCATACGACCAAGCGACATTTTATGCAAAAGCGGAGCAAGAAATCCGCCATCAACTGTATCAGTATCTCTCTCCTAAAGAAATGGCCGATATTTTTGAAGCCATTGAATTAGATGACGATGAATACGAAGATCTGTTTAAAGAAATCAATGTCCATTATGCGGCGGATTTGCTTGCTGCCATGTATACAGATGATGCCGTCGATATTCTCAATAAATTGAACAAAGATCAAGTTGCTGCCTATTTAACCATCATGGATAAAGAATCAGCGCGCCAGATCAAAGATTTGCTGCATTACGAAGAATATACGGCTGGTTCAATCATGACTACAGAATTTGTTTCCATCCCTGAAAACTCGACTGTACGTTCAGCGATGAATATTCTTCGGAATGCAGCACCGAATGCCGAAACCATCTATTATGTGTTTGTTGTGGACGAAGATAAACGCCTGTCAGGCATCGTTACTTTGCGTGACTTGATCATTTCTGATGAAGATACGCTGATCAGGTCCATCATGAATGAGCGGGTGGTTTCTGTATCGGTCGGTGAAGACCAGGAAGAAGTCGCACGGATGATCAAGGATTATGATTTCCTGGCGATGCCGGTTATTGATTTTCAAAATCATTTGCTTGGCATTATAACCGTCGATGATATCATCGATGTCCTTGACGAAGAAGCATCAGACGATTACTCCAAACTGGCTGCGGTATCCGATATGGATACGTTTGACAGAGGGCCGTTCACAGCGGCAAAGAAACGCTTGCCGTGGCTTATTTTACTGACGTTCCTCGGCATGCTGACTGCCAATCTGATGGGGATGTTTGAAGCGACGCTCGATAAAGTGGCGCTGTTGGCTGTCTTTATCCCGTTGATTGCCGGTATGGCGGGCAACAGCGGAACGCAGGCACTTGCCGTAGCAGTCCGCGGGATTGCCACAGGGGATATTGAAGAAGAAAGCAAAATGAAATTACTGTTCCGGGAAGCGGGCACCGGTTTGATTACAGGTGTCGTATGCGGATTGGTCGTCGTCGGACTCGTGTATTTTTGGAAAGGCGAATTATTGATCGGCGCATTGGTTGGCACTGCTGTCATGAGTTCTATTTTTGTGGCGACCCTTGCCGGTTCATTTATTCCGCTGCTGATCCATCGCCTGAACATTGACCCAGCCGTTGCATCCGGACCGTTTATCACCACATTGAATGACATTATTTCCATCCTGATTTACTTGGGATTGGCTACGACATTCTTAAACCAACTCTAGAAAAGTGCGAATTGCACTTTTCTTTTTTATAGGGTAATATTAGTACCAGGTAATAATAAAAGCAAAGGCGGCCGTTTAGCCCCGACAAGCGCTGGAAGGATTGGCATGGATGGTGTTCTTTGCCATTTGTGGCAAGGCTGAAGCGACTCGAGGGGCTGACCGCCGGAGCTGGATAATAATAAAAGCGAAAGCGGCCGTTTAGCCCCGACAAGCGCTGGAAGGATTGGCATGAATGGCGTTCTTTGCCATTCGTGGCAAGGCTGAAGCGACTCGAGGGGCTGGCCGCCGGAGCTGGATAACAAGAAAAGCAGAAGCTCCCTAAAAGCTTCGGCCAGTACTGGACAATTAAAAATTAAAGCACGGAATGTCTGAATAGAGGCAATCTGAATATTAAAAAATGTAGGGGGAATAAAGAATGTCAATATCACTAACAGGAAAAACATACGTCGTTATGGGAGTTGCCAATAAGCGGAGTATTGCGTGGGGAATTGCGCAGTCACTGGATCAATCCGGTGCACGTTTAATCTTTACATATGCCGGCGAACGTTTTGAAAAGCCGGTACGCGATTTGGTGGCTACATTGGATGGCAACCATGAATTGATTTTGCCTTGTGATGTAACAAGCGATGAAAGTGTAGAAACCTGCTTCGCTACCATCAAAGAACAAGTAGGATCTATTGACGGCCTTGCTCATTGCATCGCGTTTGCAAAGACGGAAGAACTGGCAGGCGACTTTTCGGATACATCACGCGACGGTTTCTTACTGGCACAAAATATCAGCTCTTATTCATTGACGGTCATAGCGAAGCACGCCAAGCCGCTTATGACAGAAGGAGGAAGCATTGTCGCGTTGACGTATATCGGCGGTGAGCGCGTAATGCCTAACTATAATGTCATGGGCGTAGCTAAAGCTTCACTTGAAATGTCGGTGCGCTATTTAGCGGCTGATCTTGGTAAACACGGAATTCGTGTAAATGCAATTTCCTCAGGACCAATCCGTACATTGTCAGCAAAAGGCATCAGCGGTTTCAACACGATTCTTCATGAAATTGAAGAAAAAGCTCCGCTTCGCCGCAATACCACTCCAGAAGAAGTAGGAGATACGGCTGCATTTTTGTTTAGTGATATGTCCCGTGGAATTACCGGAGAAACAATCCATGTCGACAGCGGGTATCACGTTCTGTAAAAATTATTTTTTAAATGAAGAAACATAAAAGCAGGGCAACCGTTTAAGGTGCCCTGCTTTTTTACGTGATTTTTTTCTCCATGCCGCGGTGTGGAATCCCGGCATCCATAAATTCAGGAGTGGTTACGACATAATCAAGTTTTTCATAAAATGGGACGGCATAGGACTGGGCATTGAGTTTCAATGTGAACAAGCCCGCTTTTAAGGCGTACTGTTCCATTTCCTCCATCATAAGCACCCCGGCATGAAGCCCGCGGTATTCAGGAAGTACACATACCCGTTCGATTTTGCCTGTACCCATTTCAATTTCGCGGATGCGTGCAGCCGCAATCGGTTGTTCAAGCTCATAGCCGACAAAGTGAACAGCTGATTCATCAAATTCATCCATCTCAATGTGCAAGGGAACCCCTTGCTCTTCAACGAACACTTTTCTTCTCACTTCAAAAGCTTGTTCTTTTTCAAGTGGAGTTTCTGCAATTGTTACTTTTTGCAATTTACTGGTCATCTCCTGTTAAGCGGAATGTATCATGAACTGTCCAGGATCCATCTTCAAGTTGATACAGCAGATGGATGCGGTCAATGATTTCTTCATGGTCGATGCCGACCATTTTTAACTGGCCGAAAATGTCTGCGTGTTCCGAATCAGACATTTTTTGCGCAATGGTGATATGGGGAACATAAGAATATTTTGTTTGGCTGTCATAAAAATCGGTATGCAAATCTTTGTGCAAAGACAAAATTCCTGGATCCGGATCAACTTTGAAATACAAGGTATTGGTTAACGGAGAAAATGTGCTCACACGGGTAGCGTGAAGTTTAAACGGCTTATGGCGCTTTGCTATTTCTTCCAATCCCTGCACAAGTTTCTCCGTTTCGTTTTCATCCACTTCAAACGCATCTTTCAGTGTCATATGAGGTGTAATCAGTTCATAATGCGGATCGTAACGTTTGCGGTACGAATTCGCAACGTCCTGTAATTTTTTTGCTGGAAATGCAACAACTCCAAATTTCATAAATAACCCTCCTAGTCAGTAGTGAAAATTCTAAAATTATTATACCAAAAAAACTTCTAGGCTGCGAACGCCTGACTATAAACCGAAATTTTGGAGCAAAGCGCGTTTAAGATCTGGCTGCCAATGCTTCCAGGTGTGGTCTCCATCAAATTCTTCATAAAAGATGGAAAACCCTTTATTTTTCATTAAATTATTTAATTCCCTATTGGGTTCCAGAAAATCGGCTGTGTCTCCGGAAGTTAATTTCACTGCAGTTTCGCCTGTGCCAATTACGTGATATACGGTGAACGAGTTCGCAGAATTGAAGCTATCGACTGCAGCCATCAATTCGCCGCTGACTTTTGGCGACTGCAAAATCACGCGCCCAAAAATATTCGGATATTTTAAAGCTGCGCTCAGGGATACGGTAGCCGCCAGTGAATCACCGATCAAAGCACGCCCCATGCCGACTTGGTAAGTCGGATAATGTTCATCTAAATATGGCACCAGTTCATGGGCCAGGAACCGCAAATAAGCGCCGTGTTTTTCGCCGGTCGGTTCATATTTGCTGCTGCGGTCTTTTACATTTTTATAAGGAACACCGACGAAAATGATGTTTTCAATCTCGTTGTTTTCCAAAAGCTCATCAGCTATCCGCGGCAGCCGTCCCAGCTGGAAATAATCTTTGCCATCCGATGCAATGATCAAAGTATATTTATAAAGTGGTGAAAAATTAGAAGGAAGGTAAACCAGTAGCTGCATTTCTTCCTGCAATTCCTTGCTGTAAATGGTTAAATCCTGGACACTGCCTCTATTCATTAATAACCCTCCTATTGCTTTCTGTACGAAAATTGTAACATATTCCAAGAGAGAGGTATAATGGGCAGGAAAGCTAAAGAAAATTGGAAGGGGATGTTTGGGATGGATGGAGGAAAATTCCGTGTACATTCAGATGAAGTGACAAAAGCAACGCATCAAGCATTAGAACGCAGAGGAATCAGTTTGGATGAAATCGCAAGAATCGTCCTTGAAATGCAATTGCCTTATAATGATGGACTGACCATCGATCATTGCATCGAATCGGTTGAAAGTGTTCTCCGGAAACGCGAAATGCAGCACGCGCTGCTCGTCGGCATTGAGTTGGATGAACTGGCGGAACAAGGAAAATTGTCACGTCCGCTTCAGCAGATTGTCGATTCGGATGAAGGATTATTTGGGGTAGACGAAATGATCGGCCTTGGAGCCGTTCTAACATATGGCAGCATCGCAGTGACTACTTTCGGCCATTTAGATAAGAACAAAGTGGGCATCATCCGTAAGCTGGATACGAAAACCGGAGGAGCGGTTCATACATTCCTCGATGATTTAGTAGCGAGCATTGCCGCTTGTGCATCTGCACGAATTGCACATCGGACAAGAGACTTGGAAGAAAGAGGCATGACTTTTGAAGATGTGTCCCCTGAAGATACCGCTCCGGAAACTCATGTAGAAGGCGCAGAAACCTGAAACTAAGTTCCTTCTTCTTATATTTTTTGGAAAATTCAGTTGGCAAACAAGTCGAAAGACATGTTATGATGAAATTGGAATATTAAGAAAATTCAGAAGGGGGAATTTTATGATGGCTAAGCGTAAATTTGGGTTGTTCACAGCAATTGCTTTGGCGGGATCCGTTTTTCTGGCAGGTTGCGGCGGAGACACAGCCACTGACAGCGGAGGAAGTGGGGAAGGCGGCGAAGCGAAAGATCCTGAATTCTTGAGCGTCTTAACTGGTGGAACTACAGGCACATACTATCCACTTGGCGGTGCAATGGCGACAATCATTGAAAATGAAACCGGCATTGATACGACTGCGGAGGTTTCTCAGGCTTCTGCTGCCAATATGACCGCTCTTGCAGATGGAGACGCACAAATTGCTTTTGTTCAGACTGATACCGCTTTTTATGCAGCGGAAGGATCGAATATGTTTGAAGGCGAAGTCATTGATACAGTTTCGGCCATCGGAGCCCTTTATCCGGAAACGATTCAGTTAGTGACGACAGCCGATTCAGGAATTGCTTCGTTTGAGGATTTGAAAGGGAAAAAAGTTTCTGTGGGAGCTCCGGCTTCTGGAACTTATATCAATGCGGAGCAGCTATTGGAAATTCATGGAATGACCATGGAAGACATTGAAGAGCAAAACCTGGATTTTGCCGAATCCCAGGAGAGCTTGCAGGGGGGACAGATTGACGCAGCGTTTATTACTGCAGGAACCCCGACCGGTGCAGTGGAAAGTTTAAGTGCTACAGCGGATGTTTCGATTGTTCCGGTAGCGGACGACAAAGCGGCCGAACTGATTGAAAAATATCCTTACTATGCAAAAGATACAATTACTTCAGGGACTTATGGGTTGACAGAAGATGTACCGACAGTTTCCGTGCTGGCGATGCTGGTGGTTCAAAATGACCTTTCTGAAGATCTGGTTTACGATATTACGAAAGCGATTTATGAAAACACCGATCAGATTCAGCATGCCAAAGCGAAACTGATCAAAGCGGAAACGGCTTTGGATGGCATTGGCATCGACGTCCATCCGGGCGCACAGAAGTATTTTGACGAAGTGAATAAATAAAACGACAAGAATAATTGACGATAAAGCAGCAGCTTTATCGTCGTTATTTATTTATTCGTAAGGGGAGTTTGTCTAATGGAGTCAAAACCACTGCAGCTAAGCTTTCTTCTCCTAATCATTGCCTTCTTGCTTTTCGTAGCTGCACGGGTGCCTTTAAACAAACATTATGTTTTCATAGATAATAAAAACCAGGAGATTGCGGCTCATCTGCCAGTCAAAACCAGGGACTTTCAAATTGAATATACCCATTCCATTCATTTATCCGAAGTAATCGAAAGCTACGAAGTGCTTCCGGACAATAGCTTGAGAATGGTTGAATTGGAATATGAAGATTTTAATATTGGCATGCCGTCAAATGCAGGAGAAGGGGAAAATTTTGTCGAAAAAGACGGGAAATATTTTATCACCGGCATGAAAAAGGAACTGCCCGACTTTAGAATCTTCATTGGCAATATTGATGCAGGCTTGTTTTTTAAGAACAATGGCAGGAAATACGATTTAAAAAAGACGCTAACCCGTGGCGAATCCTACACCTTTAAAGTTCAGCGTCTATCTCTTATCCAACAATTAAGAGGAGTGAACATCGATGAGCAATGAGCTGCCTCCAAAAGAGAAAGAAAAAATGAAGTTGCCACCCGAAGAAGAAGGCAATATTTCAGAGGAAAAGCAAAAGGAAATACTGCAGAAATATGACCCCGAATCAAACACGCGCGATTTAAGCGGCATTGCCAAACATCTCGTCTTTTTCGGCTTGTTGGCATTTTCGCTTTTCCAGCTGTATACCGCCATCGATGGGCAATTGACAGCTTATTTGCAGCGGTCGATTCACTTGGGCTTTGCCTTGTCGTTAATTTTTCTATTGTTTCCAGCGATAAAGCGGAAAGGCGATCGCCGCAAAGTTCCTTTTTATGATTATTTGCTCGCTTTGCTGGCTGTTGCGGTAGGGGCATACTGGCCGATTATGTACGACGATTTGGTGTTCCGCGTCGGCCGGGTCACAGAGATGGATCTGATTGTCGGGATACTCGCCATCGTGCTGACGCTTGAAGCCACCAGGCGGGCTGTCGGGCTGCCGATTACCATCATTTCTTCGCTGTTTTTAGCTTATGCTTTTTGGGGGCCTTATTTCCCCGGGTTTTTAAAACACCGCGGACAGGATCTGGATTCGACGGTCCAGCTGATGTTTTACACAACTGACGGAATCTTGGGGACACCGCTGGCTGTTTCCGCAACGTTTATCTTTGTCTACCTACTGTTCGGTGCTTTCTTGGTAAAGACAGGCGTTGGGGAATACTTTAATGATTTGTCAGTTTCACTGGCTGGGCATTTAATAGGCGGTCCTGCAAAAGTCGCCATTTTCTCCAGTGCGCTGCAGGGAACCATATCCGGCAGTTCCGTTGCAAACGTTGTCACGTCCGGGGCTTATACTATCCCTATGATGAAGAAACTGGGCTACAATAAAGAATTCGCAGGTGCTGTGGAAGCCACCTCTTCGACAGGTGGCCAGATTATGCCGCCAATTATGGGAGCAGCCGCTTTCTTGATGGTCGAGTTCATCGGCGGCATCAGCTATTGGGACATTGCGAAAGCTGCGGCGATTCCGGCGCTGCTTTATTTTTCAGGTGTTTGGATCATGACGCATTTTGAAGCGAAAAGAGTGGGCCTTAGAGGTCTTACAAAAGAAGAATTGCCGGATCGGAAAGAGGTTTTAAAGAAAATACATCTTTTACTTCCAATTGTAATTATTATCGTCTTCTTGATGGTGGGAGTTCCGACCATGCATGCGGCTTTGTATGGCATTCTGGCTACTATCCTGGTCAGTGCCATCAATAAAGAAACGCGGTTAAGTTTTAAAGACATGATTCATGCATTGGTGGACGGTGCCCGGACGGCTTTGGCCGTCGGTGCTGCTACCGCAGCTGCGGGCATTATTGTGGGGGTTGTTGTAAAAACGGGTCTGGGGCTAAGCTTGGCAAACGGCTTGATTTCCGCATCGGGCGGCAGCATTTTGCTGACCTTGTTCTTCACGATGCTTGCTGCCATTGTCCTTGGTATGGGTTCACCGACAACCGCCAATTACGTCATCACTTCTACAATTGCAGCCCCGGCCATTATTACGCTGTTGATGCTGGATGAACCGGCTGGTGCTGCCGTGCCGATGGTCATCGCGATTTCTGCCCATTTATTCGTGTTCTATTTTGGGATTATCGCCGATATTACACCACCGGTCGCACTAGCCGCATTTGCGGCATCGGGTATTTCCGGAGGGGAACCGATCCGGACAGGCATCATAGCTTCTAAACTGGCTGCTGCTGCGTTTATCATTCCTTATATGTTTGTCCTGTCTCCATCGCTCTTAATGATTGATACGACATGGCTTGAACTGATCTGGGTTGTGGCAACTGCTTTTGCCGGCATGATTGCGCTCGGGGCGGGGCTGATCGGGTTTTGGTACCGGAAACTTACCTGGATTGAACGCATCCTGGCAGTGGTTACTGGACTCGCCCTGGTATATCCAGAGGGCATCTACTCCTATGTAGGAGTAGTAGTATTTATTGTTCTTTGGGCTATTCAGTGGACGGCGCGTGATAAAAAGGCGCCTAAAGCATCTGAAGCCTAAAGAAGGGGGCCTGAAGCTTTCAGCTTCAGGCCCCATTTTAGTTGTAAAAATAAAAAACCGCTGCCAGAAGGCAACGGTTTTTTCTAAGCAAACTTTGTTCCTAAAGCTTGCTGCGGGTTTGGCACCCAATGATTCCTACTGGGCTCGAACCAGCGACCTCTACCCTGTCAAGGTAGCGCTCTCCCAGCTGAGCTAAGGAATCTCATTTCCAGGACAAATATAATTATATCGTGCCCAGGGGAAAAGTCAATACTTATTCCGATAGAAAAATACTCCATTCCGTTTGCGCTTTTCCTTGGACAATAGACCAGCATTCGATGGCAACGGCCTTTGCCGTAAAAGGTTCGAATTCCATTGAAAGACGGGCAAACAGCGGTCCCCAGAACGGCGGTGCAATATGGTTGATAATGGTCGCATGGGGCACCCAGTGATCCGGCATATAGAAAGCATCGTGTCCGGTAAATTCCCGCGTCGATAGATTGATTGCCGAATGCAATGCAGCCAGCGCTTTAGTGACAATCGGTGCCGCATAAAAGCTGCCTTGCTGCTTGAAAAATCCAAGTGAAGCAAAAGACAGAGAAAGCTGCTTCGTTTTTTCTGCCCACGGCTCAATCGCTTTTTTCAAATCAAGCGGGCTGGGTTGGGTAAATGACTGCAGCGTAATATGCGGAGGCAAAGTCGCTTTTTGCTTGGAGGCGGCATATTGCGCCTGCTGCTGGAGCTGCTCAAAAATTGCGGACGACGGATAATCGAAACGCATAACAATGACTTGCATATAACTCCTCCTTGTCAGCTTCCAGTGCTTTTGAAACCTGCATCCTTGGCTTCCTGCTCTGAACAAAACCATTCTTCGGGATTGGTCTGTTCATAAGATCCTTCACCCGGCATATGGTAAATCTTATTGCCGTTCCGATTGATGTTTCCTTTGATCCGGCAATCGCCTTTTGGCGACTCGGATTTGGATAGATTAGATTCTTTTCCGTAGGCATCGGAATTAAAACCGCGGTCTGTTGAATAATTTTCAAACTCCCAAATGCCGATGCCCGCCTTTTTTGCATCCGTTTCCACTTTTTCAAAATCATCGACATAGCGGGTATTGGGAGGGTAAACATAGGCAACACGGGCAAAACCTGCTTCAAGCAGCTGTTCCTGCACGCTTTCCCCGTCTACATAAATATATGCAAGCAAGCGGCCGTAATCATCAAAACGGTCGCCTACGTCAAATTCAATGGAAACGTCGCCTGATTCGATGAGCCGTTTATTTTCTGCAGTCGCTTCGCTGCCAAGCGGCTGTTTTCCGAGGCGTGGATGATTGGTTTCCGGTGTATCCACCAGCAAATAACGGACCGTCTCTTCTTTTCCTTCATAAATAATCTTGATGGTATCTCCATCAATTACGGAAGTGACTTCTACGTCAATAGGATCCGCCGTCCCGCCTGTATCGGTGGAATCCAATGCTGTGCATCCGGCAAGCAGCATCAAGGCTGCAAGTAAAGCTATAATTTGTTTCATGGCTATCCCTGCTTTCATTTTTCCATTATATTTCCTGTTTCTGCGGCTTGCAATCAAAATCTGGGTGGGATACGGTTTAAGAAAAAGGGGATGAGAGAATTGCGATTGGAACTTCCGTTTGCCTATGATTTTGACCGGGCACTGGAGCGGCTTTCGCTGGATCCTTTGCATGCCGTCGATTTGTCGGGCCGCTCTGTCCGAATTCCGATGCCCGAAGGCACTATTGCAACCGTGAAAGCGAGAGGAACTAGTGAAAGTCCGGTGTTTGAAATAACCGATGCAACAGAAGCGCAAATGAGGCTGATAGCGGATCTGCTGCATTTCAATCGGTCTCTTAAACCGGTCACAGACCATTTCCGGAAGACCAGCCTGGCCCATTTGTTTGAGGAACATAAAGGGACGCCGTTGGTCCGAGAGTTTTCGTTGTACGGATCTTTGATGAAAAGCATTATCCATCAGCAATTAAACTTGTCGTTTGCCCACACTTTAACGAGCCGGTTTGTCCAAAACTACGGAGAACAAAAAGACGGAGTCTGGTTTTATCCGGCTCCTGAAACGATTGCACAGCTTGAGCCGGCAAGTTTAAGGGAGCTTCAGTTCAGCACGCGAAAAGCTGAATACGTGATTGGATTGTCCCGAGCCATTGCGAACGGGGAATTGGACTTGGAAAACATGGCAAATCTGGACGACGATGAAGTGACCGCCCGTTTGGTTCACTACAGAGGGATTGGCCCCTGGACAGCGCAAAGTTTTCTGATGTTTGGGCTGGGGCGCGCTAATTTATTTCCACTGGCGGATATTGGCCTGCAAAATGCCTTGAAAATTCAATGGGAACGGTCTGAAAAACCGAAGGCTGAAGAAATTCTCCTTCATCTGCCCGAATGGGAGCCTTATCTATCATACGCTTCGCTGTATTTGTGGAGAAGCATCGAGTAAATTCATTCGGACATGACAAAACGCCTTTTCAATTTGAATTGAACAAGGCGTTTTCTATGTACTGCAGCGTCGGATACCTGTTGTTAACTGCATCAATTAAGCATGAGTCTCCATGTCGATTTGAGCTTCTTCAAAATACAAAAACGATTCCTGTTCCAGGCTGTCCAGCTTTTCTTTGTTTAATCCAACTTCCAATTCTCCTGAAAAAATCGGTTCCCACCAGTTTGCTTGTTTGTTCATGATGTTTTCCTCCTCGGTTTGTGTTGTAATTGTTTGACTATTCTATACCCCTAAAGGTTACACTAATAAACAGAGAGAGCCAAAATAAGCCTTTAGGCCTTATAGAAAAGAGGGGTAACATGATTTCAATTGGAATAATCGGAGCAGGAATCGTAGGAGAGCGTATTATCAAGCAAATCCAGCAAGAAGGCAGAGTGCAAATCAAGGGAGTTTACGATGAACAACAGGAGCGTCTGCAGTTTCTTCATGACACATATGGGGTGCCGATTTGTGAGTCCTTCGAATCGATTCTCCATTCAAATATTGATTGGCTGTACATCGGAACGCCGCCTGCTTCCCATGCAGAAATCGCCAAACGTGCTGCGGGAGCCGGAATTCATGTGCTGAGCGAGAAGCCGCTTGCGCACAACGCAGAAGACGGAGAAGAAATGGTGGAAGCAGCAAAAAAGAACCGGATCCGAACGGCGATGCATTTTCCGCTCATGTACAAGCCGGCTGTACACGATATGGTTAAGCGCATCCGGAACGGCAATATCGGAAAAGTGGTGCGCATTGAGCTGCAGACCTTTTTCCCGGATTGGCCACGCGCATGGCAGCAAAATCCGTGGATTGCATCAAGAAGCCAAGGCGGCTTTGTAAGGGAAGTGTTTCCTCATTACCTCCAGCTCTTTAACCGGGTATTCGGAGAACTGACAATTTTGTCCCATTACATCACCTACCCCGAACAAGCTGACCTTTGCGAGACAGGAATCGTGGCGCATGGGGTAACGGCCGGCAGCATTCCATTTTTGATCACCGGGCTTAGCGGCATCGGGCAAAAAGAATTGCTGCAATTTAAAGTCTACGGCGAAGAAGGCGTTTTGACATTGGAAAACTGGTCGGATCTATACGAAGAAAGAAAATACGAAGATCGCAAACAAATTACAGATTTTCTGGAAGTTCCTTCACTGTTCCAGTCGATGCGTGAACAATCCACTTTTCTGGTGCCTTTTGAAGAAGGCCTCGTTGTGCAGCGTTATATTGACCAATTGCTTGCAGAAAAGTAAATGAAGTGAAGTTTTAAAAAAATCATGCTAAGATGTTTTCACTAAGAAGGGGGCTTTATAGATGGAAGTTACTGCATTGACGGTCGAACAAATGATTAACGAACAGCGTGATTTCTTTTACACAGGCGCCACTAAAAGCGTCAGTTTCCGGAAAGCGCAGCTCGAGCGGCTGAAGCAAGCCATAAAAGCTCACGAAAATGAAATTCTTCACGCCTTGAAATTGGATTTAGGAAAAAGCGAGTTTGAAGCTTATGCGACCGAAGTGGGATTTATCCTGGACAGCATCGGCTATATGTCGAAGCATTTGGACAACTGGATGGAGCCGGAACAAGTAAAGACGCCGCTTCATTTGCAGCCTGCCAAAAGTTTTGTCATTCGGGAACCGTACGGCTCTGTGCTCATCATCGGGCCATTCAACTATCCGTTCCAATTGATCATGGAACCGTTGATCGGGGCAATTGTCGGAGGGAACTGTGCAGTGGTCAAACCGTCCGAAACTACGCCGAACGTAACGAAAGTGACGCGCACCATCATTGAAGAAGCATTCCCTTCCTACTATATTCGAGTGGTTGAAGGCGAGCGGGAAGAAGTGACGGCACTTATCCATGCATCTTTTGATTATATTTTCTTCACTGGCAGCGTCAATGTCGGAAAAGTGATCATGAAGGCTGCGTCGGAACGCCTGACGCCGATCACGCTGGAACTTGGCGGGAAAAGCCCGGCTATCGTCGACCAGACGGCTAATCTTGACTTGGCGGTAAAACGCATTGCTTGGGGCAAATTGATGAATACCGGCCAGACCTGTGTGGCGCCGGATTATGTCTGCGTCCATGAATCGGTTAAAGAAGAGTTCATGAAAAAGTTGATCAAGACTATCCGGAGTTTCTACGGAAAAGACGCACTGAAAAGTCCGGACTACGGACGAATTGTTTCCGTTCAGCATTTCGACCGGCTCGCTGAGATCATCAAAAAAGAAGCGGCAAATATTGTGGCTGGCGGCGGGATGGACCGCAATGAGCGTTATATTGAACCGGTTGTACTCGACAATATCAACTGGGACAGCCCGTCGATGGAAGAGGAATTATTCGGGCCGATTTTGCCGGTCATCACATACAATGACCTGCCTGCACTGCTGCGCCAAATCCGCAAATTGCCAAAGCCGCTTTCCGCTTATATGTTCTCTGAAAATGAGCGGGCAATTAATTTCTTCCTGGAAGAATTGCCATTTGGCGGCGGCTGCATCAACGATACGGTGTCCCATGTCGGCAGCGTCTACCTGCCTTTTGGCGGAGTAGGTACTTCGGGCGTTAATTCCTACCACGGAAAAGCGAGTTTTGAAACTTTCACACATGCAAAATCCATCTTGAAAAAATCGACCAAACTGTCGACCAATGTCCTGTTTCCGCCTTATGGAAACAAAGTGAATATGGTTAGGACCTTATTGAAATAAGCGGCCTCCGGGTCGCTTTTTTCTTTAGGTTTGCTAGAATAAACAGTAAGAGGTGACGGATATGACAGAGCGTATTCTGATAGTGGAAGATGAAAAAAGCATAGCACGCGTGTTGGAACTGGAACTTACATATGAAGGCTATCAAACAGGAGTGGCTCATACAGGTTCGGAAGGGCTGATTCAATTCCGCGAAAACGAATGGGATTTGATCTTGCTTGATTTGATGCTGCCTGAAATCCATGGGTTGGATGTGCTAAAACGCATTCGTACTTCAAATCCAGCCATTCCGGTTATTTTGCTGACAGCGAAAAACGATGTGAAAGACAAAGTGGCGGGCCTTGATTTGGGCGCTAATGATTACGTAACAAAACCATTTGAAATTGAAGAGCTGCTTGCCCGCATCCGTGCATGCCTGCGGCAGTCGACAGGGAGCGGGAATTCCGAAGTTTGCCGCTTTGAACAGCTGGAATTGAACGAAACGACGCGTGAGGTCACCCGCAGCGGACGCTCGGTTGAACTGACGCCGCGCGAATTTGATTTGCTGCTGTATTTGATGCAGCATCCGCAGCAAGTGTTGAGCCGCGAACAAGTGTTGAATGCTGTTTGGGGCTACGACTATTACGGGGATACCAATGTCATCGATGTCTACATCCGCTATTTGCGGAAAAAAATCGATGCAGGTGAGCCCTCCACTTATATCCAGACGGTTCGGGGCGTAGGTTATGTCCTGAAGGAGCATGTCCATGAAGCTAAAAAATAAAATCCATATTTGGACCACTTTGCTGATGCTGGTCATTTTGCTGGTGCTCATGATCGTCATTTACTTTTCGTTCAGCCGGTTAACGTATTCAACGGAAGTGGACCAGTTGCACACCGAGGCCAATCTAGTGGTTGCAAAGCTGAATGAGAATCCGGCAGATCCCCAGAATGTACTTCGGGGATATGTGCCGGTAAACGGTTCGATTCAAGTTACCCGTGGTGGCAAGGAACTGATCCGGACGATTCAAGATCCAGCGGTTCCAACCGAACTTCCTGCAGACTTGCCGGAAGCTTCCGGAACCATTCAAGCAGAAGATGAGCTATTCGCTTATGTGACAACACCCATCATTTGGACGGACGGTGAAGTGGCAAATTTGACGATTGCCCAGTCGACGAGAGAAGTCAGCGGCAATCTTCAAACGCTGCGCCTTGTCTTGATCACGGTAACTTTGCTTGCCATGATACCGGTAGTGGTTTCAAGCATCGTTCTCGGGCGGCTCATTACGAAGCCCATTACCGATCTTACCAATACAATGACGCGCATTCAGCGGAATGGCCAATTCGAGAAGCTGCAAATCACCGAGGAAACGAACGATGAAATCGGGCAGATGGGCCGGACGTTCAATGAAATGATGGCACTTCTTGAAGAAAACTATACCAAGCAGGAACAATTTGTCTCGAATGCGTCCCATGAATTGAAAACGCCTTTAACGGTCATTGGCAGCTATGCTAAACTTCTGCAGCGGCGCGGCATGCAGGATGAAAAAATTGCCGATGAAGGGCTCACGGCCATCCGGACTGAAACCGACCGCATGAAAGCGTTGATTGAGCAGCTTTTGCATATTGCCCGCCAAAGCGAAGCGCAGCTCGAATTGACCAACGTGAATGTCACGAAAGTGCTTGAGCAAACGACCGCAGCGCTTGGAACTTCCTATAACCGGGAATTCCAGCTGACTGCAAGTTCACCGGAATTATACGTCACGACCGATTTGGCGAAACTCAAACAGCTTTTGTATATCCTGCTCGACAACGCGCGGAAATATTCAAGCGACCGTATTGAAGTGATTGCCAAAAACGAAAGGGACCCCATCATTCAAATCCGGGATTACGGCATCGGCATCCCCAAGGAGTCGCTGCCGTTTATCTTTGAACGCTTTTACCGGGTGGATAAAGCGCGGAGCCGTGACACCGGGGGATCCGGACTTGGACTATCCCTTGCCAAACAATTGGCTGATTCACTCGGAGCCAAGCTGGAAATTGAAAGCATTGAACAAATGGGTACGACAGTTTCCATCATTTTCTCATCGGATTTTAATGTTGGCGCGGTACAATCAAGCCAGGAGGGATCAGGATGAGAAAATGGATGCTAATGGCAGCTGGGACGGTCTTGCTTGGAATAATTGTCATTGCCTTTCTCTTAAATCCGTTTATCGGCAGCGAAAGCATCAGTGCACAAGAGGCAGAGCAATCGGTGCTGGACCTATACGGAGGAGAACTTGTTGGAACTTCTGAAGTGGACAACCATTTTGAGGTGGACTTCAATAAAGCGAATGGTCTTTATACCGCAATGGTTAACAAAGCCACGGGCCAGGTGGAATCGATGAAGCTGATCGAGAAAAAAGAACCAGCCACCCGATTGAATGAAGAACAGGCAGGAGCGGCTGCATTAAAAAAAGTGAACGGAACGCTGGAAAACGTCACGTATTTGAAAGACAGCCAGCAATACGAAGTGAAAATAAAAGATGAAAAAAATATCACAACCGTGCTTGTAGCAGCGGCGACAGGAGAAATTGGGGACATCACCGCCGAACCAATTACAAAACCGGATGCGAAACCGGAGCCAGAACCAGAACCGGATGCGGTCATCACCGAGGACGAAGCCATCGCGATTGCGAAACAGACGCTTGACGGCGAAGTACAGGAAATTGAGTTTGTCCAGACCGAAGGCGGAGGCTATTATTTGATCGAAATTGAAAATGAAGAATCCGAACGGGAAGTGACGGTCCAGATCCATGCAATCCGTGGTGAAACCTTAACGGTTGAATGGGACGATTAAACAAAAAACACTCTAGCGGGAAATTTGCCTTTCTGCTTGAGTGTTTTTTGTTTCTTTAAATTCTCATCAAATTCTAATAAACCCTTAATCGTCTTCACAGAAGCGGGGGCTATAGTAAAGATAGAACATATGAGGAGGAGAGATTAACATGAAAAAATTCATTTACATCCCGGTAGTAGCAGGCGCGTTAACTTTTGGAGGAATTGTACTGGCCAACACAGATACAAATCCAGCAGGAACTTCTGAAACCAATTCAAACAGTGCCAATGTCCAAAACAGCAATCAGCAGTCTAACCAAAAAGCGCCGAAGCTTACATTTGATGATGCTTCTGCAAAAGCGCTTGAAATTGTGGGCGGAACCATCACAGACATTGAATTAGAAAGAAATATGAACAGTGCTTACTATGAAGTAGACGTGACACACGAAGGCTATGAATACGATTTGAAATTTGATGCCGACACAGGAGAAGTCTTGGAACAAAAACGTGAAAAAGAAGACGACCGCGATGACGATTCAGACGATATCGTCTCAACTGAAGGCTTGATCAGTTCGGAAGAAGCGACAAAAGCTGCCCTTGTAGCAGCTAGCGGAACGGTGAAAGACATGGAATTGGACAATGACGACGGTGTTGCGCAATACGAATTTGAAATTGAAGACGGCAAAACCGAACACGAAGTGACCGTCAATGCAAAAGACGGTTCTATTATTAAACATGAAACTGACAAGAATGATAACGATGACGACAACGACGATGATTGATTAAAAAAAAAGAGCCCTTGGGCTCTTTTTTTAATCAGGCTGCTGGAAAAAATTCCATTCTCTAAGTCATTTCGCTCCAAGTGGACGCTTTCCGCGGACCCATGCCGAAATCCACTCGGAACTTGCATCCTGAGTGGATTTCGGCACTTCGTCGCTACGCTGACCCGCTGGAGTCGCCGGTTTCCATTCCGGATTCTAAACTTGGGGCTACCCAAAGTTGTCGCTTTCCTTCTTTAACTAGATGATTGAACTTCATTCGGTTACGTGTTCACTTTTGGATGAAAGAGAGATGCCCCAACCGGTTCGGCCACGGAGACTCCTGTGGGACAGCGAAAGCTGAAGACCCCGCAGGCAAGACATTGGCCGAAGGCAATGAGGCCAAGTCTTTGCGACGAAGCTAGCGCAGCGATGCAGGAGCAACGGGTTTCGAAGCGGCGAGGAGGCTGAAGCTGAGCCCACGGAAAGCGAAGTGGCCGATCCGGTTGGTTTTATGCATTTCTATTCATTTCAACTATACTTTGTCTACAGTCTGAAAGAGCACTTGGGCTCTTTTTTTACGCTTTTGGCAAAAGAATAGTGGCAGTGGTGCCGTTTCCTTCCTGGCTGTCGATTTCCAGGCTGCCGCCGTGTTCACGGATGATTTTCTGGGAAATGATCAGGCCGAGGCCGGTTCCGGTCGCTTTGGTGGTGTAGAAAGGTTCGAAAATACGCGCCATTACTTCTTCGGGAATCCCAACTCCATTATCCCGAATGCGCAGCGAGACGAATCCATCGTCGAAGTTTTCAATATGCAACGTAATTTCACCTTGCCGTTCGATTGCATCGATTGAATTTTTTATCAAGTTGATCAGCACTTGCTTCAGCTGATGATCTTCCGCCCGGACATCAAAATCATCTTTTTCCCAATGCTTGATGAATTGGATGCCTTGCCTGTTCAGCTCCGGGCCGAACAAAACAAAAATATCCTCCAAGGTTTGGCGCAAACTGATCCTTTTGGCTTCAGAAGCCTGCGGTTTTGCCAATACCAAAAATTCACTGATAATGAGATTAATGCGCTCCAATTCAGATTGGATCAACTTCGTGTAATCTTTGTACGGATAATCCAGATCATTATGCATCATTTGGACAAAGCCCGAGATAACCGTCATTGGATTTCGGACTTCGTGGGCAACGCCAGCGGCGATCTCTCCCGCAAGCTTCATTTTTTCTGCCTGGACAATCAGCCTTTCCGCTTCTTTCTGATAAGAAATATCCCGTGAAATAATGGAAGTAGCCACGACATTCCCTGCTTCGTCTGTAATGGGCGACAAAGTGATTTGGGCATGGAAACGGCTGCCGTCTTTTTTGGCGTCTACGGTTTCGAGCAAGGAAAAACTCTCGCCTTTTTGGACTTGCAGGGTGCGGACGGCCGCTTCTTCTGATTTTTCCGGCGGAACAAGCGAAATCGACTGCCCGATGCATTCTTCCAATGTCCAGCCATACAATTCTTCAAAAGCGGGATTGATGGCGATAATTTTATTGTCCACATCAAAGACGGCAAACGCGTCTTTGGCTGTTTCAAAAAACAATTGAAGATAGCCTTCTTTTGATATGAGCGCCTTTTCCATGGATTCGTTCTGCTGCTCCAGCTGAGACCAGATCCGGCTGAAGTAAATCGAATGAAGCGTAGTCAAAAGCAGGATGCAGAGTATAAAAACAAATAGCGATAAATGAACATAGTGGACAGACGCTCTGTCGCTTAATTCATCAAAAACAAAAGCCAGTAAAAAGGTTTCGATGGCGGTCAACACCCCTAAAGCGATGATCGGAAACGTATCGTAGTACAAGGCGGATGCAATAATCGGGATCGCAAAGTAGATTACCGTTACTGCAGACAATGCCTCGAAATTTAAGATAAATACATAAAAGTTCATGAAAAGAAGAACCAGAATTTGAATTTTCCGCTCATTATACTTTACGGCTTGCAGGACAAGCAAGACAATATAAGCTGCGAGTCCGAACAACGGGGAATAAATGGCCATAGGAAAGTCGGCAATCAGTGGGAGCAGCAAATGGATAACGCTCGCGCCTCCAAATAAATGGATAAACAGCCTATTTCTATTTTGATTGGTTGAAGAACGCTCCATAATGCACCTCAATCTTGGGGATTCGTACTAATATTACTATAGAATGCCCTGTCAGAACATGATTCATTTTGATATGATAAAGTAATTAGGGAGGCGTTACTCATGTCAATTGAATGGAATAAACAAGAAACGCTGGATTTATTAAAAGAGCTAGTGGAAATTCCCAGTCCATCAGGCTATACAATGGACATTATGAAGACTATCAAAAAGCACTTGGACGACTGGAATGCTGAATACAGGATGACCCAAAAAGGGGCAGTCATTGCGACCATTCAGGGCAAAGACCAAAGCAGGCACCGCTTGTTAACGGCCCATGTCGATACGCTCGGCGCGATGGTTAAAGAAATCAAACCAACCGGCCGTTTGAAATTATCACTTGTCGGCGGGTTTAAATTTAATGCGATTGAAGGCGAAAATTGCCTTATACATAAAGCAGATGGCACGACTTTGTCAGGCACGATTTTGATGCATCAGACGACGGTCCATGTCTATAAGGACGCAGGCACTGCTGATCGGGACGAAAATAATATGGAAGTCCGCTTGGATGAAAAAGCCTTTTCAGCAGATGAAGTCCGGGCACTCGGCATCGAAGTGGGCGATTTTGTATCGTTTGATCCGCGTTTTGCGGCGACGGACTCAGGATATATCAAATCCCGCCATCTGGATGACAAAGCCAGCACGGCGCTGCTGCTTCAATTGCTTAAGCAATTGAAGGTGTCAGGCGAAGAATTGCCGCATACTACCCATTTTTATATTTCAAACAATGAAGAAATCGGATACGGCGGCAACTCCAATATTCCAGAACAAACAGCGGAATACATTGCGGTGGATATGGGCGCCATCGGAGATGGGCAGGCATCGGACGAATACACCGTATCCATTTGTGCCAAAGACTCGAGCGGACCTTACCACTATGGCCTTACCCGCCATTTGATCGCCCTGGCGAATCAGCATCAGATTGATTATAAAGTCGACATTTACCCTTATTACGGATCAGATGCTTCAGCGGCGATCGGAGCCGGGGCAGACGTCAAACATGCCTTATTTGGGCCGGGGATTGAAGCGTCTCATTCCTATGAACGCACCCATATCGATTCATTGAAAGCCGCGGGGGCATTGCTTCATGCATATGTCATGTCTCCGCTAGTTACAGAGTAGGAGGATTTTCATGAACACACACCAACTGATCGAAAATATTCCTTATAATCAATTGATCGGGACATTGCCGGAAACGGTGGAACACATTACCATGGATTCCCGTGAAGTGAGAAGAGGATCTGTTTTTATTTGCATCAAAGGATATACAGTGGATGGCCACGATTTTGCTCAGCAGGCGGCGGTGCAAGGCGCTGTCTTAATTGTATCGGAGCAGCCGCTCGACTTGCCGGACACTCCTGTGTTGCTTGTCGCAGATTCAGACCGGACCCTCGGTTTGCTTGCCGCCAAATTTTACGGCTACCCGTCAAAAGGAATGCAGATGATCGGCGTAACCGGCACCAACGGCAAAACTAGCGTGTCCGGAATTCTGCATTCCATGCTGATGGAACTTGGCAAAACTTCCGCAGTGACCGGAACCATCGGCTTTAATCTGAACGGGGAGCTGCACCCGTCAGCAAATACGACAAGTGATGCATTGACTACGCAGCAGATGATCGCCAGAGCCAAAGAAGCAGGCTGTTCCCATATGACGATGGAAGTTTCTTCCCATGGGCTGGTGCTTGGGCGCCTGGCGGGAGTTGAATTCAATACGGCGATTTTCACTAATTTAACGCATGATCACCTGGATTTCCACGGAACGATGGAGGAATACGGGCATGCAAAAGGCTTGCTGTTTTCACAGCTCGGCCAAAATCTTCAGGAGAAAAAGCAAGCCGTTTTGAACGCTGACGATCCATGGTCGGAAAAGTATGCGGATATGACTTCTCATCCAGTTTATACATACGGAGTGAAGGAAGAAGCTCAGTTTAAAGCAGGAAATATCGAAATGGGCGACCATGGCACCACGTTCACTTTAACTTGTCCGGAAGGCGAATTTGCCGTTTCGATGAAATTGCTCGGACAATTCAATGTATCCAATGCTTTAGCGGCCATTGCCGCCTTGTATGCAGAAGGATTTGAGCTGGCAGAGGTTCTGTCTGCATTGTCCCGAATTGCACCGGTAGAAGGACGCATGCAAAAAGTGGAATTGGACGCTCCAGTTTCCATCTTCATCGATTATGCGCATACACCGGATGCCATCGAAAAAGCCATTGACGCAGTAACTGATTTCAAGACGAACCGGATTATCTTCCTGGTCGGAACAGGGGGGAACCGGGACAAGACGAAGCGGCCGATTATGGCCCAAAAAGCTTCGGTTGCGGATTACGTGGTCTTGACGACGGATGATCCGCGCTACGAAGAATACGACAGCATTTTAAACGATTTGCAAACAGGCATGGAACACGCCAATTTTGCCTGCATCGGTGACCGGGCAGAAGCGGTCAAACATGCCATTGCTCAAGCCGAACCTGGGGACATCATCATTTTGGCAGGAAAAGGCCACGAGGATTACCAAATCATCGGCTCAACAAAATATCCGCACAGCGACAAAGAAATTGCCATCCAGGAAGCCATGAAAAAATTCCGTTGAAAAGAAGCCCCATCCGGCTTCTTTTTTCACGTCCAAGGTTGAAATTCCTTGTTTTTTTTGGCCCCCTTCTCTAATATGAATAGAGTAGAATTAAAGGAGCGTATCAGAATGTCAACCCAATTAAAAAATGAAATTCAAAATAGAAGAACCTTCGCCATCATTTCCCACCCGGATGCCGGGAAAACCACTTTGACTGAAAAACTGCTGTTATTCGGGGGCGCCATCCGCGATGCCGGAACGGTAAAAGGAAAGAAATCTGGAAAGTTTGCCACATCCGACTGGATGGAAATCGAAAAGCAAAGAGGGATTTCTGTTACTTCCTCTGTCATGCAATTTGATTATGACGGACACCGTGTCAATATTCTGGATACCCCTGGACACCAGGACTTCAGTGAAGATACGTACCGCACATTGATGGCAGTAGACAGTGCAGTTATGATCATCGACGTGGCGAAAGGGATCGAAGCGCAAACGGTAAAACTTTTTAAAGTGTGTAAAATGCGCGGCATTCCGATCTTCACTTTTATCAACAAGATGGACCGCCAAGGGAAAGAACCGCTTGAACTGATGGAAGAACTGGAAGAAGTTCTTGGCATCCAGTCGTATGCGATGAACTGGCCGATTGGCATGGGAAAAGAGTTTTTAGGGATTTACGACCGCTACAACAAACGAATCGAACCTTTCCGCACCGAAGGGAAACGGTTCCTGGCATTGGACGAAGAAGGCAATTTGGCAGAAGAGCATGAAATGACCAAAACTTCTTATTATACGCAAGCGATGGAAGACATTGAATTGCTGGACGAAGCCGGAAATGATTTTTCCCTTGACCGTGTGAAAAAAGGGGAATTGACGCCGGTATTCTTCGGCAGTGCCCTAGGCAATTTTGGGGTGGAAACATTCCTCGAAACGTATCTTCAATTCGCGCCGTCTCCTCAAGCGCGTGAAACGCAGGAAAATGAAGCAATCGATCCGATTGAAATGCCGTTTTCCGGTTTTGTCTTCAAGATCCAGGCGAACATGAATCCAGCTCACCGGGACCGCATCGCCTTTGTCCGCATCGTCTCAGGGAAATTTGAGCGGGGCATGAACGTCACTTTGGCACGTACCGGCAAATCGTATAAATTGAGCCAAACCACTCAATTTTTAGCGGATGACCGTGAAACGGTGACAGAAGCGGTGGCGGGAGATATTATCGGTCTTCATGACGTGGGCAACTACCAGATCGGAGACACGATTACGAGCGGCAAGAAATTCCAATTTGAAAATCTGCCGCAGTTTACGCCGGAATTGTTCGTCAAAGTAACGGCGAAAAACGTTATGAAACAGAAGCATTTCCATAAAGGAATCCTTCAACTTGTGCAAGAAGGGGCAATCCAGTACTATAAAACCCTCCATCTTGAAGAAGTTATCTTGGGCGCTGTCGGACAACTGCAATTTGAAGTGTTCGAGCACCGCATGAAAAATGAATACAATGTGGATGTCCGCATGGAACCGGTCGGCAATAAAATTGCACGCTGGATCGAAAACGAGGAAGATGTAAAAGAATCCATGTCGAGCAGCCGGTCGCTGCTGGTGAAAGACCGTTACGATAACTACGTCTTCTTATTTGAAAACGAATTTGCCACTCGCTGGTTCCAAGACAAAAATCCTGGAATCCGCTTATACAGCTTATTGTAAAAACCTGCTTAGGCAGGTTTTTTTTCTTTTGCCCAAAACCAAGCAAGAATTTAAGAAAACAGCAGATATTGTATAAGCTGCATTAATACATTAGAACCTTTTCCGCTGCTGCCACTTGCTTGGCAAGATTTAAATTTGCGGTTACTGCTGATTTTTCTTATGATAAAAGCACGAGACAAAGAAGGGGTTTGGGTTACATGAAGTTAAGCGATTTTTCCATAAAGCGTCCGGTTTTCACAATTGTCATCATGTTTTTAATCATTATACTGGGAGCAGTTTCTTTTTTTAAAATTCCTGTTACCTTAATACCGGAACTAAATCCGCCAGTCGGCGTAGTGGTAACCAGCTATCCAGGGGCAAGCCCGACGGAAGTAAGCGAAAAAGTCACACGTCCGCTTGAAACGAGTTTGTCGACTTTGCCGGGCTTGGAGTCCATTCAATCGTCTTCAGAAGAAGGGTCTAATTTCATTTTGCTGGAGTTTGACTGGTCGTCGAACATTGACGATGTCCAGACCGATATTATGCAGCGGATTGACCAGACGCCTATTCCAGAAGATTCCAACCAGCCGCAATTTTTCAAATTTGATCCGGCACAATTTCCTGTAATTCAACTAGCTGTTCGTGCTACAGAGTCCGGAGAAGACGTTCGCGTGCTGGCGGAAGAGCTGGAAACCGAGCTGCTTCAAACGGAAGGCGTGGCAAGCGTCAACATTTCGGGTTCATTGATTGAAGAAATCCAGATTTCGTTGGATCAGGAACAGCTGGAAAGTAGGGGACTCCAGCAATCGGATATTGTGCAGCTGATTCAAGCGAACAATATCTCGCTGCCAGGCGAACCGATTGACACGGAGAATGGCCGACATTTGACCACTCGGGTGGTCAGTACTTTGACCAGCGTAGATGAAGTCCGCGAATTGGTAGTCACCGTCAATCCGCTGGATGGCGAAAATGTTACCATCGGCGATGTGGCAGAAGTTGCCGTGGCCGAGCAGGAAAGCAATAGCGAAACACGGGCAAATGAAGAACCGGCCGTTTTGCTTTCGGCATTGCAGGAGTCCCGGGCAAACACGGCTGACGTATCGGAAGCCTTTCAAACGAAGTTGGATGAATTGCTGGAAGAAGAACGTTTTCAGGGAGTCGAAGCCGATGTGCTGTTCGACCAAGGAGATTACGTCCGGCTGGCCATCGGGAATATTGGCCAAACGCTTATCCTCGGCGGCGTTTTTGCGATGCTCGTGCTGTTCTTTTTCCTGCGCGGCATAAAAAGCCCATTGATTATCGGGATTGCGATTCCGTATTCAGTCATTGTGACATTTGTCTTGATGTATTTTGCCGACTTTGCACTCAATATTATGACATTAGGGGCATTGGCGCTCGGAATCGGCATGTTGGTGGATAACTCCATTGTCGTAATCGAGAACATTGAACGGCATTTGGCAATGGGCAAACCGCCGCGCAAAGCGGCTTCAGAAGGCACAAAGGAAGTGGCAGGAGCCATTACGGCTTCTACTCTTACTACGGTAGCAGTGTTTGTTCCAGTTGCTTTTATCACCGGATTGATCGGCCAGATTTTCTTTGAATTTGCTGTCACAATTTCATTCAGTTTATTTGCAAGCCTTGCGGTGGCCTTGACAGTAGTGCCGATGATGGCATCGCGGCTATTAAAAGACAAAGAAGAGACCAAGAAACCGGAAACTAGACGCTCGAGATGGATGAAAGGTTTTGAGCGGTCAGTGGTTTGGGCACTGGCTCACCGGATTATTATTTTGGTGGCGGCGCTTGTATTCTTAGGGGCCGGGATTTTAGGGATTTATCAAGTGGGCACAGAATTTCTGCCGGCAACCGATGAAGGCTTCGCAACCGTTTCTGTAGGGCTTGAAAATGGTTCATCTCTGGCTGCAACCGATGAAGTGGTGAATCTTATCGAGGAAGAGCTGAAAAAAGAAGAAGATGTCAGCGTCTTTGTCAGCTTGATTGGGAGCACCCAGCAGGGCCAGTCGCAAGGGACAACTGAAACCAATACCGCAGAAATATATGTAAAAATGGTGCCGCTGGACGAGCGGGAACGCTCGGTATTTGAATTTGTCGATGAGGTTCAGCCGCGTGTCTTGGAAAAAGTCGGTGAGCGGGCCGAAGTAAGCTTCAACCTTCAGACAGCTGCCGGATCGTCGCCGAATTCGTTGACATTCACCGCAACCGATACAGACAAAGAGCGCCTGGATGAAGCCGTGACAAGTATTTCGGCAGCTGTTCGCGATCTGCCGGAAGTAACGGAATTGACAAACGACCGGGATGAAACCATTGAAGAAATTCAAGTGCAGATTAAAAGAGATGCCGCAACGGAATATGGTATGGCGCCAGCGCAAATTGCCCAGACGGTCAACAATATGACCAGAGGCGTGCTGGCCACCCAAGTGTTGTCGGAGAATGACGAGGTGCTAAGTGTTTTTGTCGGTCTGGATGAACAGTTCAGAGACAGTGAAGAAAAGCTGCGGACGATGAAATTGCGGACGCCTGCAGGGCAGTTCGTCAATCTTGAACAGCTTGCGGACATCGAAATTTCAGAAGGCCCTGTCGATATAAAACGCGTAGACCAAGCTGACAGCGTAGCTTTTACATTGCAGCATAAATCGAATGTTACGCTTGGCGAAATGTCCGATAAAGTGGACAAGGCACTGGAAGAATTGAACTTAGATAAAGACACTCAAATTTCGTTTGGCGGAGACCGCGAATTGTTTGAGAATGCCATCGATGACATAACTTTGGCAATCGTCTTAGCGGTAGTTTTGGTTTATATTGTTATGGCTGCGCAATTTGAATCGTTCAAGTATCCGTTTGTCATCATGTTTACTGTTCCATTGATGGTTATCGGCGTGGCGCTTGCTTTATTCCTGACGCAGACGCCAATCAGCATCACAGCCGTAATCGGGATACTGGTGCTGGTCGGAATCGTCGTGAACAACGGAATTGTATTGGTCGACTATATCAATCAGCGTAAAGAAGCGGGAATGGATTCCTATGAAGCCATCGTTACTTCTGTCCATGACCGGCTGCGTCCGATTTTGATGACTGCGCTGACTACTATATTGGGGCTGATTCCATTGGCGCTAGGAATCGGTGAAGGAACGGAAATCAACCAGCCGATGGGGATTACGGTAATCGGTGGAATGATCAGCTCAACTTTCTTGACGTTGTATGTGATTCCCATTGTTTATAGCCTATTCGATCGCCAGACAAGAAGAATGAACCGAAAAACAAATTAAGTAACGATATAAGCTGATTCATGTGACCGAATTAAGGTCACATGAATCAGCTTTTTTATGAAGGTATAATGCAGATAGAAAAATATTCTTCGTTTAGTAAGTAAAGTGTTGGAATATTACGTATAATAAAGGAAAGGAGTGGAAGTGATGAAAGAAATCGTTTTTACTGGATTCCCGGGATTTATTGCCAGCCAATTGATTCGAAAATCCATTCACAGCAATACCGGCATATCGGCTATTATCTTGCCGTCAGAACGAGCCAAAGCGGAACGCGAAGCAGCGATAATCCAGCAAGAAACAGGATGCAGGCCAATCCGCCTGATGGATGGAGATATTACAAAAACCGGTCTTGGCTTAAGCAATGAAGACGTTCAGCACCTCCGCTCAAAAAAAGTGGTGTTTTGGCACTTGGCCGCTATTTATGATTTGGCAGTGCCAAGAGATTTAGCATGGAAAGTGAATGTGGAAGGCACACAGAACGTAAATGACTTTATTCTCACGTTGCCAAACCTGGAACGTTACATGTACTTCAGTACGGCCTATGTCGCTGGAACAAGAGAAGGTGTCCTTTATGAAAATGAATTGATTCGTCCGGAGAAATTCAAGAACTTTTATGAGGAAACAAAGTTTGAAGCGGAACTGCTGGTTGAAGGGCTAAAAAAAGCGGTGCCTTTGACAATTATCCGTCCTGGCATTGTCCGCGGGCATTCTGAGACAGGGGAAACAATAAAATTCGACGGCCCTTATTTTTTCCTCAATATGATTGACCGTGTCCGTAAGCTGCCAGTGATTCCGTACCTCGGGCGTTCAACTGCCTATATCAATGTTGTGCCGGTCGACTATATTATTCATGCATCTGTTTATTTGAGTTCATTGCCTAATGCTGCTGGAGAAACGGTCCACTTGACGGATCCCCGTCCGCATCCGGTTGAGGAAGTCTACCGGAAAATGGTGGTGGAAATGACAGGGAAAATTCCGAAAACCCGCTTGCCGCATAAAGTGGCGGAAGTTTCCTTAGCGATGCCGCCAGTGCGGAAATTGCTTGGTGTCGAAGCAGAGACTTTGGACTATTTAACATGGAGCGCTTCTTTTGATACCAGTACAGCTCAACGGCTGCTCACAGGAAGCGGCATTGAATGCGCCGATTTCCTGAAGTCGATGCCTTCCATGGTCCGGTTTTACGAACTCCATAAAAAGGATAAAAATTTCCATATCGCTATACGCTAATCTTTTACAATAAATAAAATTATGGTATAATAATTCTACAACTTCATACACTTTGACGTTCAGTCAAGGGGGAGTAGCTTTAGGGAAACCTATTTCATAATCGTCAAGACATGGCTAGTAACCATCGGTTATGATAGTGAATTTATTTGCTTAGCGAGACCTTTGCCTTTTTTTAGGCAGGGGTCTTTTTTGCTGGCAAAAAAACAGGAGGAGAAAGAATGGAAGCAATATTATTGGAGTATGCCTGGGTCCTGCTTGTACTGGTTGGGCTAGAAGGGCTGCTGGCTGCTGATAACGCGGTCGTTATGGCAGTTATGGTAAAACACTTGCCAAAAGACAAGCAGAAAAAAGCTTTGTTCTACGGTTTGGTAGGAGCATTTGTGTTCCGCTTTGCAGCTTTGTTCATGATTACGCTGCTTGTTAACATTTGGCAAATCCAAGCGCTTGGTGCGGCGTACTTATTATTTATCTCGATCAAGAATATATATGATCAACGAAAAGGCGATAATGATCATGCCATTGACGTTGAAAAAGCGCCGAAAAAAGGCTCAAGTTTCTGGATGACTGTCTTAAAAGTAGAATTGGCGGATATCGCGTTTGCGATTGACTCAATGCTTGCAGCGGTGGCGCTTGCTGTCACATTGCCGCATTTGAATGTATTCGGAATGGAAGATATTGGCGGAATCAATTCCGGACAATTTGTCGTTATGTTGGCTGGTGGTTTGATCGGAGTTATCATCATGCGATTTGCTGCCCATAAATTTGTTCAAATTCTTGAGAAATACCCGCAATTGGAAACAGCAGCATTTGTCATCGTTGGTTGGGTAGGGGTAAAATTGCTTGTCATGACACTTTCTCACGAAAAACTTGGTGTCTTGCCGCATGACTTCCCGCACTCTACGCCATGGACACTTACATTCTGGACCGTGTTGGTCGGAATTGTAGTTGTAGGCGTCATTATGGGTGTCAAAAAGAACAAAGAAGAAAATGCTTAACCAATAAAGCCTCCTTTTGGGAGGCTTTTTTGTTATGTTATTCCCAAATATATATCCTTACATCCGTAGCCGGAAAATTTTAATTTTCACGACCGACAGAAATACAAGGATGAAAACGAATACCTATTAAGTACCAACGAAACGCCCTTTTCTTTTCCAATTACTGCCGTTACAATCAAAGGTAGTGTCTGCAGAAAAGAGGTGAGCGTATGTTAATAGCTGTTTTAACTGGAATGTTTGGACGCAGTGAAAATGTACCGGCAGAAGAATTGGCTTTGCTGGCACAAAATGGTGATGACACCGCGCTTCACCATTTGCTTCAATCCTATTCTCCGTTTATGAAAAAAACCGCTGCACAAGTATGCAAACGATTTATCGACGATCATGATGATGAATACAGCATAGCGCTTTCGGCTTTTCACGAAGCGATACAGGGCTATGAAAAAGAGAAAAACGCCTCGTTTTTGACGTTCGCCCATTTGATTATCCGGCGGCGGGTCATTGATTTTATCCGCAAAGAAAGCCAGCGTACGGAATTTGTCCACGACTTCAGCGCCTCATCCAATGAGGACGCCGAATCTTCTAAGTGGATCGAAGAAACGGCTTCCATCAAGAACTTTAACTTGGAAAAGCAAGCCGAAATCCGCCGGGAAGAAATTGCCTTGTACGAGGCGATGTTAAAAGAATTTGATTTGAGTTTTCAAATGCTGGCCAAAATTGCGCCGATGCATGAAGATGCCCGGCAAACCGCTGTGCAAATCGCACAGATGGTTGCTGAAACGGAAGAGTACAGGGAATTTCTGATGACCAAAAGAAAGCTGCCGATTAAAGAAATTGAAAAAATGGTTCGGGTTTCACGGAAAACCATTGAACGAAACCGAAAATACATAATCGCGATGGCTCTTTTGCTTCAAAGCGATTTACATTATTTAAAAGATTACCTAAAGGAGCGGTTGCTTTGATGAAAATGCAAAAAGGAATATGTGTTGAATCAAAAGGCGACCGCTTTATATACTTGACGGGAGACGGCCAATTTCTGGCTGGACGGGCCGTTCAACAAACAAGAATTGGCGAGGAAGGCTATTTTTATGAAGAAAGCCGAAAAGCGAAAATTAACTGGCAGCCGATTTGGATTCCGGCAATGGCAGCATTTGCTGTTTTGTTCTTGTTTATATCCGTGCTATTGCCATCGGATGAAGCTTTTGCTTATGTACAAGTGGAAATCAACCCGGGAGTGGAATTGGGGCTGGATGAGGACTACCGCGTCATTTCAATCCGTGATTTGAATGACGATGGCGAAAATCTTATAGGCAGGCTTGGCGAATGGAAAAACCATTCGTTGGATGAAGTGCTTGGAAAAGTGATTGCCTTATCAATTACTGATTCTACGGAAGAAGTGATTATCACCACGGTGGACGACGGCGGGAAAGCAAAGAAACCTGTGGAACAAGTGGTCACGGCGGTTGCAGCAAGTGCGGCAACAAGCAATATTGACGTTCATTTGAAAAAAGCGACACTTAAACAGTGGAGAGAGTCGATCAAGGAAAGTGTACCGGTGGGGCAAAAAATCGACAACTATACACCGGTCACTCCAACACAACAGGGGCCGACCCAAGAAGAGAGAAAGCAGCCGCATAAAAGTTCAAAAGAGAAAAAAGAATCGGGAATAGAAGATGAAAAGGCTGTTTCGCCAAAAGAGCACAAAAAAGAAAGTGTACCTGCTCGGAAAGCCGATGACACTCCTATAGAACTGCCTAAGAAAGCGGCCCCTCAAGAGCCGAAAAAGAAAGAAATTCCGCCAGGCCAAGAGAAGAAAATAACGCCGATGGAACCGAAAAAGAAAGAAAATCCTGCAGTTCCGAAGAAAAAATCAGTGCCTCCGGGGCAGGAAAAGAAACAGGCGCCGCAGGAACCGAAAGAAAAACCGGTGGAACAAGAGAGAAAAGCAACTCCACTGGAGCCAAAAACAAAGAAGACACCGCCTGGGTTAGAGAAAAAAGCAACACCGCCTAAACAGGAAAAGAAAGCTACTCCAAAAGCGCAAGAAAAGAAACAACAGAACCAGTCCGGTCAAACCAAAAAAGACAAAAAGCCTCCACAGAAAAAAGGAAACCAGAATGCTTCTAAAAAAGAGAATCCCCAAACCGGACAAACAGCTGAAAAGAAAAAAGCTGAACCGAAAAAAAAGAAGAGCAAGAGAGAAGAGTAGAAGTTATTATTCTGCTCTTTTTCTCTTTATGGATCCTAAAAAAATGACATTTTTAATTGCCCCTTTCCTTTTAGCCTTTCTTTTCTTAGAATAGGTAGAGAACGAAGGCAGAAAGGAATTAAACACTATGAACAGTTCATTTCAAAAACTACGGAATCTGACGCCTGCCCAAGCCATCGTATCTTATTATTTCGTTGCGATTGCGTCTTCCTTTCTGTTGCTCCGATTGCCGGGGGTCCATAATCCTGGAATCGATATGCCTTGGTTGGATAGCTTGTTTACAGCCGTCAGTGCGGTTAGTGTAACAGGGCTGACAGTTGTCAATATTTCCGAAACTTATTCTGTTTTCGGCATCGTTATGATTATGTTTATCCTGCAGCTTGGTGGAATTGGCATTATGTCATTGGGAACTTTCTTTTGGCTGTTGATTGGGAAACGGATTGGCCTAAGGGAGCGGCAGTTGATCATGGTTGACCACAACCAATTCAATATGTCGGGGGTTGTTAAACTGATTCGGGAAATCATCAAAATTCTTTTATTGATCGAATTAGTGGGAGCTGTCATTTTCACCTTGTATTTCACGCAGTATTTTGACACCTTCAATGAAGCGCTGCTGCAGGGCATATTTGCATCTGTAAGTGCGACGACCAACGGCGGCTTCGATATTACCGGACAATCGCTGTCTCCTTTTTTTAACGATTATTTCGTACAGATCATCAATATGATCTTAATCATTTTAGGCGCCATCGGTTTCCCCGTGTTGATCGAAATAAAAGAGTTTTTATCGAACAAAAACAAGAATTTCCGTTTTTCTTTGTTTACCAAAATTACGACCAGCACGTTTGGCATTTTGCTGGTAGTCGGAACACTGGTATTGCTGGCCTTTGAATCGCTGAATGCGTTCAAAGGGTACAACTGGCATGAAACCTTATTTGCAGCGATGTTCCATTCGGTTTCTTCCCGATCTGGAGGGCTGACGACTATGGACATTACGCAATTCAGCGAAGCTACCAATGTCTTTATGAGCGCATTGATGTTCATCGGTGCTTCGCCAAGCTCGGTTGGCGGCGGAATCCGGACAACCACGTTTGCTATCGCTTTGCTGTTTTTGATTAATTTTGCAAGAGGCAAAAATACGATTCAAATTTTTAAACGTGAAATTGAGCTGATTGATGTTTTTCGGTCCTACGCTGTGATTATATTGGCTTGCTTTATGGTCCTTTTTGCGACCATGGCATTAATCATCTCGGAACCGCATGCCACTCCTGTACAAATTGTCTTTGAAATCACTTCAGCATTTGGAACGTGTGGAATGTCGCTTGGCATTACGGATGACTTGTCGGCGTTCGGGAAAGTTGTCATTATGGCCCTTATGTTTATCGGGCGCGTTGGCTTGATCTCGTTCTTATTTACAATTGGCGGAAAAAGCGATAAAACCAAATTCCATTATCCAAAAGAACGCGTCATTATTGGATAATCATAGGTGATAGCTTATTAGCCGTGCCTTTTTCTTATAAAAAGACTATAATTATTATAAGAGATTTTTAAATTGGGAAAGAGTGGATCATATGAACGAAGAAATTAAACAATCGTTAAAACTGTTTATCGTTTTATCGCGCGCCCATAAAGCCATAACAGAACAAACCAATCATTTTTTTCAGGCTCATGGGGTAAATCCGACAGAATTTGCTGTAATGGAACTCTTGTACCATAAAGGAAAGCAGCCTCTACAAAAAATCGGCGGAAAAATTTTGCTGGCGAGCGGATCAATCACTTATGTAATTGATAAATTGGAGAAGCGCGGATATATCACCCGCGTAAACTGCCCGACCGATCGCCGTGTAACCTATGCGGAAATATCTGAAGAAGGAAAAAAATTCATGGGACAGATTTTTCCGGAACACGAGAAAAACCTTCATGAATTAACCAATGCCTTATCAAGCGAAGAAAAAGACGAGGCGATCGAACTGATGAAAAAGCTGGGCTTATCGATCAAAGATTTATCTTATTAAATAGCAAAAAAAGGCCACCTGAAAAGGCGGCTTTTTTTGTTTCGTTATTCGGCTCTTTTGATGGTTTGTCCCATAGCAGTAAAATCTGCTATGGCATTGGCTGCTTCATTATCGAAAATTGTTAAGCGGACCAGCTGGTTTTCTTGTTCGATCACCACTCCGGTCACTTTGCCTTCTGCGCTTGGCACTTCAAAACTCGAGGATTTGACAATGCCCGCACTTTCCAAGGCCTGTCCTTCGGCAATTTCAGCTTCTGCATTCACAGCTTTCAAGGTTTCCTTAACTTGTGTTTCAGCTTGTGAAAAATCAACTTCCCCAGGAGCAAATGTTTCAATACGCATAAAGACAGAAGGATCGTCTTCTTTGTATAAGGAATCTTTTCCGGGTTCTTCGGAAGTCAATACATAGCCAGGCAGCACGTGCAGTTCATAGGGCTGTTCATCGCTTTGAGTCAGTGTTCCTTCGGGGGCGGAAGCAGCTTCTTCGCCAGCCGCCTCTTCAGGGGCAGCCTCCTCAACTTCATCCACTTCGGACGTTGTTTCACCGGCAGCATCTTCCTTGCCGGCAGTGTCTTCATCTACGGTCTCTTTATCTGTAACTTCCTCGCCCGCCGTTTCTTCAGTTGAAGCCTCAGATTTATTCGAACTTGTATTTTCAGTGGACTCTGAAGTCCCGCAAGCAGCTAAAGCAGCGCCCATAGTCAGTAAAAATGCAGCAGACAATAAACTTTTTTTCATAATTATTCCTCCCTTTCCTCTAGTTGACGGATCAGAAGCGGAAATGTTTCAGTTTATACTGGCAGCGGCAGCACCAAAAACAGCAAAACGATCATCACCAAATGGGCAATGATTAAAAGCGGCATGCTTCGTTTCCATTCATACAAGAAGCCGAGGACGATGCCAGTTGCGACTCCAGCGAAAATCCCTGGCACAAAACCGCCAAAGCCGAGCGCGAGTCCGAACAACAAAGCGGCAATCAGCACCGAATATCTTGTAGAAACGTAGGATTTCAGTTTCTGTTGAACAAAACCTCTCCAGAAAATTTCTTCGCCCGGCACGATGATGAACATTAAAAGCAGGTAATGCCAAATAGAGACGGGAGCGAAAGTGGAAATAAAGGAAGAGACCGATCCTTCTATATTGAACGAAAGCAGTTTGAAGAGTTGAAAGCCGCCGGCAATAATTGCATAAAGGGCTGTCCCATAGCCAAGGCCATAAATCAGTGATTTCCAAGTTGCCATCTCGTCGAAAACCTTAGTGAAAATGACCGAGAACGACATCAGCACAAGCAATGCAAATGTGTACATATACCAGAAAATTTTGGCGTCTTGAAACGCCAGGCTGTACAAAGCAAATGCCAATGGCAGAAACACAAGCAATTTATGTTTCTTGAAAAAATTTAACATGAGTAATCCTCCTAAAAAATAAACGCCGATCTGAATGAAACAAGAACGGCTTGGCTAAAGATGTCCAACTTCTGTCGATACGTTATACTAGTTGTAATCGGCTTTCAGGTGGAAAGCGCACTGCTTTTCATCTTTACCTGTTCAAACATATTATAACAGAAGCAAGAAAGCGAAAAGAACGAAAAGGGGAAGATTGTATGACAGACTACAATGAGCAATTGGAGCAATTAAAGCAAGGGGAGATCTCTTCACTGACTATCGAGAAAGAAGATTTCCTTGATTTCCGCAAGGTCCTGATCGCCCGGGAAGATTTTAAGCATTTTAGAGGGGCGGCCTATCATCATGGCCTTACCATTTATACATATACCGAAGAACCGTCCAAGTAAGGAGAACTGCAGAAGAATTTAAACATTGGGGGAAACCGTGTGGAAAATTTAAGGGCCGTCAAAAAGCATTTAAACGAATTAGTGGTTGGAAGAGAAAAAGAAATTGATTTTATGCTGATTGCGTTAATCCAGGAAGGGCATGTCTTGCTTGAAAGCGTTCCGGGCTCCGGCAAAACCTGGATGGCAAAAGCATTTGCAGGATCTTTCCATGGCATTTTTCAGCGGCTGCAATTTACGCCGGATGTACTGCCTTCGGATGTAACAGGAATCCGGTTTTTTAATCCGAAAACACAGGAATTTGAACTTCGCCCCGGAGCCGTGCTGACCAACCTGTTGCTGGCAGATGAAATAAACCGGGCGACTCCCCGGACCCAATCCAGTTTGCTGGAAGCGATGGAGGAAAAACAAGCGACCATTGATGGGGAAACGCTGGCATTGCCTGATCCGTTTATTGTAATTGCCACGCAGAATCCGGTTGAATCCCAGCAAGGGACGTTTCCGCTTCCTGCCGCCCAATTGGACCGTTTTTTATTTCGTTTGGAAATCGGTTATCCGGAGTATGAAGAAGAAATGAAAATCATCCGAAATTTCCGTGGGAATGTCTCGCATAAAAAGGAGATAACAGCAGTCGCTTCTGTAGAAGATGTGCGGGCCTGGTCGGTCGAGGCGAAAAAAGTAACCGTCCATGAGGATATTGAAAAATACATCCTGGAACTGGTGCGTGCTACTCGCCGCCATCCTTCCATTGAACTGGGGTTGAGTTCCCGTGCGGCCCTGGCATTGGTCCATGCCGCTCAAGGCTATGCGTTTATCAATGGCCGTCGTTTCGTGACGCCGGATGACGTGAAAACCATTTTAGAACCTGTAGCGGTTCACCGTATTCTATTGACTGCGGAAGGCATGTTGGTACGGGATGTACAGGAAGTGCTGAAGGAAGTGGCAGATTCGATTCCTTCACCGGTAGAGGCCTTTTAATATGGTGTGGATTCGCCACGACTACAATTCAACGAATACAAAATGGCTATTAAGTTTACTAGCGGTATTCTTTTTTTTAGCGATGGCTTTTTTGCAATTTACTGCTGCAGCGGTTGCAGCGTTTATCGCAGCAGTCGCCGGCTTGCAATGGCTTTATTTCGTCCATGTGGGAAAGCGCTTGGAGCTGGTCAATTCGAGAAGCCGCAAGCGCCTGTTGGCTGGCGGTGAAAGCGCTTGGGAGCTTGTGTTTGAAAACAAGGGGCTGCCGGTGCTCGGTGGCCAATTGAAAATCTGGTTTCAGGATGCGGTTTTGCCGCAAGGCCCACTAATTGTGAATTATGGCGACCTTGTTGAACTGGATGTGCCTTTCACCATCGGCCATAACGAAACGCTCGCTGTGAACATTCCGGTGACGGGAAACCGCAGAGGACTTGCCCGCTTAAAGAAGATGGAGCTGAGTGTTCCGCATCCGTTTGGCGAAGGCTCTGTAGTGCTTGAGTATAAGCCAATGATTTTGCAGGAATTGCTGGTTTATCCGAAACTCCAAAAAGCCTTTTTCCATTATTCGCCGTCCCGCCAAAAACCAGGGCAATTCAATTTAAAACATTCCTTGTTCGATGATGCATTCCAGCCGATCGGCACCCGTGATTACGTGCCGACGGATAGTTTCAATACAATCCACTGGAAAGCAAGTGCCCGTATGCAATCCTATCAAACCAAGGTATTTGACCAAGTGGCCAATGAATCGATTTTGTTCGCTTTAAATGTGGCTGACCATTACGCCACGATTCCCCATTTGGAGGAACGCATCGAAGAAGTGGCTTCTTACATTGAAACATGTTACCGGGAAGGGATACCTTATGCTTTGGCCGTCAATATCCGCTCCACTGGAAAAATGCCTTTTCTTTATTTGGCGCCAGGTGAAGGACCTTACCAACGCCAGAAAGCACTGGAGATGCTTTCGGTCATGTCCAAAAATCACTCGACCATGCCATATCCTTCAATGCTTGCTCATTTGGATGCCCATATCGAGCTGCCGTTTACAACGTATTTGATGGCCGATGAATTTGCCGGAATCCAGCGCTTTGTGTCGAAATGGGCGACACACACCGAACTCAAATTGCTCCCTGGCAGAAAAGGAAGTGGCATCCGATGATTTCACGTTTATGGTCTGCAGGAAATTATATGCTGGATGCCTTCGCCATTTCGCTGCTACTGGTTTTTTTAAAGAATGAAACGGCCGTTCCGTTAATGTGGCTGTGGCTGCTTCTCAGTTTCGGAGCTGCTGCTCTCGCATTCACCCTCTTTCTCAAATTTTCTTATCATGTGATGGGTGCGGCTTTGGTTGCTGCAGTGATTTTAATAGCGGCGATGCTCTTGGGCATGCCCATTTGGCTTGCAGTTGTTCTGGGGATACTGACACTGTACCGGCTGCATGCCCGCTTTTCCGTTTTTGATGGCGATGGGCAGCAGGAGGGCCATTTTCTGCTGGTGTTTATCCTGTTGTTTTCCGTGGCGCTTGTCATCAGCTTATTCAATCCTCAAGTTGAAAATTCCGAAGAGATTTTTGCCATAGCTATTGCAGCGACGGGGTTTTATGTGTGCTTTCGACTGTTATATCGGTATATGCAGACGCGGAAAGAAGGAACTTCCTTTTTGATGCTGGCGGTTGGCACAGCTATTGTAATTGGTTCAGCAAGTTTAAGTGGGTTTTTTGTTTACTTTCTGGCTGAAGATGCAAGAAGACTGGCTGGGTGGATCCTGGGCGGCGTTTTGAAAATTGCCCTATGGCCGTTTGCAGGATTGATGGAAAAACTTACAGAGTATTTGTCCGGTCTTTCCACTGAACAGGAAATGAAGGAAACATTGGAGAATTTAGATCCGGAAACGCTTGCTGAGGAGGAAGGCCAGGCAAGCTTCCAGCCAGAAGCCGCTGATTTTCCGGTGGAGTTTATGCTGGCTGCGATACTCCTTGTCTTTTTTATCCTGCTGGTTTTCTGGCTGGTGAAAAACAAGCCGGAAAAAGAAGAACAGCAAGAAAAAGGAGCGGCAGAAACCCGGCGCTACCCAACATCTTCTGCAGAAGAGCCTTCCGAACAGCTGACACGGGTTCAGTATGCTGAACTGGATGTGGAAGCTGTCCGGAAAGCGTACCGCGCTTTTGAACAACAGGCCGACGCTGCTGGACTCGGGCGCAAAGAATACGAAACTGTTCGGGAGTGGATGAACCGCATGAGCTGGACTGTATCCGAAAGTTTTTTTAAAACTTATGATTTGGTGCGTTACGGTTCTGGAACCCTGACAGAATTAGAAGGCGAGCCTTTCTTGGAAGAAATAAAAAAAATAAAAGAAAAATATTTAAAAGAATATGTTTAAACGCCTGTCAGGGCGGGCATAGTATATTTGAACACAGCAACATTCTCATTTCCCCCTTTTGTGGTCGGTCCGAACAGCGGATCGGCTTCTTTTTTTGGTTTTTTTAAGGGAATGGAATTCTGTCTGTTAAATTTTTCTGGAATTTCGTGAATTAACTGAAAAGTTTTGATAAACTGAAGACATAACAGAAGGAGTGACGTACATATGAAAGTGGGATTTATTGGTACAGGCGTAATGGGCAGCAGCTTAGTGAAACATTTGCTGACTGCTGGACACGACGTCATCATCTATACACGCACGGCTAAAAAAGCCGAAAGCCTGGTGGAAGCCGGAGCCAAGCTGGTGGAGTCTCCAAAAGAAGTGGCACGAGCTGCGGAAACCATTTTTACAATGGTGGGTTATCCATCTGATGTGGAAGAAGTATATTTCGGGAACAACGGAATTTTGGAAAATGCTCAAAAAGAGGCAGTATTAGTGGACCTGACAACCTCTAAGCCGAACTTGGCGAAGCGCATTTTTGAAGAAGCGGCTTCGAAAGGCTTAAAAGCGTTGGATGCACCGGTATCCGGTGGAGACATTGGCGCCCAGAAAGGGACCTTGTCGATTATGGTGGGGGGAGAAGAACCACATTTCCAGGAAGTCTTGCCGCTGCTCGAACTGATGGGGGCGAACATTGTCTATCAAGGGCCGGCAGGGTCCGGCCAGCATACCAAGATGTGCAATCAAATCAACATCGCAACAAACATGATCGGCGTATGCGAGTCTCTTGTATATGCCAAAAAAGCTGGCCTTGATCCGGAGCAGGTGCTCAGGTCTATTTCATCCGGTGCTGCCGGTTCTTGGTCTTTATCGAATCTGGCTCCGCGGATGATTGCAGAAGACTTTGCGCCCGGGTTTTATATTAAGCATTTTATAAAAGACATGAAAATTGCAGCGGAAGAAGCGGAATTGATGGGACTGGATTTGCCGGGTCTGCGTTTATCGCTCAGCATGTACGAAAAATTAGCGGAACAAGGATACAGCGAAAATGGCACACAGGCGTTGATCAAACATTTCGATTAACTTTGCATTAACACCAGGGAACTTCAAAAGGCACAAAAAAAACCGGAAGCCATAGGAGGCTTCCGGTTCCAGTCGTCAATCAAAATAAGACTTTTTAGGCGTGTAAAACCGGTCAATTGGACGCGGTTTATAGGATTTTGTAAGCTGGGATGCTGTGGTTTCTTTTTTCTGTGGACGAAGCCCGGTAAAATTGCTCAATATGTCTTTTGCCGTCTTCAAATTCATCCTGCTTGGCGGGTTCCGGTATGTTTCATCCAGCTGGCCCAAATGTTCAAGACATTCAAAGTCTTCTTTTTTCGGCAGCATATGAAAATAATAGTTACCGCATTTTACGAGGACTGAAGATTGTTGTTGGCTTTTCCGGGGGTTTTTGCTGAAGTGAAGGCCGATCTTTTCTGCACGCTTTTGCGTAATCATCAACACGAGCGCTTCTTTTTTTAGTGCATATAAATACTGGTTGTCTGGGGCGGTTTTTGCATGCCGATTGACAGTGAAAATTGCCTGGGCAATATCGGAATCGGTTTTATCAAATGCCATGGAGTCATTCCCTTCTATCATAAATTTCATGTATAATGCCTATTTATCATATCAAAATTTACCAGCAGTGTATACGGAAGACCGCCGGCTTTACTAGATTTTTGCCTGGAAAGCGGGACAACTGCAATTTCAAGGGACAGATTATAAGAAATTCCACCGCTTTAAATGAAAGCGCTTTAATTGGTGAAGGTCCATTCAGTCTGTAGGTACTGGATCGCCGCTAAACGGTGCGAATTGAAGTTTTAGCATAAAGGAAAAATCGACAGGCATTTACCGAAAGGGGAATTGGTTATGTTAAAAGACAAAACGATTATTGTGACAGGCGGCTCAAGCGGGATGGGGCTGCATATGGCTGAAAAGTTTGCGGCTGAAGGGGCGAACGTCGTCATTACCGGACGCGATATGGAAAAACTGAATGCAGCAGTTCGGACGATTGATGCGCAGCACGGTTCTGTTGAAGTATTTCAAATGGATGTCCGGGAGCCGGAACATGCAAAAGCGATGGTCAATTTTGCACATGAAAAGTTTGGCCGGATTGACGGGTTAGTCAACAATGCAGCAGGCAACTTTATTGTCCATGCTGAAAAATTATCGCCAAACGGCTGGAAATCCGTGATTGATATCGTGTTGAATGGCACGTTTTTCTGTTCCCATGCCGTCGGAAACTACTGGATTGAACACGGCATAAAAGGCAGCATCATTAATATGCTGGCCACCTATGCCTGGAACGCTGGCGCAGGGGTAGCGCATTCGGCAGCCGCCAAAGCGGGAGTCATGTCTTTGACGCGGACACTGGCAGTGGAATGGGGCACACAATTCGGAATTCGTGTAAACGGCATTGCTCCGGGGCCGATTGAACGGACCGGCGGTGCTGAAAAACTATGGGAATCGGAAAAAGCCGCAAAACGAACATTGGAATCGATTCCGCTTGGCCGTTTAGGCAAGCCGGAAGAAGTGGCAGAGCTGGCCGCCTTTATGATGTCGGACAAAGCATCATATATGAATGGTGAAATTGTGACGCTGGACGGCGGACAGTGGCTAAACAAATTTCCATTTTAAGGCGAATTAGAAATACAATTAAATAGTCTCGCCAAACGGGTTATGTTATGATGTTACCGAAGACAGGATGGCTCGTTTACGATGCAAAAGGAGTAGAGTATATGATTTCATTACCTAGCCGAGATTTTCTCGATACCCCCATTGAAGAGTATATAATTTCATCTGAAAAAGTTGCACATGTCCAAATCAACAACAGTGCAGAACATGCCTTGCTGGTACTTACAAAGACAGGTTATTCTGCAATTCCAGTATTGGATTCAAAATATCGTTTTTGCGGTTTGATTAATGCGCAGCGGATTACGGACGCCATTCTTGGGATGGAACACATTGAATACGAACGCTTGCCGGAAATTCGGGTAGAAGATATTATGCAGACGGATTTTCCATTGATTCATATTTCCGAACGGTTTCAGCGGGCTTTGGATTTGTTGATCGATCAGAACTTTTTATGCGTAATTGATGATGACGCCATGTTTATGGGGATACTTACACGACGCGTCATACTTAAGCAGCTAAAAAAACAGATATATCAATTGAGAAAATAATAAGTGCAATTTCCTGCAGCAGGCAACTTTGCTGCCATTCTAAGCACGATCAAATCAAACGTACAAAAAGGTCTCATTGTGAGGCCTTTTTTCTGTCAAATGAAAGAAGGTTCGAAAATGAAAAAAACCAACCGGCCGCTTGTGCTGGCTTCGGTCATGCTCGCTATGTTTATCGGGGCCGTGGAAGCAACCATTGTTTCCACGGCAATGCCCAGTATTTCTGCAGATCTTGGCGGATTTTCTAAATACAGCTGGGTGTTTTCCGCTTATTTGCTGATGAGTACGGTAACGGTGCTCCTGTACGGAAAGCTGTCCGACATATTTGGGCGCAAGCCGATTTTTGCGTTCGGCATCATCCTATTTTTAATCGGTTCCCTTTTGTGCGGGCTGGCGAGTTCCATGGAGCAGCTGATCTTTTACCGTTTTATCCAGGGCATCGGGGCAGGAGCAGTCATGCCGATTGCCACAACCATTGTCGGCGATATTTATACAGCGGAAGAACGCGGGAAAATCCAAGGCTATTTGTCCAGTGTCTGGGGAATCTCGGCAGTAACCGGTCCGGCAATCGGCGGATTTCTAGTGGCGACAATCGGCTGGGAATACGTGTTTTGGGTGAACATACCCCTTGGCATCTTGGCCCTGGCAGGCGTATTGCTTTTTCTGGTGGAGCCGCAGAAAAAGACGAAGCCGTCCATCGATTACTTGGGTGCTTTTTTGCTGACGGTTTCGCTGACCAGTTTTCTTTATTGGCTAGTTGAAGGCGGAGTAGGGTTTGCGTGGAATTCAGTGCCTTCCTATTCACTTTCAATCGGTGCCGTTGTCGTATTCGCGGTTTTTGTGCTGGTTGAAAAGAAAGCGAAAGACCCGATGATGCCTTTTGATATTTGGAAAAACAAATCAATTTTGTATGCCAATCTTGTTTCTTTATTTACTGGCATGATTTTAATATCCGTTTCGAGCTATTTGCCGACTTATGTCACAGGGGTCATGGAACAGCCAGCTACCGTCGCCGGATTTACACTGACGGCCATGTCGATCGGCTGGCCGATTGCCGCCTTTTTCTCAGGGCGGCTGCTGATCAAAATCGGCTATTTCAGAACTTCGCTCGCCGGCGGAATATTTCTCGTAATTGGCAGTTTGCTTTTTGTTGCGATGCGCCCTGAATTTGGGCCGCTATGGGCCGCAATGTCGAGTTTCATGATTGGCGTCGGCATGGGATTAACTTCTACTGCCTTTATCGTTTCCATCCAGGCGGCGGTTACGTATGAGCAGCGCGGTACGGCCACAGCTTCCAATATGTTCATGCGCAATTTGGGCAGCACCATCGGCGTAGCGCTGCTTGGCAGCCTTCTAAATTCGAGCTTATTGAAGTACTTCCAGGACAATGAAAAGGACTATACGCTGAATTCAGTCAATGGAATGCTGACGGAAGACAGCCGGAATCAGCTTCCTCTGGACGTGCTCAGCTTTTTGCAGGAAGGGCTGACCCAGGCGCTTCAAAACGTCTATAGCTTGACTGCCATTTTTGCTGTCATCAGTTTTGTGCTGATTTTCGGCTTGCCAAGAAAAAAAGGAGTGAGCAGCAATGGCTAATGAAGAATTGATCCTGAAAGTGCTTGCGGAAGAAGGGAATATGCGAAAAGCAGCAGAACGCCTTTTTTTATCGCAGCCGGCGCTTTCCCAGCGGCTTCAATCGATTGAAAAAGATTGGGGACAGCAATTGTTCATCCGCTCTCAAAAAGGGCTGACGCCGACGCCAGCCGGTGAACTGGTCATTGAGTATTCGAAGGAAATGGTCCAGCGAAAAGAAGAAGTGTTTGAAGTGCTTCATACCTTGACCTCCAAAGTCCATGGAACCTTGAAAATCGCTTGTGCCACCATCATCGGCCAAAATTGGCTGCCCAAAGTGCTGAAAGATTTTGTTACGCTTTATCCGGAAGCAAAAATTCAGCTCATTACCGGCTGGAGCTCGGAAATTGCCCGCTCTCTTTATGAAGGAGAAGCCCATATTGGGATTGTCCGGGGCCATACCGATTGGAAAGGGCCGAAGATGCATCTGTTCCGGGATACCTTGTATTTGGTGGACAAGGAAATCGATTCGCTGGAAAAAGTGGAAATGACGGAACGCCCGTTTATCCAGTTTAAAAGCGACTCCAATTATTACGAAGAAATCCAGCAATGGTGGCAGCGCCATTTTCCGTCAAATCCGAAACGGCAAATTACCGTCGATCAGATTGAAACTTGCAAACAAATGGCCGTCAACGGCATCGGCTATGCCATTTTGCCGTCCATCACGTTGACGGGCAACGAAGGCGTCCATATGATTCCTTTATCAAGCAGTGCAGAAGAGCTGGAATTGACCCGCGATACATGGCTGATCGGATATGAATCGTCGTTTCAGCTGCGCCAGGTTGAGGCATTTGTCGATATTGTCAAAAAACATGCCGCTTTATTAAGCTAAAGTGCTGAATTTTTACACTATATCCGCTATAATTACAGCATCACCCATAGAAAGAGGTTTTTATTGATGAAGCAAATGGATGCAAATGAAATTATCTCGTACATACAGAATGCGACTAAATCAACACCGGTAAAAGTTTATGTAAAAGGTGAAGGCGTCGCTTCTCTTGATTTTGGCCAAGGATCGAAAGTTTTTGGCGAAGGAAATAGCGCTGTAGTATTCGGTGAATGGGCTGCAGTTCAAAAAGCATTGGAAGCGAACGCTTCTGTAATTGAAGACTCAGTGATTGAAAATGACCGCAGAAACTCTGCGATTCCTTTATTGGATATGAAAAACATCAACAGCCGCATCGAACCCGGTGCATTTATCCGTGAAAACGTGGAAATCGGCAATAACTGTATCATTATGATGGGCGCAGTCATTAATATCGGCGCGGTCATCGGCGACGGTACAATGATTGACATGGGCGTTGTCCTTGGCGGCCGCGCAACTGTAGGAAAAAATTGCCATATCGGTGCTGGTGCAGTATTGGCCGGCGTTATCGAGCCTGCATCTGCGACACCGGTAATCGTTGAAGATGATGTTATGATCGGTGCCAACGCTGTCGTTCTTGAAGGAGTGCGGATCGGCAAAGGCGCGGTTGTAGCAGCTGGCGCTATTGTCATCGAAGATGTTCCAGAAAACTCCGTAGTAGGCGGAACTCCGGCACGCGTCTTGAAATTGATGGACGAAAAAACTCGTGCAAAAACCGAAATCAAGCAAGAACTTCGTCAGCTGTAAGCGGGGCTTTCAGATGGATTTACTGAAAATCAGAAGAGAATTGCATGCAATTCCTGAAATCGGCTTTAAGGAATGGAAGACACAGGCGTATTTGAAGGAATGTTTGCGTACATTGCCTGAGGAACGGCTGGAGATTGTCGAGTGGAAAACAGGCCTTGCGGTAAAAGTGCACGGCACCGATTCCGTTAAAACCATCGGTTGGCGGACAGACATTGACGGACTGCCCATAACTGAACAAACGGAATTGCCGTTCCAGTCAGAACACCCTGGGTTTATGCATGCCTGTGGACATGATATTCATATGGCGGTTGCGCTCGGCCTCTTGACCCAATTGGTCCAGGAGCCGATTGCAAACGATGTGGTCATCCTGTTCCAGCCGGCAGAAGAAGGGCCTGGCGGTGCACTCCCTTTCCGTGAGTGGCTGAAGCACGATCAGCCGGCTTTTTTGCCAGACCAGATTTTCGCACTGCATATTGCGCCGGAACTTCCCGCTGGGACAGTGGCCACCAAACCGGGGCTGTTGTTTGCCAACACGTCTGAACTCTTTATCGACTTGCAGGGCAAAGGCGGCCACGCAGCTTATCCTCATTTGACGGAAGACATGGCAGTGGCAGCAGCCTCGCTTTTAATGCAGCTGCAGACCATTGTCAGCCGCAATGTGAACCCGATGGATTCGGCTGTATTGACTGTCGGAAAATTGAGCGCAGGAACTGTGCAAAACATCATAGCGGAGCATGCGCGTCTTGAGGGCACCATCCGCACGTTGAATTTGGAATCGATGCTCAAAGTGAAAAAGCGGATTGAAGCGATGTGCCGGGCTGTAGAAGAAGCCTACAATTGCCGGGTATCCATCGATTACGGCTCCAGCTATTTGGAAGTCAATAACGATGAAGACTTAGCGAAAACGTTTCTTCAATTTGCAGAAAGCGATGAAGGCGTCAAAGCCGTGCGAAGCGAAGCGGCCATGACGGGCGAAGACTTTGGATATTTTACAGAGCAGCTTCCCGGCCTGATGTTCTGGGCAGGGGTCGCTTCGGAATATGGCTTGCATCATGCCAAGCTCAATCCTGATGAAGCGGTTCTCGATATTTTGCCGGAATTTATCCATCGTTTTTTCAAAACAATTTAACGAACGGGCAGCCTGGCGCTGTCCGTTCTTTTTTCTGTGTGGAAGGAACTATTTCCTCCTTACAACGTACTACTTTATAGAGAGAAGAATAGGGGGTTCATTATGTTCAAACGACTGCTGGCACTCTTTGCATTTGCGTGTGTCCTGTTTTTATTTTTTATGCCGCAGACATCACTGGCTGCACCTGAAATAACCATCAAAGCAGACGCCGGTCTGCAAAACAAAGTAAAGTATGAAAAAGGATTGCCGGTTCATTTTACAATCACAAACAACGGTTCGGATTTCTCGGGCGAGTTAGTGATAAACTACAGCGAAACTTATAGTCTCGGAGCCGGTTTATCGGTGCCAGTGGAATTGGCGGAGGGAGAAACCAAAACCATTCAAGTGGCCATTCCAGGATTATCCGACATGGTTTCCATGGGTGGGCCCTCCACTCAAACCATCTTTTTGTATGAAGGCGGATGGGAAAATGGAAAGGCCATCAATTTTAAAGGCTCGAAATCTTTAAGCCCGGGCTTTTTTTATCCAAATTCCCTGTTTATCGGGACGTTGACGGATAACCCGGATCGGCTTCTGCCGCTGAACCAGATTTCTCCGGCAGGCAGCGAGTCTACACAAGTGTTCCACTTGAATCAGCTGAACCAGTTTGTCTTGCCGACGGAAGCGATGGCATGGGAAACACTCGATTATTTGCTGATTGATGAAGTTTCCTACAGCGATTTGCCGGAAGCGGTTCAGCAAGCTGTCCTTCAATGGGTGCAGCAAGGCGGCCATGTGGTGGTAGGCTCTACTGAAAACATCGCTGCATCGATGGGCAATCTCAGCAGCTACTTGCCGCTGGAGCTTGGCGAAGAAGGTTCAGCAGCAGTCCAGCCGCTGGCTAAACCGGTTCCAGCCTTTAGCGCTACAGTTAAAGAAGGGGCGGATCCGCTCCTCGAAAAAGACGGCAAAGTGTTGGCTGCGCGCCAGAAAATCGGTGCTGGAAGCCTAATTCAAACCGGGTTTTCGCTAGGCGACCAAACGGTCAGTTCCCAGCAGGGATATGTGCAATTGATGACCAATCTGCTGCCGCTCACCACGGGTGCAAACAGTATGATGACGCAAGGCGAATCGCTGAAAGAAATTATGTCTTATGAAGTGGGGAACGTCAATGAGCTTTTTGAGAGCTTCGCGGTTTCCAAAACTTTGGTCATGGGCATTATTTTGTTATATATCCTCTTGATTATTCCCGTTCTGTACATCGTCTTGAAAAAGCGGGACAAGCGCGAACTCGCTTGGATCATCATTCCGGTTGCCGCTTTAGTCACATCAATCGGCATTTTTGCGATCGGCGCGAAAGACCGTATCGCGAACCCGCAGATTCAGCAGACCGGCTTTTTTGAAGCCGACCAGGACAGCGGATTAAACGGCTATTATATGAATACGCTCTTATCCAATCGGGGAGGCGATTACCATTTTGCTGCTCCGTCCGGAACCACGATGACGTATCGGCAGAATACCCAGTTCTCTGAAGGATCTCAGCAGCAATCTGCCATTCTGGAACAACAGGCTACACAGAATACGATGACTTTGCGCGATATGCGCTATTGGTCCGTCGGCTCCGTCATCGGGCAATCGTATATTGAAAAAACCGGAAACTTTGATATTCAATTGGCGGTGGAGAAAAAGACCATTAAAGGAACTATCCAAAACAATTTCCCATTCGCACTTGAAGATGTATCGATTTGGACCGGTACCCGCTTGATGGCTTTAGGGAATCTTGCACCGGGCGAACAGCTGGCAGTGAACCAGACCGTGCAGTCGGATATTCTACCTTCCGCTTCACCGATCAGCTCAACGTTCGCCTACCAGCCGATTGCCGATAAAGAACAATTGAAAAAAGCAAGAAAGCAAACCATTCTGTCAATGGCGTATAATCAGTTTAAGGACAATGAAAGTTCCCCTTATGTGGTCGCCTATACAAATGATGCCATTGTGCCAATTTCACTGGAAGACCAGCGCGCATCCGTTTCGGCTGTTCACTTGATCGCCCAGCCATTCAAGCCGGACGTCAATTTGACAGGGGAAGTCAGTTTGAATGCCGATACGTTTGAGCTCCAGGTCAGTGGATCGTCCTATTTTGAAAATGTGACAGATGACCCTTATCTTTTCTATATGGATAAAGGAAAATTCGAATTGACCTATGCGGTCACGGATGCAGTAGATTTGAAGAAAACCGAGTGGCAGGAATTGGCGGTCACTGCGGCAAAACAAAATCTGACGGTTTCCATACTCAATGCAAAAACAGGAAAAGCTGAAGAAATCAGCGGAAGCCAACAAAACATCACAGAAGCTGTTGGCAATTACGTCTCGCCGCAAGGAGAAATCAAATTCGTCGTTGAAAACAATTCCGCAAATGGCGAACCTGAAGTAACCATGCCGAAAATCAAGTTGAAAGGGGTGGTTGCCCCATGATTGAAACCATTGGACTGACCAAAAAATATGGTTCTTTGTATGCGTTGCAGGATTTAAATCTGACTGTGGAAGACGGTACTGTCTTCGGTTTTGTAGGCGCAAACGGCGCAGGCAAGTCAACCACTTTTACCATTTTGGCCACTTTGCTGCAGCCGACGGCTGGAGATGCGTTTGTTAACGGTCTGAGTGTGACAAAAAATGCCCATGAAGTCAGAAAACAGATCGGCTATATGCCTGATTTCTTCGGTGTCTATGACCAGTTAAAAGCGGATGAATACTTGGATTTCTACGGAGCAAGCTATGGACTGAAACCGAGAGACCGGGAAAAATTGATTCCTCAATTGCTCGAGCTCGTCAATTTAAGCCATAAACGCTACGAGTATGTCGATCTGCTGTCGAGAGGGATGAAGCAGCGGCTGTGCCTGGCGCGTGCACTGATCCATGACCCGAACATCTTAATCCTGGATGAGCCGGCATCAGGGCTTGATCCGCGTGCCCGAGTCGAAATGCGTGAAATCCTCCGGGAACTGAAATCAATGGGGAAAACCATCCTAATTTCTTCGCATATTTTGCCGGAACTGGCGGAAATGTGCGACAGCATCGGGGTAATCGATACCGGAAGACTGATTGCCCAAGGCTCGGTCAGCGAAATACAAGCACAGCTGCAAAGCGAGAAAGTAATGCGCGTCAAAGTGGCGGGCCCGGTTTCTTTAGTTTCGGCATTTTTTGAAAATGATCCTTTTGTTTCCCAAATCGTCGAAAAACCGGAAACCAATACGATTGAATTTCTGTACCGGGGAACTGAAGAAGAGCAAATGGTGCTGCTGCGAAAAGCGATGGCTGCGCAGCTGCCAATCTTGTCGTTCGCTGAAGAAGAAACCGATCTGGAAGATGTCTTTATGGCGATTACGAAAGGAGCAGATGCCTCGTGAAAGCACTTCTTGCCAATCCGGTATTGATCAAAGAAATCAAATTGCGGTTCCGCAATTTGAAAAGTTTTACCGGCATCCTGTTTTATTTAATCGCGATGAGCATTTTTGTATTTGGCTTTATTTTTATGACCACAACTTTTTCCGGCAGCGGGTTTTTCCGTCCAGATGAAAGTTTTATGCTGTTTATGATGATGACCTATATCCAGCTGGGGTTGATCCTGTTTATTACGCCAGGGCTGACAGCAGGCGCCATCAGCACCGAACGGGAAAAACAGACCTTGAATATTTTGCTGACGACAGCCCAGACTTCTTTTCAAATCATTTTTGGAAAAATGTCATCTTCTATTGCTTTTTTGTTATTGATGATTGTGGCGGGGCTGCCAATTTATAGTTTGGTGTTTCTATACGGCGGCGTATCGCCAAGCCAGATTGCGATCATCTTTTTGTTTTATTTTCTGACTTTGCTGACGATCGGCAGCATCGGCATCGTGTTTTCGACAATTATCCGGAAAACCATCGTTTCCATGATTGCCACTTACGGCACCATGATATTCCTGACGGCTGCAACCGGATTTTTCATGATCATATCGACACAAATCTCGCAATTTGGCAGCACGACGCCGACGTTCTCCCCTTTCACTTACTTTTGGGCGAGCATAAATCCGGCGGTCGTCCTGTTTACATTGCTGCAGCCGGCCTATGCCCAGGAAATTCAGAACATGACCGTAGTGCCCTTGCCGCTATGGGTTGGCTATCTAATATTTTATCTATTCATTGCAGCGCTAGCTCTATTTTTGGCGGTTAAGCGTTTGCGCGTCAATATGTCTAAATACAAATAAGGAGGGATTTACGTGAACAACCGGGACATTGCCGGCTTTGTCCAACGAGCCGCAAGACGACTGAAAAGTGTGCACATCAGCCAATCGCTTCAAAAAGCGCTGTTGATCGGCTTGACAGCAGCCGTGCTGCTGCTGTTCCTGTCACGGTTGTTTATGCTTCCTTATTATGAATTTTATGCATATGCTGCCGGAGCAGTGGCATTAGTGGTGGGGCTGGCATTTTCCATGCGCAGGCTGCCGGACCAGCATCAAGCGGTCACCGAGCTCGACCGGTTCACTCCGCATAACCAGCTGCTCACGGCTTGGCAAACAGAAGGCTCAGGTGAACTGGCAACTGCACTTGTGAATAAAACCGCAGAAATGCTGCCGCACAGTTATCAGCTATTTAAACAAGAACCGCGCCAGTGGCTGCTTAGCAAATGGCTGCTGGCTTCGTTAGCGGCTGCTGTTGTTTTAAGTTTGCTGCTCTTATTCCCAAGCACGCTGCAGCAAGAAGCGAAAGACACGGAAAAAGAACTGGATTTAATCAGCCAGATTGAAAAACAAGTGGCAAAAATTGAAAAAGAGGCGAAATCCGAACCGCTGAAAAAAGAGATGAAGGAATTGCAAGAAAAAGTGGCGGAAAGCAAAAAAGCTGAAGAGGCGTTAAAAGAAGTGGTGAAAAAGCAGAAAGAGCTGGCTCTTCAAAAACAACAATTAGCAGAAAGTAAAGGGGAAGCGGCACAGCAGGAAAGCAAAGAACGGGGAGAGGCTGCTGACAAGCTGGCTGAACAAGCCGGGAAAACCCAAACGGCCCTAAGCAATATGGGGAAACCCGTCAATTTGCCGTTGCAGCGCACCATCGCCAATAGCGACCCGGCAAAAGCCGGAAATGCAGAAACGCAAACCGGCAACGGCGAGAATGCCGCAACTTCCTCTGGACAGCCTGGAACCGGCCAAGGAAAAGGCGAGAGCCAAGAACAGGGGCAAGAACAGGGTCAAGGCCAAGGTCAAGGTCAAGGACAGGGTCAAGGCCAAGGACAGGGTCAAGGCCAAGGACAGGGCCAAGGACAGGGTCAAGGCCAAGGACAGGGTCAAGGCCAGGGTCAAGGCAATGGACAGGGACAAGGACAAGGTCAGGGTCAAGGCAATGGACAGGGACAAGGACAAGGTGCCGGAACTGGACAGGGCAACCGAGAACTTTTGACAGTGCCTTCCCGAATCGGAGGGACAGGAGAAACGGAAGTAGACAGCGGCGAGTTAGGAGAAGGAGAAGCGGCGGATGAACAGGAAGCGGTTGTCCCTGCTGAACGCGGAGAAGTCCGCCCGTATCGAGACGTAGTCGGCCAGTATTCGGATTCTTATTTCTCCAGTGCCGAAAAACTGGAATTGCCTCCGGATTTGCAAAAAGTGGTCGAGCAGTACTTTTCTTCAATTGAATCAGAACAATAGAAAGCAGGGATGATATGACGTTTAAACCGGAACAATTCACTGAAATGAGCGGACGTTTGCAGGAAGTGCGAGAAGAAATTGGCCATTTTATCGTTGGGCAGGAAGAAGCGATCGAGTTTTCTCTTTATGCGATTTTGGCAGATGGCCATGCATTATTGGAAGGCTTGCCGGGGCTCGGCAAAACGATGCTGATCCGCACAATTTCCGAAGTGCTTGATTTATCTTTTTCACGAATTCAGTTTACCCCTGATTTGATGCCGACTGACATTACGGGGACCAGTTTGATTGAACGGGATGCCGATGGCCGTCAGCAATTCACGTTCCGGGAAGGGCCGATTTTTCACCAGATGGTGCTTGCCGATGAAATTAACCGGGCGACGCCGAAAACCCAAAGCGCCTTGCTTGAAGCGATGGGCGAAAAGACGGTGACCATCTTAGGCGATACGAAAAAGATGGCGCGGCCATTTTTTGTGTTGGCCACCCAAAACCCGATTGAAATGGAAGGCACTTATCCCTTGCCGGAAGCGCAAATGGACCGCTTTCTATGCAAAATCCTTGTGGCCTATCCGACGCGTGCAGAACTGGCCGAAATCAGCAGGCGGACGACAGGTTCGCTCTCCATCCGTTTGCAGAAAAAGATGGATACGGCTGCTTTGATCGAAGCTCAGGAAATGGTGAAAGAGGTTCTGATTGCAGAAGATATTTTGATGGTCGCGGTGGATATGATTCAAAATACGCATCCTGCGCAATCCGAGTACGAGCCGGTGCGGCAGTTTATTCAATACGGCAGCGGACCTCGGGGACTGCAAAGTTTGATCCGTTTGGCAAAAGCGCGCGCATTGACTGAAGGCCGCTACCATGTGTCCATCGGCGATTTGAAACATGTGGCGAAACCGGTTCTTCGCCATCGCCTCCTATTGAATTATGAAGGAGAAGCGACGGGCATCAGCACGGATGAACTGATTGATTTAGTGGCGAGCGGTGCCGGAAGAGGCGTATTGAAATGACGGAACTGGGTCTGCCAGGAGACTGGATCACACGGATTGCACGTCTTTCCGTTGCCACCAAATCGAAAATCCGCGGACACCACAAAGGCTCTCACCGTTCTGCCCGCTTTGGTTCGTCCCTGGATTTTTCCGATTTCCGGGAGTATCATCCAGGGGACGATGTCCGCCATGTGGATTGGAATGTTTATGCGCGTACCGACCGTGTTTACATTAAGCGTTTTCTGGATGAACAGGAAATGCGCGTCCATCTCTTGATCGACAGTTCAAAGTCGATGGAAGGAAAGTGGCTGTTTGCCAAGCAACTGGCTTTTTCACTCGGGTTGATGGTGTTGAGCCATGATGACCGGCTGACTGTCTCTGCGGGCCAATCGGCCATTGCGCCGTTTCGGAAAAAAGGGAAATCAGCCCGAAAACTGTATGAGCATTTTATATCGAATTTGCCGCAGCCTGAGAAATTATCGTTTGCAAAAGATGCAAGTTTCTATGCGGCCAAAGATTCGACGGTATTGTTTGTGCTTTCAGACGGCTTGGAGCCGCTGGAAGACTGGCAGATTTTTTTTCGGCAAGTGCCGCGCTTTTCGCACGATGTCCGTTTTTTGCATTTGACGGTTGAAGAAGAACGGATGCCGAATTTTAAAGGCGATATACGTTTGATTGATGAAGAAACGGGAGACGCCTTTAATGTGACAATGACCAATCAGTCGTTGCAGACGTATTTAAATAAACGGAACGTGCACACCGAAGGATTGAAATCTTTATGCGCGAAGCACGGGGTTCATTATATGCAGATTGACATCGAAGAAGGCATTCAGCACGTCCTGTTTCAACAATTGGCACGGAAAAATTGGATTGAATGAGGTGAAGCGGCATGGGAATTGAAAACTGGGGATGGATATGGACGGCATTCATGCCGCTTGCAGTCATTTTGTATTATTTTTTCCGGAAGAAATACAAAGACCAGCCCATTTCTTCGACATTGTTCTGGCAGGAAACGATGAAAGAAATTCAGGCTTCCCCTTATCTGAAAAAACTCCAGCACCATTTGCTTTTTTATCTTCAATTAGCAGCCCTTTTGCTTTGTGTATTAGGCCTTCTCCAGCCTTACTTCAATTCGGATACGCTTGAAGGCAATGAGTTTATATTTGTGGTCGATACTTCGGCAACGATGCTTGCCGGAAGTCCCAGCCATTTTGAACAGCAAAAAGAAAAAATAGGCGGGTTGCTGCAGCAAACAGGCGGAAAACCGGTGACAATCGTGAAAACCGGCCAAAGCCCGGAAGTCCTGGTACGGGATGAACGGGATCTTGAAGTGCTGGAACAAGCGATAGAACAACTGCAAGTCAGTTATGAAAATGCCCAGATGGAACAAACTTTGCTGTTTGCAGAAACGCTGGTCGACAGCGAATCAACCGTAATCCACATTTTTACGGACGCTCTTGACCGAACGGCTTTAGCAGGCAAAACTGATCAGGTGTATGCGGTCCACGGCATCGACGAGCCGTTGCGCAATGTGTCGATCCGCCAATTCGGTTTGGCGGAAACAGAAGGGGAAATACGGGCAATCGTGCAAGTGGTCAACGAAAGCAGCGAACCGATGTCTGGCGCCCTGCGCTTATCAAATGGAGAAATAGAAAAAGAATCGGCTATCAAACTGGAACCGAAAGAAGAAATTTTGGCGCCTGTAGAAGGCTTGCCAGCAGGAAAGTTATGGGAGGCAACGTTAACAATCGATGATGATTATAAGGCCGACAATGCCATGGCTTCTTATATGCAGCAGCCCATCGATGCTATTTTTATTGATTCCAGCCTCCACGAACTGGTGGCTAGCGGCTTTAGTTCGCTGGGCATGAAAGTAACATCACTCGCTCCCGACCAACTGGCAAATCGAAAAGGCGCGCCGATCGTCACTAACAAAACAGAGCTGCTGGCCGGGGATGCACCTGTCTTATTGATGGGCAGAAACGATGAAACAGCGAGCGAAGCACCTGGACAAATTGAAACAACGGACCATCCTTTATTCACCTACGCCGAACTTGAAGAAGTTTACGTTTCGCATCTCTATCCGGCTTTTGAAAACTATGAAACCATTGCCTCAATCGACGGCAAACCCTTTATCCAAGTTTCGCCGGAAGGGGACCTGATTGTCCTGGCAGATATCCAGTCCACCGATTGGCCGCTAAGCCCTTCGTTTCCATTATTTTTATGGAGCGCAGTCAATGAATTGGCAGGAAGTGAAAGTTTTCTCGGCTTTTTCCAGCCGAACGAACACCGTTCTGTAGCACTTGCTTCCGGTTCAGGGGAATGGGAAATCTTTAAAGGAAGCAATTACATGGCCTCCTATCTTGAAGGAGAAGGGCCTTTTATCGCACCTGCTGAACCCGGCATCTATGATGTAGCGAGCGGCAGTGAAAACTTGAAAATGATTGTTCAGCTGAGCAATGAAGAAAAAACGCTTGAAACGGGAGCGGCTTATCAAATCGGACAAGCAGCGAGTGAAGAAGAAACCGTCCGTTTCTCTCTCGTACCAGGCATTTTGTTGTTCATTCTGATTTTGCTGGTGGCGGAATGGGAGGTGTACCGACGTGGAATTGCGCTTAGATAATCCATTGTGGCTTTGGCTGCTTGTACCGGTCATTGCCTATTTTGGGCTGCTCGGCTACCGAAACTTTAAAAAGTATGCCCCACTCTATCGCTTTGTTTACGCCATACGCTTTTTGACCGTTGCTCTTTTGGTCTTTGCACTGGCAGAGCCGGCTGCATACCAGCCAGCGCAAGAAGAACAAATTATTTTTCTAATGGACCGCTCTGCTTCAATGGAAGGCTTGGAAGCAGAAATAGCCGACGCAATTGAAACAGCCATTTCAAATAAGAAAGATTCACAAAACATAGGGGTCTACACTTTCGCGGAAGATTTCCAGACGCTTTTGCCGGTTGCGAAAGAGCCGCGACCGCTGCCGAGAGAACAGGCGCAGGGCGATGGGCGCCATACAAATCTTGCCCGGGCAATTGAACTGGCTGCCAATAGCGGCGATACGGATTTGGCCACGCGGCTGGTCGTCCTGACAGACGGCAATGAAACCCAGGCTTCTGCTCTTGAAAGCTTGAACCGGCTGGACCGGGACCGGATCCAAATTGACGTCCTGCCACTTGAACAAGCAGAGAAAAATGATGCAGCCGTTGTCAGTTTTGAGACGCCTGCAGATGCCTTTTTAGGAGAAGCACAAGCGTTTTCTGTCACTATCGATTCGGACAGGGAGACGACGGGGCAATTGGTGTTTTCTCAAAATGATCAAGAATTTGACCGGCAGAAAATTTCGCTTGTAGAAGGGGAGAATTTATTCTCTTATACGTATCCCGCACTTGAAGAGGGCATGGCGAAATACGAAGCCCGGCTGGAATTTGAGGGGGACGCGTTCCTGGAAAACAATGCCTTGATCAGCATCACCGAAGTGGAAGGCAACCCGGAAGTGCTGGTGGTCAGCGGCAGCGAGACGAGCCCGATTCCCGGAGTGTTGGACACGGAAAACATCCGCGTTACGGCCATTGCGGCTAATCAGCTGCCGGCGAATTTGTCGTCCATCCTGCAATACGATTCCGTCATTTTCGACAATGTTTCCGGTACATCGGTCGGCAGCCAGCAAATGGCGGTGATCGAGCAGGCCGTCCAGCAATTCGGTATGGGCTTTATGATGGTCGGGGGTGACCAGAGTTTTGGCCTTGGCGGCTATTTCAAATCGCCGATCGAACGAATTTTGCCGGTTGAAATGGAAGTTAAAGGCAAGCACGAACTGCCTTCGCTTGGCTTGGTCATTGTCATGGACCGGTCGGGCAGCATGGCCGGCACCAAAATGGAATTGGCGAAAGAAGCTGCCGCGCGCTCCGTGGAATTATTGCGCGAAGACGATACAGTCGGCGTCATTGCCTTTGACGACCAGCCATGGCAAATCGTGCCGACCGAGAAACTGGCTGATCCAAAAGAGGCAGCCGATAAAATTCTGTCCGTGGCACCTGGCGGAGGAACAGAAATTTACCGCTCTTTGGAAGAAGCTTATAGCCAGCTGGAAGATTTGGAATTGCAGCGCAAGCACATCATCTTGTTGACGGACGGCCAATCAGCGACTTCAAACGATTACGACAGCTTGATTGAAGACGGCAAAGACAAAAACGTCACCTTGTCGACGGTCTCCATCGGCGGTGACGCAGATAAAAATCTGTTGGAAAGCCTGGCAATGACTGGCAGCGGCCGCTATTACGATGTCACCGATGCCACGACCATTCCGGCCATTTTGTCGAGAGAGACAATCATGATGTCGCGGACTTATATTGTCGACAAACCGTTCCATCCGGTTGTTTACAACAGCCGCTGGAACGATTTGTTCAATGCGGGAGTGCCGCAAATGAACGCCTATATTGCAACAACTGCGAAAAGCACAGCGTCTGTTGCGCTTGAAAGCGAAGAAGAAGATCCGGTGCTCGCGACTTGGAATTACGGCCTTGGAAAAACCATCGCCTACACGTCCGGAAGCGGAGGTTGGAGCGGAGACTTCCAATCCTGGCAAAACTGGCCGGCTTTCTGGAACCGTACCGTGTCCGAATTGCTGCCGTCTTTCGCCGAAATTCCTTTCTCGGTCACCGCAAAACAGCAAGGCGTTTATGCCATTGAAGACCCTTCCCGAAAATCAGCCATCATCAATGTCACAGCGGTTGATGAACAAGGGAATGAAGTGCCGCTGAAAAGCGAACCGGTTGCACCCGGGGAAATTGAAGTCACGATGGACGCAGAACCGGGTTTAGTGTTCTTCAGTATTTCCAATGAAAGCGGGGCATCCTATAGGACAGGCCTGACGGTGCCATACGGCGCTGAATACAAAATCAGCAATCCGAATCTGCCGTTGCTCACAACGCTTGCTGAGCGAAGCGGAGGACAGGTTCTTAAATCCCTGGACGAAGCCATGCGGGACATTCCGTATGAAAGCGGAAGCCAAAAACCGATTCAGCAATTTCTGCTGCTGTTAGCGATGCTGCTGTTTTTTGCAGATATCACCATTCGCCGGTTCGGGCTAAGAATGCCGAGCCGGAAAAAAGAAAAGAAAGCAGAAACGGAACAAACTGATCAAACGATCGGGCAATTAATAAAAGCGAAAAAGAGAAGTTGATCTCTTTTTCGCTTTTTGTTTTGTCTTTATTCGCGTTTGTCGGGGCTGAACAGGCACTTTCGCTTTTCTTAGTTGTCCAGCTCCAGCGCCCAGCCCCTCGAGTCGCTTCAGCCTGGTCCGTGATGGCAAAGAACGCCATCACAACCCAGTCCTCCAGCGCTTGTCGGAGCTAATCGGGCGCTTCCGCTTTTCTAATTAACTTCTGCTGGCTGCAAGCAGCTGCTGTTTTTTAGAAGACCAAGTGTTGGCGATCAGGAAGCAAGTGATCAAAATGATGGCTCCGAAAATGTATGGGCTGCTCATATCAATATCAAAAAGGATGCCGGCTAATGCCGGGCCGATCATATTGCCCAGGCTCATATAGGCGTTGTTCATACCGGCAGCGTAGCCTTGGTCGGTGCCGGCCAGTTTTGAAATCAAGGTGTTGATGGCCGGTCGCAAGAGCGATGCAGCTGTAAAGAATATAGTGGCCACAAGCAAAATTGTCCAAAATGTATGGACGAATAGCACACCGATCATGGCAGCGGCTGAAATCAGCAAGTTGACGAGGATAACTTTCATTTCGCCATACCGCTTAAAGAGCCAGTTGATGACGAACGTTTGGACAATGACCCCGACGAAACCGCCAACGGTAATCAAAACAGAAATTTCTTTTGGCGAGAAGTTATATTTCTTGTCTACATACAACGCGATGGTCGACTGGAAGTTCGCCAGGCCGAAAGCAAAAATGAGCATGACAAGCAGCATGACGAAATACGGGGTATAGACTGAACGTTTTAGCTGCTGCAGCAAATTTTCATTTTTAGGCGGAACAGCCGGCACGGTCGGCGCCACATTCGGCAGCGCGATAAAAGAAATAGCGGCGGCCAAGATGGCAACAGTAGTGGCAACATAAAATGGGAATTGAAGGCTGACTTCAGCTAAAAATCCACCGAATCCCGGGCCTACCATAAAGCCGAGTGACATGGAGGCGCCGAGCAGGCCCATCCCTTTTCCGCGTTCTTCAAAAGTTGTGATATCCGCAACAAACGCCATCATCGGCGGTATCAAAAACGCTGCGCCGAGGCCGCTGAAAAAGCGTGCCAGGTAAAGGATCCATAAATGGCTGGCTAAACCGAACACCAATTGGGACAGTCCGAAAATGACTAAACCGAAGATGATCAGTTTTTTGCGGCCGTATTTATCTGACAGCTGGCCGGAAAGCGGGGAGAACAGAAACTGGGCTAAAGCGAACGTGGCAATCAACGTGCCAAGCGCCTGGCCGGCTACTCCGAATGTATCCAAGTATTCCGGCATGATTGGAATGATCAATCCGATTCCGCTCATTGCAATAAACATATTGAACATCAATACATATAAAGCAAATTTATTTGACTTTGCGGCCATATATTGTCCTTCTTTCGTTATTATTTCGTGTGTCTAAAAGTTTATCACATACGGGTCTAATTACAATACCCGCTAATCCAAGAAAAAAACAGGCAGAATAATCTGCCTGTCAATTTTTCATATCCATTTTAAACTCGAGGAACAATTCGTTGTAAATGCCAAGCATTTCAAGTCCCAAGTTTTCATAGACTTCGAGGCGCTCGCGCAGCTCTTCAGGCGGATAAAAGCGCTCGTCGCCTGTCACTTCCGGGTCCATTAAGGCTATAGCTGCTTGGTTCGGCGTCGAGTATCCGACGTATTCCGTGTTTTGTGCGGCAGCTTCTGCATCCAGCATAAAGTTGATGAATGCATGGGCACCATCCACGTTGCTGGAAGTTTTCGGGATGACCATATTGTCAAACCATAGATTCGAACCTTCTTCCGGAACGGAAAAATCGATGTTTTCATTGACGAACATCATATCTGCGGCCTGGCCGGACCAGGTCAAGGCGACTGCAGCTTCTTCCCGGCGCATCATTTCAACGATTTCATCGCCGATCACGGCTTTGATGTTCGGCCCCAAGGTTTTCAATTTGTCGGTGGCTTCCCGCAGTTCGGACGCATCGCGCGAGTTGAGGGAATACCCAAGACTATTCAAACCCATGCCGATGACTTCACGGGCGCCATCCACTATTATGACTTCCTGCTCGAGGCTGGGGTCCCATAAATCATCCCAGCTTTCAAAAGTCTGCCCTTCCAGAAGCGTCGGATTAAAGGCGATGCCAACAGTTCCCCAGAAATAAGGAATCGAATATTCATTTCCCGGATCGAATGGCAAATCCAAAAAGTAAGGATCGATATTTTTCAGGTTTGGAATTTTTTCCTGGTCAATCGGAATCAACAGGTCATTTTCCTTCATTTTTTCGATAGCGTATTCGGAAGGCATGGCCACATCGTAGGAAGTGCCGCCTTGCTCAATTTTTGTCATCATCGCTTCATTCGAATCGAATGTTTCATAGACGACATTGATATTCGTTTCTTCTTCAAATTGCGTGATTAGTTCCGGGTCAATGTATTCGCCCCAGTTGTAAATCGTGATGGAGCCGCCGCCGCTTGTCGCAGAGCTTTTCTCCAGCGCTGATACGCCGTATAACAGCAGCGCGCAAACAACTAAAATAGCAATGCTTGTTTGGATGATGCTTTTCATGATTACTGGCCTCCTGTTCCAACGGTGCGCGCCCGCTGATTAAAGAAGTAATAGCCGACCACCAGCCCGAGCGTCACCACGAAGATTAAAGCAGAAAGGGCATTGATCGTCAATGTAATGCCGGCGCGTGCCATGGAATAAATTTCAACAGACAAAGTGGAGAACCCGTTGCCCGTCACAAAGAACGTAACGGCAAAATCGTCAAGTGAGTAGGTAAGCGCCAGGAAAAATCCGGCGAAAATTCCGGGCTTGATATACGGGATGATGACGCGCGTCAAAATATCACGTTTGGATGCCCCAAGATCCGCTGCGGCATCAATTAAGCTGGAACTCATTTCCTGGAGTTTCGGCAAAACCATGATGACGACAATCGGGATGCTGAATGCGATGTGTGAAATCAGTACGGAAGCAAAACCGAGCTTGACGCCAATCATGGTGAAAAGGATCAGGAACGAAGCACCAATGATGACATCCGGGCTGACAATCAGGATGTTGTTAAGCGACAGCACGGCATTGCGCATTTTGCGGTTGCGCAGAAACACAATGCCGATGGCGCCAAGAACACCGATCGCCGTCGAAATCAACGACGACAACAATGCGACAATGACGGTGTTCATCAAAATGATGATGAGACGCGTATCGTTAAAAACCGCTGCATAATGCTCAAGCGTAAAACCGTCGAAGCTCGACATTGTGCCGCCGCTGTTAAACGAATAAAAAATCAAATAAAAGATCGGGGCATATAAGATAAAGAAGACGGCCGCCAAATAGACTTTACCCAGTTTACTTAACTTTCTCATGTTCAGCGCCTCCTTTATCTTTCTGGCCCGTAGCCATCATAATAATGAACATAAATAAAATCAGGAATACGGCAATGGTGGACCCCATGCCCCAGTTCTGAGTCACGAGGAACTGCTGTTCAATCGCTGTTCCCAGTGTAATGACCTTGTTTCCGGCAATCAGGCGCGTGATCACGAATAGAGACAGGGCAGGGATGAAAACAGCCTGTACTCCCGATTTCACCCCATTGATTGCAAGCGGGAAGACCACTTTCCGGAAAGTCATCCAGGAAGAAGCTCCGAGATCCCGTGAAGCATCAATAAGCGCGGGATTCAATTTGTCGAGTGAGTTGAAAATCGGCAAAATCATAAACGGTATAAAGATATAAACTGAAACGAAAATGAAACTAAAGTCGGTAAAAAGAATTTGCTGTTCGCCTATGCCGATCGTGCTTAAAAATTTATTGGCAGGGCCGTACAAGCCAAAGATGCCGATGAACGCATACGTTTTTAGCAATAAATTAATCCAAGACGGGATGATGATGAGCAGCAGCCACAATTGCTTATGTTTTGTCTTTGTCAGCCAATAAGCCGTCGGATAGGCAATCAGGATTGAAAAGAATGTGATTAGAAACGCATACCAGAACGAACTCAAGGTCAGCCGCAAGTAAACGGAAGAAAAGTAGTTCTGGTAATTATCCAGCGTGAAGTTGCCGTCCAAGTCCAAAAATGAATAATAGCCGATCAAGACGATGGGAGCAACTACAAAAAGCGCAATCCACAGATAATAAGGAACCATATAAAGCGGACGGGAATTATTTTTCATTGGCCATTTCTCCGTATGCTTCAAGCCGTGCATCGAATGCATCTTCACTTTCGTTCAAGCGCATAACGTGAATCGCTTCCGGGTCAAAAGCCAAACCGATCAGCGAACCGACTTCCGCTTTCTTAGTCGAATGCACGAGCCATTCGTTGCCAGCTTCATCCAAGGTGGAAATTTCGTAATGGACACCTCGGAAAAGCTGCGTATCCACAGTCACAGCCATTTTGCCGTGGGCTACGGTTGTAATTTCAAGATCTTCCGGACGGATGACGATTTCTACATTTTCGTTCGGGTTTAAACCGGCATCCACGCAGTCAAATTCTTTGTTGGCGAACCGGACCCGGTAATCGGCGACCATTTCGCCTGAAACGATATTCGATTCACCGATAAAGTCAGCCACAAAGCGGTTGATCGGCTCGTCGTAAATGTCGATCGGCGTGCCGCTTTGCTGAATTTCTCCTGCGTTCATAACAAAGATTTCATCCGACATCGCCAGTGCTTCTTCCTGGTCATGAGTGACAAAAATAAAGGTCTTGCCTAAACGCTGCTGCAATTCGCGCAATTCGTACTGCATTTCAGTGCGCAATTTCAAATCAAGCGCCGACAATGGCTCATCGAGCAAGATCACTTCCGGGTCGTTGACGATGGCACGGGCAATCGCAACTCGTTGACGCTGGCCGCCGGACATTTCCTGGATTTCCCGGCTTTCGTAGCCTTTCAAGTTGACAAATTCCAGAGCCTCTTTGACGCGGCGGTCAATTTCCGCCTTTTTCAGCTTCTTGATGCGAAGTCCGAATGCTACGTTTTCAAAAACATTCAAATGAGGGAATAAGGCATAGTCCTGAAAAACGGTGTTTACTTGACGTTCGTTTGCCGGCAAATGATTGACTTTTTTTCCTTCAATGTAAATATCGCCGGTAGTCGGTGTGATGAATCCGGCGATCAGCCGAAGAATCGTTGTTTTCCCGCAGCCAGACGGGCCAAGCAGTGTGTAGAATTTGCCTCGTTCCAATTCAAAGCTAATATTGCTGAGCACGTTTCCGGCTCCTTCGTATTGTTGGGTGACGTTTTCAAAGCGGATAATAGGTGTGTCAGACATACGATACCTCCTGGTTTATAAATAAGATTGAGTAGCGACAATAATCATTTCGGATTTTCCGCTAAATGCATTGATTAATTGGTGATGATCAGACGCTTCGTAGTAGAGCGAGTCTCCGGCTGTCGCCAAATATTCCTCGTCGCCCAGCAGAAGCCGTACTTTCCCTTCCAACACATAGATGAATGTTTCGGCTAGAGAAGGCTCAAACTGTTTGTATTGGCCTTTTTCCTGTAAGGTTAGATAAACAGGCTCCATTTCCTTCTTATTGGAAGTGGTGATCAGCCAGTCGATTTCATAGCCCATGTCTTCGTCGGTATGGATGGTGTGTTCATTTGTCGTAAAAACCACTTTCTTTTCCTTATCGGAGTCATCGAAAAACTCTCTCGGTGTAGTTCCAAGAACTTCCAGAAGGGAGAATAAGGTCTCAATCGAAGGGGAATTCAAATCTCTTTCCAGCTGTGAAATAAAACCTTTGCTAAGGTCTGTACGTTCGCCCAGCTCTTCTTGTGTTAATCCGTTTTTCAAGCGAAGCCGTTTGATTTTAGTTCCAATTTGCATGCTTTTCCACCCGATTCAATTTAGTATAAGTAAACTGTTAGAAATGAAAGTTTAGTTAAAATAGATTTTAAGTTTACAAACAACATCTTTTATTATACAAAATCTTTGCTAGGATACAAGATATAATAATTATTTTGATTTCTTTAATCGTATCTATTGCTTTTTGCCATGAGTATTTACTATTATAAAGAAATGGTAAAAAAGCTTTGGTTTATATTAATTTTCCTTATCCAACCAATAAAGTGAATTTAAATAAAAATGAACGAGCCCGACCAATACTGTGGGAGTGATAATAGTGAATGGCAAAATGAATTTTTTCTTGGATCCGAAAAATCGTGTTATCCAGAAATCTTCTATTATGAATTATAAACAGGACGAACAAGGTCTTTACTTAGTGGCAAACAAAAAATTTATCAACTGGATGGATGTCCATACGTATTGCCATACATGTTTGTCCGCATTGACCTTTGATGATGAATTTGATGCAAGCTATTGTTCAACATGCAACGAATGGCGTGAAGAGAAATGCAGCGACGACAGCTGTGAATATTGCGAAAGACGGCCGCAACGGCCACTAGATCCCCGCAGATAAGCGGGGATTTTTTATGGCATGTATCCAAATTGGCTGAATGTGATAAACTAATGCCAATAGATGATTTGGGGGATTCATATGAAAAAAGAATTTGTGGTCATTGGCCTTGGGCGTTTTGGCGGCAGCATTGTCCGTGAACTGATCGAACAAGACGCAGATGTCATGGCGATCGATAAAGATACGGAGCGGGTCGATGAATACGCTTCGATTGCCACACAGGCTATTGTGGCGGATACGACCGACGAATCGGTGCTGAGGTCGCTTGGCATCCGTAATTTCGAACATGTCATTGTAGCCATCGGCGAAAATATTCAAGCGAGTATTTTAACTACGCTGATGCTAAAAGAAATCGGCGTTAAAAAAATCACCGTTAAGGCACAGAATGATTACCATGCCAAAGTGCTGAGCAAAATCGGCGCCGACCAAGTAGTGCATCCTGAACGCGACATGGGCATCCGTATTGCCCATAATATGCTGTCCAACAATGTGTTGGATTACTTGGAGCTGTCCGATGAACATTCCATTGCTGAAATTCAGGCCAATGATAAACTGGCAGGGCGGACATTGATCGGACTGGATATCCGGGCAAAGTATGGCATCAACATTGTGGCCATCAAGCGGGACGGAGAAATTCTTGTGTCGCCTCAGGCCGATATGGAAATTGAGCTGAGAGACGTGCTGATTATTATCGGTTCAGACGCCGATATTAATCGCTTCGAGAAAAAAGTATTGAACTAAACACCGGGAAAATGAAAACCCGTCCGTTTCAGGAACTCCTGGAGCGGACGGGTTTTTTGGGCATAAAAAAGGAAGCTCCGAATTTCCGGAGCTTCCTTTTTCAGTTTGTGGTCACTAAAATTTTTCTGACGGCTAGCTGCAGCCCAGAGGGACTGAGACAGGCGCTTTCACTTTTCTAGTCTCTAGCTGCAGCGGCCAGGTTCTCGGGTCATAAGTCAGCCCATCTATGCGGTAAAAACACACCGCTTCGATGGACCGTCTTATGCCTGCCGAACCTTAACGGCCGCTTTCACTTTTCTAATGTCTAGCTGCAGCGCCTAATCCCTCGGGTCATAAGCCAACCCTCCGCTGTGGTAAAGAACACCACTGCGGAGGGCCGGCTTATGCCTGTCAGGACTGAGACAGGCGCTTTCACTTTTCTAGACTTCCATGATGATCGGCAAAATCATTGGACGGCGTTTTGTTTTTTCATACAAGTACGGTCCCAGGACATCAGAGATTTCGTTTTTCAACTCTGTCCATTCGGTATTCTTGCCATGGATTTTTTTGTTAAGGTGGCGGTTCAGCATTTGCTGAGCCTCATAAATCATGGTGCCGGACTCGCGCATATAGACAAACCCGCGTGAAATGATGTCCGGTCCGGAGACCATTTTATTTTTCTCCATATCGACGCTGACTACAACAATCACTAATCCTTCTTCGGATAGGACGCGGCGGTCGCGAAGGACGATATTGCCGATATCCCCAATTCCGCTGCCATCGATGTAAACATCGCCGGAAGGAATGCGGCCGGCAACCGAAGCTTCATCCTGGCCAAGTGCCAGAACATCGCCGTTTTCCATGATGAACGTGTTTTGTTCCGGAACGTCGCAATCTACAGCTAATTGGGCATGCATTTTTTGCATCCGGTATTCGCCGTGGATCGGCATAAAGAATTTCGGTTTGATCAAGCGCAGCATCAATTTGTTTTCAGGCTGTGAGCCGTGGCCGGAAGTATGGACGTTATTCAACGAACCGTGGATAACATCCGCTCCTGCACGGAACAACAAGTTGATGGTGCGGTTTACGCTGCTCGTATTGCCCGGGATCGGGGAAGACGAGAAGACGACTGTATCATTCGGCTGAATCTGGATCTGGCGGTGCGTGCCGTTGGCAATCCGGGAAAGGGCAGCCATCGGTTCACCTTGGGAACCGGTACATAAAATAAGCACTTCATTTGCCGGAAGGCGATTCAAAGTCTGTGTATCGACAAACGCATCTTCCGGAGCATTGATGTAGCCAAGTTCGCGGCCGATGGTCATGGCATTATCCATGCTTCGTCCGAAAACCGCGATTTTGCGGCCTTGGGCCACAGCTTCATCGGTTACTTGCTGCAAACGATAGATGTTGGAAGCGAAAGTGGCGAAAATCAGACGGCCATCAACTTTGCGCATGATGTCCTTGATTGATTCTCCGACTTTGCGTTCCGACATAGTAAAGTCGGGAACTTCAGCATTCGTGCTGTCTGAAAGCAGGCACAGAACGCCTTCACTGCCGATTTGGGCCATTTTTAACAAGTTGGCAGGTTCGCCGACTGGAGTGAAATCGAATTTGAAATCTCCTGTATGCACAATGTTTCCGGGCGGCGTTTTGACAACTACGCCAAAAGCATCGGGAATACTGTGGGTCGTACGGAAAAAGCTGACGGAAGTTTTTCTGAATTTAATCACGTCATCTTCTTCAATTTCAATCATTTTGGTTTGGCGAAGCAAACCATGTTCTTCTAATTTTTTGCGCAGCAAGCCCAAAGCAAGTTTGCCGCCGTACACCGGAATATTAATCTTTTTCAAAAGATAAGGAATTCCGCCGATATGGTCTTCGTGGCCATGAGTGACAAACAGCCCTTTAATTTTATCTGCGTTTTTAACGAGGTAAGTATAATCCGGAATTACGTAATCGATTCCGAGCAAATCGTCTTCCGGAAATTTAATGCCGGCGTCAATCAGGATGATTTCATCCTGGAATTGGACACCATACGTGTTTTTGCCGATTTCGCCTAGTCCGCCGAGGGCGAATACAGCAGTCTGGTCATTCTTTACAAACTTCATAATTAGTCCAAACTCTCAACTTTGAAATTCTCGCTGGCTTGTTCGTAAGCTAGGTGATTTCCTTCAAGCAGCTGAATGAATTCAATGTTGTAATTGCGGTCTTTAAGGTGGAATCTGACTTCACGCTCGGTTGATGCTTCTACATAGAGGCTCTTTGTGTTTTCGCGAACTGGTACCTCTGCACGGTTTTCTTGGTATAATACTTTAAAGATCATATTTTGCTCTCCTTTTGCACGTTCAATTAAAATCACTTTCTTTATATTATCATGACATTGTTTTAAAATAAAGAATAGCCCTCCTATTTATTAAGAAGGGCTAAACAAGGTCAAGCGATTTTCTTTTTGTTCATAATGCCGTTCAGCTGTCTGAGCAGTCTTCTCCGAATACGTTTCAGTTTCAGCATGGCTATCTCACTCCTTGAGGGTATTATACTGTATTTTCTGATAAATGTAAAGAATGAAGCCGATTTAGGCGCAAAAAAAATAGAATGGAGAATGATGTATGGGTAAATTATTGTTGTTGGATATTGATGGCACATTGATGAATTCGAAAAAAGAAATTCCCCAAAGCGCTAAAGACGCTTTGATCCAGGCGCGCGCAAATGGACACGAACTGGCAATTGCAACAGGCAGAGGCCCTTTCATGATTAAGCGGGTGTTGAGTGAGTTGAATATCGATACCTTTATTACGTTCAATGGACAATATGTAGTCAATAAAGGGGAGCTTATACATAAAGAAGCATTGGATACCGAAACTTTGTCCAAAATCGTGGAATACGCGGAACAACGTGACCATCCCATTGTGTTTCTGACAGATGAACGCATGGTGTCCACGATCGATTACCACCCGGATATTGACGAAGGCATCAAAAGCCTGAAATTTCCACACCCTGCGATGATTGAAGACTTCCATTTGGAGCATGAAGTTTATCAGGCATTGCTGTTTTGTGAAGAAGCGGATCAGCAGCAATACCATGAAACATTCGGCAATATGGAATTCGTGCGCTGGCACCGGGTTTCCTGTGACATTACGCCGGGAGGCAGAAGCAAAGCGAGCGGCATCAAGCACTTGATCAAAGCGACAGGCCACGGCATTGAAGACACAATAGCATTCGGAGACGGACTGAACGATGTGCAGATGATGGAAATTGCCGGGGTCAGTGTGGCAATGGGCAACGGCGAAGAAGAAGTCAAACAAGTAGCGACTCACGTGACCGATCACGTCGACAACGACGGCCTTGCCAAAGCATTTAAACAGCTTGGATTGATTTAAAAAAAGAGACTCGGATTATTCATCCGAGTCTCTTCCTATTGCTATGGCATTTTCAATTTCGGCGTATGGATTTTTCGGATTGATATGGTCGAAGAACATAACGCCGTTCAAGTGGTCGAGCTCGTGCTGGAAAGCGATGGCCGGCAAGCCCTTCAAGCGCATTTTGTATTCTTTGCCTTCTATATCAAATGCTTTAACGGTAACGCGTGCGTAGCGGGGAACATAGCCTGGAATCGCCCGGTCAACCGAAAGGCAGCCTTCGCCGGCTGCTAAATACGAGCGTTCAACGGAATGGCTGACGATTTTCGGGTTGATGGCAATCAGGCTCAAGTTCTCGCCGGAAGTTTCATCGAAATGCAATGCAAAAATCCGTTTTGGCACATTGATCTGCGGCGCTGCAATTCCAACACCGGGGCGCAAATCGTATTTTTTTATCATTTCATCGTTCTGGCTATTTACCACATACTCTAATAAGTCTTCCGCCAGTTTCCGGTCTTCTTCGGAAAGCGGAAAGGCAACTTCTTCTGAACGTGCCCGGAGAGTAGGGTGGCCTTCGCGTATAATGTCTTTCATCAATATCAAGAGTATTCATCCTTTCATTAAAAACCACTGTATGTAAGTATAGCGCAATCCGCCATGCTGGGAAAAGAAAAAAGCCGTTGCCGCCGGTTGTGTTTTTCAAAATCAGCTATTATAGTTGATTTAGGCATTAAGGAGGGTTTGGCATGAAAAGAATAGTTTCAGCCGGTATTTTTACAAGTGTGCTGCTTTTGAGTGCATGTTCAGGCCCGGCAGCAGGAGAGCAATTGGACGCTGTATTAAATGATACATTCGATGCTGAAAAAGAGTATCGGGAAACGCAAAAAAAGATGGAAGAGCTGGAAAAAGACGAACAGCAATTGTTTGAATCAATCATGGCTTTAACGCAAGAACAGCAAGACGAAGTGGACAGCCAGGCGGAAGAAGCAATTGCTTCAGCACAAGAACGGCTGGAACTTCTGGCAGCTGAAAAAGAATCCATGGGCAATGCCCAGGAAAATTTCAAAGAAATCGATACGGTTATTGCAGAAACGGATGATGCTCAGCTGAAAGAAGAGCTAGGTTCTTTGAAAGAGAAAATGCAGGAACGGTTTGATGCCCACGGCCAATTTACGGAAGCCTACGAAACCTTGAACGGCCTTCAGCAGGAATTGTACACGATGCTGATGGACGAAGAAACAGAGCTTAAGACGATGCAGGAAAAAGCCCTGGAAGTCAATGAACAAAACACAGCCGTTCAGGACGCTGTTACAGCATTTAATAACAGCACCGAACAATTCAACGAAATGAAAAATCAAATTGTGGATAACTTGAAAGAGAGTGAATAAAAAGCGGCCGATGCGGCCGCTTTTTTCTGTGCTATAAAAGAAGCAGGATTTATGGGCTGTTTTATAATACAGCTATCAATCATGCACTAATACAGTTTTTAAGATCTGTCATTTCTTAATGGCAAAAAATGCTTGTTTAATATAGGTTCGCTATGATTGACCGAGCAAATCATCTAACGTATACTGAGTTAGAATATGCAATTGTATTACTAATTGAATATAATAATTTTAATACAGATAAAGGAGAGTTGCTTTTATGGCTGCGAAAAAATCACAGCAGTTCGATCCAGTGGAAACGCTTAATGCAATCGAAGAAAAGTTTGAAATGGTTCAAGTTCTTAATGAAGAAGGCGTCATTGTCAATGAAGAGGCAGATCCGAAGTTGTCAGATGAGGAGCTTCAAGAATTGATGAGCCGCATGGTTTATACGCGTATTCTTGACCAGCGCTCAATCTCGCTTAACCGCCAAGGCCGTCTCGGCTTCTATGCACCGACTGCAGGACAGGAAGCTTCACAATTGGCTTCCCACTTCGCTCTTGAGAAAGATGATTTCATCTTGCCGGGCTACCGTGATGTCCCTCAATTGATTTGGCACGGCTGGCCGCTTCACCAGGCTTTCTTGTTCTCGCGTGGACATTTCATGGGGAACCAAATGCCTGAAGGCTTAAATATTTTGCCGCCGCAAATCATCATTGGTGCCCAGTACATCCAGGCAGCTGGTGTCGCACTTGGTATGCAAAAACGCAAAAAAGAATCAGTCGCAATCACTTACACAGGTGACGGCGGTTCTTCACAAGGGGATTTCTACGAAGGAATCAACTTTGCAGGTGCTTTCCGTGCACCGGCGATCTTTATTGTGCAAAACAACCAGTATGCAATTTCTACTCCGCGTGAATTGCAGACTTCTGCTAAAACAATTGCTCAAAAAGCTGTTGCCGCAGGTATTCCAGGCGTCTTGGTAGACGGTATGGATCCATTGGCAGTTTATGCTGTTACTCGTGATGCACGTGAGCGCGCAGTGAAAGGCGAAGGGCCGACTTTGATCGAAACACTTTGCTACCGCTACGGACCGCATACGATGGCAGGGGATGACCCAACACGCTACCGTACTTCTGATATCGACAGCGAATGGGAAAAGAAAGATCCATTAGTCCGTTTCCGCAAATACTTGGAAGCAAAAGGCTTATGGAACGAAGAAAAAGAAAATGAAGTAATCGAGCGCGCTAAAGATGAAATCAAAACAGCAATTAAGAAAGCTGACAGCGCACCGAAACAAACAGTAACAAACTTACTTGAAATTATGTATGAAGATGTTCCGTTCAATGTGCAGGAACAGCTGGAAATCTACAAAGCGAAGGAGTCGAAGTAAGCGATGGCACAAATGACTATGGTTCAAGCAATTACGGACGCTCTCAGATTGGAATTGCAAAACGATGAGAACGTTCTGATTTTCGGAGAAGACGTCGGCAATAACGGCGGAGTTTTCCGTGCGACTGAAGGGTTGCAAAAAGAATTCGGGGAAGACCGTGTATTTGACACACCTCTAGCAGAATCCGGCATCGGCGGTTTGGCAATTGGTCTGGCATTACAAGGTTTCCGTCCGGTTCCAGAAATCCAATTTTTCGGTTTCGTTTATGAAGTGATGGATTCAATCAGCGGGCAATTGGCACGTATGCGTTTCCGCAGCGGCGGCAGCTTGAATGCACCGGTTACCATCCGTTCTCCATTCGGCGGCGGTGTTCATACACCGGAAATGCACGCTGACTCTTTGGAATTATTGATGACTTCACAACCAGGATTAAAAGTGGTTGTACCATCTACGCCTTACGATGCAAAAGGATTATTGATTTCTTCAATCCGCGACAACGATCCGGTTATTTTCCTTGAGCACCTGAAGCTTTACCGTTCTGGACGCCAGGAAGTGCCTGAAGAATCATACACGATTCCACTTGGCAAAGCAGACATCAAACGCGAAGGGAAAGATATTTCCATCATCGCTTATGGCGCAATGGTGCAAGAAAGCTTGAAAGCTGCTGAAGAACTTGAAAAAGAAGGGTATTCTGCAGAAGTGATCGATCTTCGCACGATTCAGCCATTGGATATCGAAACTCTTGTGGCGTCTGTTGAAAAAACAGGCCGTGCCATGGTTGTACAGGAAGCACAAAAACAAGCGGGAATTGCTGCAAACGTAGTGGCAGAAATCATGGACCGCGCTATTTTGAGCCTGGAAGCACCGGTACTTCGTGTAGCTGCTCCAGATTCAATCTTCCCATTCTCGCAGGCGGAGCAAGTTTGGCTTCCGAACTCGAAGGATATAGTAGAAACAGCGAAAAAAGTTCTTACGTTCTAAAAGTTGCGTAAAAGGAAGGGTGAAACTAATGGCTTTTGAATTTCGTTTGCCGGATATCGGAGAAGGTATCCATGAAGGTGAAATTGTAAAATGGTTTGTCAAAGTTGGAGATACAATCGAAGAGGATGACATTCTTTTTGAAGTGCAGAACGATAAGGCGGTTGTTGAAATGCCGTCGCCAGTTACTGGCAAAATCGTTGAAATTATTGTTGAAGAAGGAACAGTAGCTGTAGTTGGAGATGTATTAGTTCGCATTGAAAGTGATGATGCAGCTGACAACGAAGGCGGAAGCACTGAAGAAACTGCTGCTCCGGAAGAAAAACAGAAAACGGAAGAGCAAGTGCAAGCCGGTACGGCCGAATCTGCTCAAAACGTAGAAAAAGAACCTGTTAAAGAAGAACAGCCTAAATCGGGTGAAACCGGTGCCGGCGCCCAGCCTCAAACAACTTCGCAGGACCCGAATGCACGCGTAATTGCAATGCCTTCAGTCCGCAAATTTGCACGTGATAAAGAGATCGATATTACACAAGTATCCGGCTCAGGCAATAATGGCCGCATTTTGAAAGAAGACGTTGAAGCATTCTTGAGCGGAGGCCAACAGCAAGCCGCTGCACCAGCTGCAGAAGAAACAGCGCAAGCGGCTCCACAGGAAGAAGCAAAAGAAGTGAAAGAAGCTGCACCGAAAGCGGCTCCGCTTCCAGAAGGCGAATTCCCGGAAACACGCGAGAAAATGTCCGGAATGCGCAGAGCAATTGCGAAAGCAATGGTTCATTCAAAACATACGGCTCCACACGTAACATTGATGGACGAAGTCGATGTAACCGAACTTGTTGCTCACCGCAAAAAGTTCAAGGACATTGCAGCAGAAAAAGAAATCAAACTTACTTATTTGCCGTACGTTGTCAAAGCGCTAGTCAGCACGCTGCGTGAATTCCCAGCATTGAATACATCGTTCGACGATGAAACCAGCGAAGTAATCCAGAAGCATTATTACAACATCGGAATTGCTGCTGATACCGAAAAAGGCCTCTTGGTGCCAGTTATTAAGAACGCTGATCGCAAGTCCGTCTTTGCTATTTCTGATGAAATTAACAAGCTTGCGACTAAAGCCCGTGATGGAAAACTAAGCCCTGCTGAAATGAAAGGCGCTTCTTGCTCAATCACGAATATCGGCTCAGCTGGCGGGCAATGGTTCACGCCGGTTATCAACCATCCGGAAGTTGCCATTCTTGGAATCGGCCGCATTGCTGAAAAACCTGTAATTAAAAATGGTGAAATTGTTGCCGCTCCTGTGTTAGCATTATCATTGAGCTTCGATCACCGAATGATTGATGGAGCAACAGCGCAGCATGCGTTAAATCACATTAAGCGTTTATTGAGTCAACCTGAATTACTATTAATGGAGGCGTAAAACTTATGGTAGTAGGAGATTTTCCAATCGAAACAGACACGCTCGTCATCGGTTCAGGCCCTGGCGGATATGTAGCAGCTATCCGTGCAGCGCAAACTGGACAAAAAGTAACAATCGTTGAGAAAGAATACATCGGAGGCGTTTGCTTGAACGTTGGATGTATTCCTTCAAAAGCCTTGATCTCAGTAGGTCACCGCTTTGAAGAAGCGCAGCACTCGGACGCTATGGGCGTTGTCGCTAAAGAAGTTTCTTTGAACTTCGAAAAAGCGCAGGAATTCAAAAACGGCGTTGTGAATAAATTGACGGGCGGCGTAGAATCGTTGCTTAAAGGCAATAAAGTGGAAATCGTCCGCGGTGAAGCTTACTTTGTTGATGATACTTCAATCCGTGTCATCACTGAAAACGCAGCACAGACGTACAAATTTAAAAATGCGATTATTGCTACAGGATCACGTCCAGTAGAAATTCCAACTTTTAAATTCTCAAAACGCGTCATCAACTCGACTGGAGCGTTGAACCTTCAGGAAGTACCTGGAAAACTTGTCGTAATCGGCGGCGGTTACATCGGTACTGAGCTTGGAACAGCGTACGCAAACATGGGGTCAGATGTAACGATCCTTGAAGGCGCACCTGATATTCTTGCTGGATTTGAAAAGCAAATGACCGCAATCGTTAAAAAAGGCTTGAAGAAAAAAGGCGTTGAAGTGATTACAAAAGCGTCTGCTAAAGGCGTTGAAGAATCAGAAAACGGCGTTACTGTTTCTTATGAAGCGGGCGGCGAAGAAAAAACTATCGAAGCGGATTATGTTTTGGTAACTGTTGGACGCCGTCCAAACACAGACGAAATGGGTCTTGAAGAACTGGGCCTTAAAATGTCTGAACGTGGTTTGATCGAAGTCGACAAACAATGCCGTACAAGCATTTCGAACATCTATGCAATCGGTGACGTTGTTGCCGGTCTTCAATTGGCGCACAAAGCATCATACGAAGGCAAAGTAGCTGCAGAAGCGATTGCAGGAGAAAAATCAGTTGTCGATTACTTGGCAATTCCAGCAGTATGCTTTACAGATCCGGAACTTGCAAGCGTCGGTTTAACTGAAGAGCAAGCGAAAACTGAAGGATTTGAAATCACTGCTGCTAAATTCCCATTCGGCGCAAACGGCCGTGCATTGTCATTGAATGCTCCAGATGGTTTCGTGAAATTGGTTTCACGTAAATCGGACGGATTGCTTCTTGGCGCTCACATCGTGGGAGCTGGCGCATCAGATATGATCGCTGAACTTGGCCTTGCTATCGAAGCAGGTATGACAGTTGAAGATATCGCGATGACAATCCATGCTCACCCGACATTGGCTGAGATTACTATGGAAGCTGCAGAAGTAGCTCTAGGAACTCCAATCCATATCATTAAGTAATAGTAAAAGAAGCCCTGCAGCTACTTATGCAGGGCTTCTTTTTTCTGTTGTCCGCTTATGGTAAAATTTGTTCAATGAAGAAAATGGATAGGAGAGAAAACATGGTACATACGAAATGGTTTCTACTGGCTGCCGCATTGGCTCTTTTAACAGCCTGCAATGCAGAAAATGCCGAGCCGGAGAAGGAAAAAGAAACGCCTGACACTGAACAGGCCGTTCCCGAAACTACTGAAAAAGATCCAGAAGAAAAAACTGAAGTGGTGCAGACGGAAGTCCCGGCAGAGAAGGCGGAAGAACCTGCTGAATTGGCAGCTGAACCAAAATATCGCCTCAATCCGGCGACGTGGAATATCGAGCCGATTGGTGATGCCCCTGCAGAAGCTATATTGATTACGATTGATGATGCACCGGCAGACCATTCCATAGAAATGGCGGCTGCTCTTAAAGAACTGGACGTGCCAGCCATTTTCTTTGTCAACGGCCATTTTTTGGACAGCGATGAAGAAAAAGCGAACCTGAAAAAAATTCACGAGATGGGCTTTGCTATTGGCAACCATACCTATAACCACAACAATTTAAAAACGATTGGCGAAGAGCAGCAGCAGGAAGAAATTTTATCGCTGAGCGAAGCAGTCGAGGAGATAATTGGAGAAAAGCCAAAGTTTTTCAGGGCGCCAAACGGCTCGAATACAGATTACAGCAAAGCATTGGTTGCGCAGGAAGGCATGCTGCTGATGAACTGGACATATGGCTACGATTGGGAAAAACAATACATGGATGCTGCTGCTTTGACAGACGTCATGGTAAATACCGAATTGCTGCGGAACGGCGCGAATTTGCTGATGCATGACCGGGAATGGACAGCCCAAGCACTGCCCGGCATTATTGAAGGCTTACGAGCGAAAGGGTATTCCTTTATCGAACCTGCTGAAATAGAAGGTGTAAAATAGAGAAAAAGGCCAGGGAGTCAAAAACTCCCTGGCCTTTTTTGTATTTTAACGAATCGCTTGCTGCTCTTTTATGACGCGCAGCTTTTTCAACGTATCGTCTTCAGGCCCTTGGACCGGAAGCCCTGCCTTCACGTTCATATCGATATAATTGATGTTTTCTTGCGTAATGATTTCTCCAGGGATGAAAATCGGAATGCCTGGTGGATAAACCATGATGAATTCAGCCGAAATGCGGCCAACCGCATCTTCGATGGAAATGACTTCCGTTGTGGCATAAAAAGCATCTCTTGGCGTCATGGCAAGCCGCGGAATATCCGGCAGCAGCACCGCTGGTTCAATGATAGCGGCTTCGCTTTCAAACGCCTTGCTCATCCGCTGCAAAGCGTTAATCAAAAGATTGAGCTCTTTGCGCGTATCCCCGATTGTCACCAAGGCAAGGATGTTATAGAGATCGGACAATTCAATTTCAATGTTGGCATTTTCTCTCAGCCATTCTTCTGCTTGATGGCCTGTAATGCCCAGGTTTTTGACACTGATCAGCAGTTTCGTCGGATCCATGTCGTAGGTAGCGGACGTATTTAAAATCTCTTTGCCGACACAGTATAAATGAGGGATCTTATTGATCCGCTTGCGTGCATCCTGCGCCAGCCGGATTGCCTGGTCGATCAAATCGTAGCCATGGATCGCCAGCTGTCGGCGGGCTGTATCGAGCGACGCCAGAATCGGATACGATGTGGAAGTGGTGGTCAGCATGGAAAGCGTCGACTGGACGCGTTTTGCTGAAACCAGCCCTTCACGCACATTCAATACTGAACTCTGCGTCATGGAGCCGCCCAGTTTATGGACGGAAGTGGCCGCCATATCAGCGCCCGCAGCCATCGCGGATACAGGGAGCGACTTGTGGAAATGGATGTGGACGCCGTGTGCTTCGTCGACCAATACGGGAATATCGCGGCTATGCGCAATGTCCACGATGCGTTTTAAATCAGCTGCTACGCCGAAATACGTCGGATTGATGACGAGCACGGCTTTAGCGTCCGGATATTCTGCCAAAGCCTTTTCAACAGCTTCAGCTGAAATGCCATGGGAAATGCCCAGCTCCGTATCAACTTCCGGATGGATAAAAATCGGAATCGCGCCGGCAAATACGATAGCGGACATAATTGATTTATGGACGTTTCGCGGAACCAGGATTTTGTCATTCGGGCCAACGACGCTTAAAATCATCGTCATGATGGCACCGCTTGTTCCTTGGACGGAAAAGAACGTATAATCGGCCCCGAATGCTTGGGCAGCCAATTCTTGAGCTTGTTTAATGGCGCCTTTCGGTGAATGAAGATCATCTAAAGGTGCAATATTGATTAAGTCGATGGATAAAACATTATCGCCGACAAATTCCCGGAAAGCCGGATCGACGCCTTGCCCTTTTTTATGTCCAGGAATATGGAATTGTATTGGGTGCCGGTTACGGTGCTTTAGGAGCGCATCGAATAACGGAGTTTCTAATTGAGACAATGGTAACCCACCTCACTTTATAAAAATGAAAACAAGAAGAATTATAGCACGTTGCGCAAAGCTATACTATAAAAATAAAAGGAATTCGGGTGGTTCTATCGAATACAGAAAATGAAGGGGAGGGAATACATTAGATGAATTTTAAAACACGGGTAACAGACTTATTGGGGACAGAGCTGCCGATTGTTCAAGGAGGGCTCGCATATTTGGCATATGCGGAATTAGCGGCTGCCGTTTCAAATGCAGGAGGGCTCGGCCAGATTACGGCCATGAGTTTATCGTCTCCGGAAATGCTGCGGGAGGAGATCCGGAAAGTGCGTCAATTGACAGACCGGCCATTTGGCGTCAATTTTGCCATTGGCGAACACGGCCGGGCATTTTCACACATGCTGGAAGTGGCGATTGAAGAAAATGTGCCGGTCGTATCGATGACCGGAGGAAATCCGACGCCGATTTTCGATCAATTGAAAGGCACTCCGATTAAAAAATTGGTGCTTGTCGCAGCGAGGCGCCAAGCGCAAAAAGCGGAAGAGCTAGGCGCGGATGCTGTCATGGTTGTCGGGCACGAAGGCGGCGGCCATTTAGGGCGGGACGACATCGGAACGATGGTACTGATTCCGCAAGTGGTGGACGCTGTCTCAATCCCGGTCATTGCTTCAGGCGGCATCGGAGACGGCAGAGGCTGGATGGCTGCTCATGCGCTTGGCGCAGAGGGCATTGAGATGGGAACCCGTTTTATTGCTACACGAGAATGTGTCCATGCTTCAGAAGTTTATAAAAAAGCATTGATTGACAGCACGGAAAGCGATACGGTTATTATTAAGAAAAGCATCGGTTCGCCTGCCCGGACTTTGAAAAACAGCTGGACCGATAAAATTCTTGAAATTGAAGCTGCTACGCCAAATTATGAAGCATTGCGCAATTATGTCAGCGGCGAGGCGAATAAAAGATATATATATGAAGGAAACCTGGATGAAGGGTTTGGCTGGGCCGGCCAAGTCACCGGCTTGATCAAAGACGTGCCGACTGTAGCGGAACTGCTGGGCCGGATGGTCGGCGAAGCTGGAGAAATCCGCAAAAGATGGGCGATTACACCATGAAAGTAGGGATGAAAGATGGATTATTCTTATCCGTTTTCTATCGACTGGACAACAGATGAAATCATTGACGTCGTAACATTTTTCGAGGGAATTGAAATGGCTTACGAAAAAGGGATCAAACGGGACAATATCATGGCGCGTTACCGCCGGTTTAAAGAAATCGTCCCTTCCATCGCGGAAGAGAAAACGTATTTCCGTGAATTTGAAGAAGAAAGCGGCTACGCCAGTTTTCCGGTGATCAAAGAAATGAAAGCCAAAAACGACAGCGATGTCATCAAAATTAAAAAAAGATAAGTCTGCTAATATAAATAGTAGAACAAAAGAAAAATGCCCCAGCTCAGCGCTGCGGCATTTTTTCTTTCTGTAAGAGGGTCTTATAAACAGGCAAAAGAGCTGCAAAGGTTTCTTCAGCAAATTCTTTGAACTCTTCTTCGCTCATTTTAATGGCTTCTTCTTTTAGAATATGGCGGCCGATCACAAATTCGCCTTTTTTAACATCCCGCAGACGGACAATCAGTTTGTTCAACTCGCCATCTGTCATTTCGGCCAATGGAGCCGCATCCGGTTTCATGTGGTCACCCGATACGACAAAACCTTCCGGCAAAGCGGCAATTGCTTCTTCGTCCAATAAGTTATGCGCCATCGCCGTTTTATTTGGGGCTTCGTATATAACCGCCAATATGATAAAAACATGGCTGTTCCATAAACCGATCTGAAAGTGGGGAACCGCTTTATAGCCTCTTTTATGCGGCGCAAAAGCCACCCAGCTATCATTTGGCGGATTTACCGTACGGCGCATATGCTTCGCTACATGCGGAAAAAACTCATCTCCGGTTGTGGCTGAAAAAAATGAAGAATAATGGCTGCCCAATTCCTCGAATTTCGGGCGCACCCGTTCTATCAGCAGTTCCATTCGGGCTTCAAGGCCAGGTGTATCAAATACTTCAAAATCCTGTTCATTCCAATATGGCGTCAATTTTATTTCCTCCTTCGTCTATTCACAGGTTTCATTTTAACGAACTTTGGGAAGAAAGAGTATAAATAAGTTTTTCCTAGTCGCCAATGGGGTAAGGATAATTAACAGCAATTATAAAATTCTGAATTATCGAAATGTGGAGAGAAAGGGGTGCTTATTATGAAACAGATGATTCAAATCATTCGTAAAGCCGAAATAGAAAAAGAGTATATCAATGTCTTGAAGCTTGAACTTGATTATGAACTTGCTTCGTTGTATGATGCGATGCAGCTTAAAGACAGCCGTGGAGCAGATAAAAGCAAAAAACGGCTCCACGAAATATATGTAGAACTGGAGGCACTTCATGCGCTCTGACAAAACCATCACATAAAGGCGCTTACTGTGAACAGACAGTAGGCGCCTTTTTCGTTATAATGGATAGAAACAAGGAGGCGGGCATATGGAATTGCATGCAATGGATTTATACATTAAATCATTGATTAAAGAAGCGGGGCATCGCATCCGGAATTCGTTTGTCAGCGATATTACGATTGAAACGAAGTCCGATGCCAATGATTTGGTGACGAATATTGATAAAGAAATTGAACAATTTTTTATTCAACGGATACGCCGGGATTATCCCGGTCACCGCATTTTTGGGGAAGAAGGGTTTGGCGACGATATTCAGGACCTGGAAGGCATTGTCTGGATGCTTGATCCGATTGACGGTACGATGAATTTTGTTCATCAGAAGCGCAATTTTGCGATTTCCCTTGGTGTTTATGAAAGCGGCACAGGCCAGCTTGGATACATATACGATGTTGTCAATGATGATTTGTATTATGCAGTGCGTGGGGAAGGTGCTTATTATAACGATGAAAAATTGAAGCCGCTGATTGACACTTCCATTGTCGAATCGATTGTCGCCATCAATGCCAGCTGGCTGGCGCCAAACCGGTATTTGGACCATGAAGCAGCAATCCGGCTTGTCCAAACTGTACGCGGTACGCGGTCCTATGGTTCAGCAGCACTTGAACTGGCCTTCCTGGCGAGCGGCCGCATAGATGCCTATGTATCGATGAGGCTGTCTCCTTGGGATATTGCGGGAGGCGCCGTGATTGCAGGAGAAGTAGGGGCGGTCATGACCAATTTCAGAGGAGAAGCCGCAAATTTGCTCAAGCAAGACACATTCATCGCAGCCAATCCGTCGATACACAATATTATGTTATCGGACTATATTCGGTTAAAATAAAAGAGGATGCGATTCGTCGCACCCTCTTTTTACATGATTAAAGTAAACCGGCTTCCCGCATTTCTTTTTTCTTTTTAAAGCCCATGCCCATGATGCCGCAAAGAAGCAATACCGCCAAAAGGATCAAAGGGATGCTGCGCAAGCCGACTGCTACGCCGATTCCTGCCATTGCCAAAAGTGCCGCCAATGAATAAAATACGAAAATCCATTTTATGTCTTTCAAACTTTTTCCTCCTGCACTGTTTGCTTGAAATAAAATCGTAGGGTTTTCTCCCCATATGTGCTATACTAACACAGTTATGGACATGAAAAAAGAATATTGGAGTGAAAGTATGACTAACTTACGAAATGATCTAAGAAACATTGCTATTATTGCCCACGTTGACCATGGTAAAACAACTTTGGTGGACCAACTGCTACAACAATCCGGAACTTTCCGATCAAATGAGCATGTTGATGAACGTGCAATGGACTCCGGTGATATCGAAAGAGAACGCGGAATTACCATTCTTGCTAAAAACACTGCGATTCAATATAAAGACGCTAAAATCAACATCTTGGATACTCCTGGACACGCCGATTTTGGTGGAGAAGTGGAACGTATCATGAAAATGGTAGATGGTGTTTTGCTTGTAGTAGATGCTTACGAAGGCTGTATGCCGCAAACGCGTTTTGTATTGAAAAAAGCATTGGAACAAAACTTGAAACCAATCGTTGTTGTAAACAAAATTGACCGCGATTTCGCTCGTCCGGAAGAAGTGGTTGACGAAGTCATCGAATTGTTCATCGAACTTGAAGCAAATGACGATCAACTTGAATTCCCAGTTATTTTCGCATCAGGCATGAACGGTACTGCAAGCCTCTCATCTGATCCTGCGGATCAAGAAGAAAACATGCAGGTTGTTTATGATGCAATCTTGGAACACGTACCAGCACCAATCGATAACAGAGATGAGCCACTTCAATTCCAGGTAGCACTTCTTGACTATAGTGACTATGTAGGCCGTATCGGGATCGGACGGGTATTCCGTGGAACGATCGAAGTGGGACAATCTGTTGCTTTGATGAAGCTTGACGGTTCAGTTAAAAACTTCCGCGTTACAAAGATTCATGGTTTCATGGGGCTTAAACGCGTAGAAATCCAAAAAGCTGAAGCTGGAGATTTGATTGCCATCTCGGGTATGGAAGATATCAACGTTGGTGAGACGGTTTGTCCGGCTGACCATCAAGAAGCATTGCCGGTTCTTCGCATTGACGAACCAACTTTGCAAATGACTTTCCTAGTGAACAACAGCCCATTTGCCGGGAAAGAAGGTAAATGGATTACTTCACGCAAAATCCAGGAACGTTTGGATGCTCAACTACAAACGGATGTATCGTTGCGTGTAGAAAATACGGATTCTCCTGATGCTTGGGTTGTTTCCGGCCGCGGCGAATTGCATTTGTCGATCTTGATCGAGAACATGCGCCGTGAAGGATTCGAACTTCAAGTATCTAAACCGGAAGTTATTGTACGCATGGTTGACGGCGTTCGCTGTGAACCGGTTGAACGTGTACAAGTTGACGTACCTGAAGAATATACTGGAGCAATCATCGAATCACTTGGTGAGCGCAAAGGCGAAATGTTGGATATGATCAACAACGGCAGCGGACAAGTCCGTTTGGTATTCAACGTTCCTGCACGCGGCTTGATCGGTTACACAACTGAATTCTTGACGCAGACTCGCGGATACGGAATCATCAACCACACATTCGACAGCTACCAGCCAGTTGCTTCAGGGCGCGTCGGCGGACGCCGTCAAGGTGTATTGGTTTCCATGGAGCGCGGAAAAGTTTCAACTTATGGCCTAATGGGCATCGAAGACCGTGGTACCGCTTTTGTTGAAGTCGGGGCTGAAATTTATGAAGGCATGATTGTCGGCGAACACAACCGCGACAGCGATTTGACAGTGAACATTGTTAAAATTAAAGCTGCGACAAACATCCGTTCAGCAAACAAAGACCAGACGACTACATTGAAAAAAGCTCGTTTGATGAGTCTTGAAGAAGCGCTTGAGTACTTGGCAGATGATGAGTATTGTGAAATCACGCCGCAAAACATTCGTTTGCGCAAGAAAATTCTTGATAAAAACGAACGTGAGCGCATGGCTAAGAAAAAGAAAGTTGCCATCGAAGAATAATGAACTAGGAAGGGTGTAATATCTGTGGGAGACGAGCAAGCTTTTGTCTATGACAGTATGTATCCCGTAGCCCGAGTCTTGTATGAGAATTTGCCGAATTACACCATTGCAGGCTATGCACTTTTTGCAGTCATCTTCCTGCTGTCGGCTTTCGTGTATAAACTGGGGTTCGCAAAAAAATTATCATTCGGGAAAAATGCGGTCATTACGCTTTTCCTTCTGGCTGGTGGACTGGGGCTGACATTCTTGGCCTTCTTCCTGCCGGTTGTAGAAGGATTGGTCATTGCCGCACTGATCCTGATTCTGTACAAAATACGCCTATGGCGTGAAAAACGCGAAAACGCTGCTTCTCATTGAGAAGCAGCGTTTTTTCGTTCAAAGGTTTTATAGAGAATCGGCAATGCCAATGCATAGGTCAGATGCGCAAACATCCAGTACAGGATAGCACCGCTATCCGTTAATGCCGGTACATCCCGACGCACTGCAAGAGCGGCAAGCGGGAAATAAAGCAGGAAAAACGGGATGCACATGGCCAGGCTGAACAAAACCAGTTGGCCGAATGTATAAGGTCTCCGTTTTGCCAGATAGACATATACAATGCTAATTAGCAAAGATATGACCAAGTGGAAAGCAAATTCTACAGGTTCAGACCAATTGATTCCTCCGATCAAAGGAATAAAGTCGACGTTCAGCAACAACGTATAAACTTGTTCGCCTGTAACGGCTTGAATCCATTTCAGTAAAATTCCCAAAAGCAAGCCGCTCCAAAATCCGATCCACAGGCCTTTTAGCAACTTCATCAGAAGTCGTCCTCAATTCTGCGGGAACTTCTGAAGAAATGGAAAGAGCCGGTAGCAAGCCGTTCTTTTGTTCTTTCTGTGATGCGATTATGGCAAGCTTTGCACATATGGGTGTGGATCGGCCGATTCCGCAATCGTTTGGCTTCGAGTGTATCGTCAACCAGTTCTTCGATGGTGTCGCAAATTACACATTGTACGCGCATGGCGGTTCACTCCTATTCGACTCGGATCGCTAAAATATGGGTAATGGGATCTTCTTGATTGGATCCATCAGGAAGCAAGACATGGACAGGGCCGTCTTCTTTTAACGGCTTGCCATTGTCACTGAATTTGAAAATCAGCTCGTTAGCTGCTTCTATTGGGAATGCGTACTCGCCGTTGGCCGATTCAAAAACCACTTTTTTTGCATCAGCAGAAGGCTCTGCATTTTTCAAAAAAGGAGCGAATTTGATGCCGTAAGTGCCAGTAATCATTTCGTTTTTTTCCTGGCGGCTGTATCTTTTCTCGGTTTTCAGCGTTTGCGGCACTGTAGCGCCTTCCATGATTTCGCGGGACCAGTGTTCGCCCATGCCGCGTTTGTATTCTTCCAGCTCGTCAATTTCAACACGCTCTTCATCAAAATAAGTATCCAAGTCAATCCGGCGGTCATCAAAAATCCAGACAGTAGGATCTAGTGCGATTTTAAACTTCACTTCACCTTTAAAAGGTACGATAAATTCCATTGTAAACCCTCCATCATTTAATCCATCTTTTATAAGTATACCTTTTCCGCACTAATTGCTAAAGGGATTAATACTAAAGGCGATAGACGCTTGCAATTTTGGCGTTTTGAAGATACACTTTAAACAGGTTAATAGAGATAAATATCATTAAATGGGGGAGTCCTCATGGAACATACAGAAGAACAAACTTACCAAGTAAAGGCTTTGGAACTCCTCAAAGCGGATGCCGAAAAAATTGAGCAATTGATTAAAGTCCAAATGGATAATTTAACATTGCCTTCTTGCCCCTTATATGAAGAAGTGCTCGATACACAAATGTTCGGACTTTCACGTGAAATCGATTTTGCTGTAAAGCTTGGGTTAATCGAACGTGAAATTGGCAAAAATTTAATGGATACGCTAGAGAAGAAACTTTCGATTCTGCACGACGCGTATACAAATAAATGACTTAAAACTCAAACGAACTTTGTTTGAGTTTTTTTACTAAACTGATAAATCGAGGTATGGAAATGAAAAATTATTTTAAAAAGTACACCAGGTATTTGGACTATCCGCTCTTATTTGTTTACATCGCATTAACGCTTTTCGGACTCATTATGATTTACAGTGCCAGCATGGCCTGGTCCGTAAACTATTACGATGATGCACCAAACCGCTTTTACATACAACAATTGATGAACTTGGCCTTTGCATTCCCCGCATTTGCAGTTGCCTCTATTTTCCCATACAAATACTTCGGCAAGAAATGGATGATGAAGCTTGTGCTAGCCGTCATCTTTATCGGCCTCGTACTTGTCCACTTAATTGGATATGAAGCAGGGGGCGCGAGAAGCTGGATCGATTTGGGCTTTGCCAATATCCAGCCCTCAGAAGTCGCCAAAGTCGGCATCATTTTCTATTTGGCCGGTGTCTTCTCCAATAAATACAAAAAAGGCAATATCAATAATTTAAATGAATCGATTGCTCCGCCAGTCATCATTCTGACTCTGGTATTGCTTTCTGTATTCCTGGAGCCCGATTTAGGATCAATGATGATTATTGGAGCAGTCGGCTTGTCGGTTATGGCAGTAAGCGGCATCAGCATTAAGTTTTTTGCAAAGATGGCCGGATGGGTTGCAGTAGGATGTGCAATTTTTATAGTCCCGATCATGCTTTTTGCATCGGACATCATTTTCACGGAAAAACGTTTAGGGCGCCTTGATGCCTTTTTCAATCCATTTTCAGATGAACTCGGCTTTGGACTCCAAATCGTCAACGGCTATTTGGCAATCGGCTCAGGCGGACTTAGCGGGCTTGGGCTGGGACAATCCATTCAGAAACTCGGGTATCTTCCAGAACCGCATACCGACTTTATCATGTCGGTGATTGCAGAAGAACTTGGCGTACTTGGTGTGATATTCGTGCTTGGCGGTCTGGCCTTTATCGTCTTGCGCGGCCTTTCGATTGCGATGACGACCAAAGATCCGCTTGCCCGTACGCTTGCTGCGGGGATTGCAAGCATGATCGGAATCCAGACTTTCGTTAACTTGGGAGGGTTAACGGGACTTATTCCTTTAACAGGGGTAACACTTCCTTTTATAAGCTATGGCGGAACGTCGGTAATTTTGTTATCGTTAGCTATGGGAGTATTGATGAATGTTTCCATGGTCCACAAATTCGAAAAATCGAAAAAGTAAAGGGTGTGCTGCGGTGTGAAAACGATTAGCAAAATTCTAGTAGCAAACCGCGGAGAAATCGCAATTCGGGTTTTCCGCGCTTGTACGGAACTGAAAATTCCAACAGTTGCAATTTATTCACAGGAAGACAGTGGTTCCTATCACCGCTATAAAGCGGATGAGTCTTATTTAGTCGGCAAAGGCAAAAAGCCGATTGATGCGTATTTGGATATTGAAGATATTATTCGGATCGCTAAAGATTCAGGGGTAGATGCCATTCATCCAGGTTACGGTTTTTTATCCGAAAATGTTCATTTTGCGCGTCGCTGTGAAGAAGAAGGCATTGTCTTCATCGGTCCGACTTCTCAGCATTTGGATATGTTCGGCGATAAAGTGAAAGCACGCGATCAGGCAATAGCAGCCAATATTCCGGTTATCCCAGGAACAGACGGCCCCGTTGCATCTCTTCAAGAAGTGGAAGAATTCAGCAAGACAGCTGGTTTTCCATTAATGATCAAGGCATCTCTTGGGGGTGGCGGCCGCGGAATGCGCATCGTCCGAACGGAAGAAGAGCTGGCTTCAGCCTACGAACGCGCTAAATCCGAAGCAAAAGCGGCTTTCGGCTCTGATGAAATGTATGTCGAAAAATTTGTGGACAAGCCAAAACATATCGAAGTGCAAATTTTAGGGGACGTCGAAGGAAATATCATTCACTTATATGAACGCGATTGTTCCATTCAACGGCGCCATCAAAAAGTGGTGGAAATTGCACCTTCCAATTCAATCAGCAACGAACTGAGAAATCAGATTTGTGATGCAGCAGTAAAGTTAATGAAAAATATCGATTACATAAATGCGGGAACAGTAGAATTCTTAGTTGCAAACGACGAATTTTACTTTATTGAAGTTAACCCCCGCATTCAAGTCGAACATACAATAACAGAAATGGTCACAGGGATTGATATTGTGCATGCGCAGATCAAAATTGCCCAAGGACATTCAGTGCACAGCGAGGAAATCGGGATTCCGGCTCAGCAGGATATTCCGTTGAACGGTTTTGCGATCCAGTCGCGCGTGACGACTGAAGACCCATTAAATGATTTCATGCCAGATACCGGAAAACTTATGGTTTACCGCTCTGGCGGCGGCTTTGGTGTCCGCCTGGATGCCGGCAACGGCTTCCAGGGAGCAGTCATCACTCCATTCTATGACTCTCTATTAGTAAAAGTTTCTACTCAAGGCAATACGTTCAAAGAAGCGGCAGCGAAAATGGACCGCAATCTGCAGGAATTCCGGATTCGCGGCATTAAGACCAATATTCCGTTCCTGGAAAACGTCGTTCGCCACAAGGACTTCATCAATGGTGAATTTGATACAAGCTTTATCGATTCAACGCCGGAACTGTTTCTTTTCCCAGTCCGCAAAGACCGCGGAACAAAACTGTTAACTTATATCGGAAATATTACAGTCAACGGTTTCCCGGGCATTGAAAAGAAAAAGAAACCGATTCATGCAGCGCCGAGAATACCGGAATTGGATTTAACGGTGCCGGCACCGCGCGGAACAAAGCAGATTCTGGATGAACAAGGTCCTGAAGGCCTGACAAAATGGATTCACGAACAGAAGGAAGTTTTGCTGACAGATACGACTTTCCGTGATGCCCACCAGTCGCTGCTTGCTACCCGCCTTCGTTCGCACGACATGTTTGCGATTGCAAACGAAACCGCACGCTTGCAGCATGATTTGTTCTCAATGGAAATGTGGGGAGGCGCAACATTTGATGTTTCCTACCGTTTCTTGAAAGAAGACCCATGGCAGCGCTTGATCAAATTGCGTGAGCAAGTGCCGAATGTATTGTTCCAGATGCTGTTCCGCGGTGCTAACGCTGTCGGCTACAAGAACTATCCGGACAATGTCATCCGTGATTTCGTCCGAAAATCAGCGGAAGCGGGAATTGATGTGTTCCGTATTTTCGACAGCTTGAACTGGATCAAAGGCATGGAAGTGGCTATTGATGAAGTCCGCCAAAGCGGAAAAGTGGCAGAAGCAGCCATTTGCTATGCTGGCGATATTCTGGATCCGAGCCGCGATAAATACACAGTGGATTATTACAAGAAAATGGCCAAAGAACTGGAAGCATCTGGAGCGCATATTCTCGCCATCAAAGACATGGCTGGATTATTGAAGCCGGAAGCCGCGTATCGCCTGGTTTCGGAATTAAAAGATACCGTTTCCTTGCCGATTCACCTTCATACCCATGATACGAGCGGCAACGGCATTTACTTGTATGCAAAAGCGATTGAAGCGGGTGTTGACATCGTTGATACAGCTCTTGGCAATATGGCAGGGCTTACTTCACAGCCGAGTGCAAACTCCCTTTACTATGCAATGAAAGGCAGCGGGCGTGAAGTACGGACCGAAATCGAGTCAATCGAAAAATTGTCTCATTATTGGGAAGATGTCCGCAAATACTACAGTGATTTTGAAAGCGGCATGAACAGCCCACATTCAGAAATTTATGTACACGAAATGCCGGGCGGCCAGTACAGCAATCTGCAGCAGCAAGCGAAAGCGGTAGGGCTTGGCATGCGCTGGGAAGAAGTCAAAGCGATGTATTCACGCGTCAACATGCTGTTTGGAGATGTGGTCAAAGTGACGCCTTCTTCGAAAGTCGTGGGAGACATGGCGTTGTTCATGGTTCAGAATGACTTAAATGAAGAAACCGTCATCACACGCGGGGAAACGATCGACTTCCCGGAATCGGTCATTGAATTCTTTGAAGGCTATATCGGTCAGCCGCACGGCGGATTCCCTGAAGAGCTTCAGCAAGTTGTCTTGAAAGGCCGCAAAGCTATTACGGTCCGTCCAGGGGAATTGCTTGAACCGGCTGATTTCGATGAAATCAAAAAGACTTTGTTCGAACGATTGGAGCGCCCGGTAACGAGCCAGGAAATTTTGGCGTACGCGCTTTATCCGAAAGTTTTTGAAGAGTATACCGTGACAAATCAGCAGTTTGGCAATGTATCTGTACTGGATACTTTGACGTTCCTTTATGGAATGCGCTTGGGCGAAGAAATCGAAGTGGAAATCGAAAAAGGGAAGACCTTGATGATCAAGATGGTGTCCATCGGAGAACCGCAAAAAGATGGCCATCGGACAATCTATTTCGAACTGAATGGCCAGCCGCGTGAAGTGAATATCCAGGATATGACGGTGGAAGCCGATGCTTCGGCAAGACCGAAAGCTGACATGAAAAACGAATCCCATATTGCAGCAACCATGCCGGGAACCGTTTTGAAAGTGGTAGCGGAAGTAGGCGCCAAAGTGAAGCGCGGAGACCATTTGATCGTAACGGAAGCGATGAAGATGGAGACGACGGTGCAAGCACCATTTGACGGCGTCGTCAAAGAGATCCACGTGGGAGCAAGTGAAGGCATTTCAAGCGGCGATTTGCTGATTGAAATGGAAAGAGTTTAAAAAAACAGCCAGCGCAAAATGCGCTGGCTGTTTTTATTTGGCTTTGGCTCTGCTTCTGGATACAAGCAGAATCATATAGCATAGCAATCCGAACAAGAGTGAAATCAGCAGTGAGTGAAGAAGGGCTACTACTAAGTTCAATTTGGTCAAAACTACGAGCATGCCGGTGGTGGCCTGAAGTACAACAATGATGAAGGCAATGATCCAGCCCCAGTAAATGACACGCTGTTCTTTGTAATTTTTAAACGCATGCCAAGCGATGTACGCTAGCCACAATACGATCATGCCGGCAGCAAAGCGATGCCCCATTTGAACCCATTCGTACATATTGTTTGGCAAAGCGAACTGGTCGTTGCGGCATAGCGGCCAGTCTGAACAAATCAAGCTGGAATCTGTATGGCGTACAAGAGCTCCTGTGTAAACAACAATATAGGAATAAAGCGTAACTCCAATGGTATGAATTCTTAATTTCCGTCCAATAACCAGCCGGTCAGCATCGAATTTTCGGTCCACTTCAAAAATCAGCAAAGTCAGAAGCAGCACCGATGCAAAAGAAATCAGCGAGATTCCGAAATGCAGCGCGAGAATGAAATCACCCTGCCCCCACAATACTTGTGCAGCTCCGATCAAGGCCTGCAAAACCAAAAAAAATACGGCCATGACGGCTAAAAATTTTGTTTCACGGATATGGCCATATTTTCTCCATGCCCATACCGCCAAGACGACGATTAAGATGCCGACTGCGCCAGTAACGAGGCGATGGGAAAATTCAATAAGGACTTCAGCGGTGATTTTTTCTGGAATCAATTCACCGTTGCAGCTTGGCCAAGACCGGCCGCAGCCCATTCCGCTTTCGGTTTTGGTGACAAGTGCACCGCCAAGCAGGATCAATAGCATGCCGATGGTTGCAGCTACCGCAAACCATTTTATATATTTACCTTGTTGCAAGAATGTCACCTACTTTTTCATGTTAAAACTCATTTATACGTCCGTTCCCTGCATACTCGATAATATCGAAAGTCGCTCCAAAACACAACGGAAAATGGGGAATAGCCGAAACTTTCAAGATTTAGACATAATACGAGGACCTTCACAAACTGTTCAAAAACAAATTTTTTTCTATCTTAAAATAACTAGTGCACTAAGGTATGATGAATAGAGCATATTTCTGAGGCAAATTACATGAAAATCATTGCTTTTATCGGGAAATTTCAGTTTCAAGTAGAAAAACAACTGGAATTTAGATATAGTTATGGTTAGCGGAATATGCTTACAACTTTGAAAGGAGGGGGTTATATGTCAAACAGCCGGTCTTTGTCTGCGGAAACTCATGAAGCAGCCGAAACCACCACTTTTCTCCAGGATTTTCTAGCGTTGATCAAAATCGGAATTGTGAATTCCAATTTAATTACCGTTTTTACGGGATTGTGGCTCGCGTTTCAGTTTTCCGACAGGCATTTCCTGCAGGAGATGGACATCCTCGTCTATACATTGGTCGGGTCTGCATTCATCATAGCGGGTTCTGCTGCGATGAATAACTACATTGACATGGACATCGATCCACTGATGGCGAGTAAGAAAGCGCGTCCAACTGTAACAGGAAGATTTAAGCCGTCTGCTGTCTTAGCGCTCGCTTCATTTTTCATCGTTATAGGCGAAATATTTTTGTTCTCTGCTTCTGTCTCTGCTGGTTTGTTCGGGATCGCAGGAATTTTGGCTTACGTAGTCCTCTATTCCATGTGGTCTAAAAGAAAACACGTCAGCAACACAATTGTAGGGAGCATTTCGGGAGCCATTCCGCCGCTAATCGGTTGGGCTGCAGTTGAACCGACGCTCGGCTGGGGCGCATGGGCATTATTTTTAATTATGTTCGTTTGGCAGCCGCCACATTTTTATGCATTGGCTATGAAGCGCACTGAAGAATACCGTGCAGCCGGCATTCCGATGCTGCCTGTGGTCAAAGGCTTCCACCGCACTAAGAAATCTATGCTTGCATGGGTTTTGCTGCTGTTCCCTCTGCCATTCCTGTTAATGGATCTCGGAATAAGCTTCATCATCTTAGCGACATTGCTGAATATCGGTTGGCTGGTACTTGCCATTCGGGGCTTCAATGTAAAAGATGATTTGAAATGGGCAAAGACAATGTTCATCTATTCGTTGAATTATATGACCATCCTATTTGTTTCGATGATCATTTTCGCGGTCTTTGTCTAGTTTCCAACATTGCAGAACAAAATTTTAAAAATGAGAGAGGGGTATGAAAAGCCATGATTAAAGGGCTCAAAAAATGGCGCCTTTTTGCATTGATGACTGCACTGGTCGTCTTTCTTGCAGGTTGCGGTAGAGAAGAAATTTCTACATTGATACCGGCCGGTAGAGTAGCACAAGATCAATTCAACCTATTGATTTTGTCTACAGCTGTAATGACATTTGTCATTCTTGTCGTAACGATTATTTACGTTTTGGCAATTTTCAAATTCCGCCGTTCAAAAGTTGGGGAAGATCTTATCCCTGAACAAGTCGAAGGAAGCGCAAGACTTGAATTTTTATGGACTTCGATTCCAGTTGTTCTGCTTTTGATCCTTGCAGTTCCAACCGTTTATTCAACATTTGATCTAGCGGATGTTTCTACAATGGATGTACAAGCTGAAGATGGGGAAGGCATGACTCATTTAACAGTCAACGTGACAGCTAAATTATACTGGTGGGAATTCGAATATCCTGAACAAGGAATCGTGACAGCCCAGGAATTAGTTGTTCCTACAGGTGAAAGAGTTTACTTTAACCTTATCTCTGCTGATGTTAAGCACTCTTTCTGGATTCCATCCATTGGCGGTAAATTGGATGCCAACCCGGAAAACGTAAACACATTTTACTTAGAGTTTGACCAGGAATCAGCAGAACTTGAAGACGGCGTCTTCTACGGAAAATGTGCTGAGCTTTGTGGTCCATCCCACGCATTAATGGATTTCAAAGTGAAATCGATGAACCGTGACGATTTCGATTCATGGGTAGCAGCAATGCAAGAAGAAGCGACTCCTGCTGAAGGTGCACTTGCACAAGAAGGAGAACAGCTTTTCGGTGCTGATGGTGCTGGCTGTATCGCTTGCCACGCAGTTTCAGGTTCTGGAAAAGGCGGAATTATGCAGGGACCGAACGTAGCAACATTCGGCGACCGCAACCGTGTAGCTGGCTTCATGGAACATAATGAAGAAAATCTTAAAAAATGGATTGCAGATCCACAACAATACAAACCGGGCAACTTGATGCCTGATCCTAAATCTTTGAACGACGGGAAAGATTTCACAGAGCAAGAGCTTGATGCACTTGCTGCTTACTTGATGTCTTTGTCCGTTGAAGAGTAAAAGAAACGGAGTTTAAAAAAAGGGAGGTTTACATTGTGAGTTCTATTGCTCAAAAACAGGGCTTCGGTGCAATGATATGGGACTACTTGACAACAGTAGACCATAAAAAAATCGCACATCTATATCTCACATCAGGAGGATTGTTCTTCCTAATCGGCGGTATTGAAGCGATGTTGATCCGGATCCAACTAATGAAAGCCGGAAATGATTTCCTGAGCGCAGGTACTTATAACGAAGTACTGACAATGCACGGGACTACGATGATTTTCCTGGCTGCCATGCCAATTTTGCTGGCATTTATGAATGCCGTCATGCCATTGCAGATCGGCGCACGTGACGTAGCATTTCCGTTCTTGAATTCACTTGGATTCTGGTTGTTCTTCTTCGGTGGTATCTTCCTGAACCTTTCTTGGTTTATGGGTGGTGCTCCTGATGCAGGATGGACGAACTATGCGTCGCTTGCACTTGCTTCAGAAGGACACGGAATTGATTTTTACACACTTGGATTAACGATTTCCGGTTTCGGTACGCTGATTTCAGGGATTAACTTCCTGGTTACAATCATTAATATGCGTGCTCCTGGTATGACTTACATGAGAATGCCATTGTTTACATGGACGACTTTTGTAGCTTCAGCACTGATCTTGCTGGCTTTCCCTCCGTTGACAATCGGTCTATTCTTCATGGTATTCGACCGTATGTTTGGGGCAAACTTCTTTGATGTAGCAAACGGCGGGAACACAATCATCTGGGAGCATTTATTCTGGATCTTTGGTCACCCTGAAGTTTATATCTTGATTTTGCCGGCTTTCGGTATTTTCTCTGAAATCTTTGCCATTTTCTCCCGCAAGCGTTTGTTTGGTTACACTGCACTCGTATTTGCAACCATCCTAATCGGTTTCTACGGATTCATGGTTTGGGCTCACCACATGTTTACAGTTGGCTTAGGGCCAACAGCTAACGCGGTATTCGCTTTAGCAACAATGATCATTGCTGTCCCTACAGGCGTCAAAATCTTCAACTGGCTTTTGACCATTTGGGGAGGCAGCATCAAATTTACGACACCAATGATTTATGCAATTGCCTTTATTCCGTCATTCGTTGCCGGTGGGGTAACAGGGGTTATGCAAGCAATTGCTCCTCTGGATTACCAATTGCATGATTCTTACTTTATCGTTGCGCATTTCCATTACGTTATCGTTGGTGGGGTTGTACTTGCGATTTTTGCAGCTACACACCTGTACTGGCCGAAAATGTTTGGTACAATGCTTAATGAAAAATTAGGGAAAATCACTTTCTGGTTCTTCTTTATCGGTTTCCACTTAACATTCTTTATCCAGCATTTCTTAGGCCTAATGGGGATGCCGCGACGCGTTTACACGTTCGGCGCTGACCAAGGCTGGGATTTGTTCAACGCTATCAGTTCTGTCGGCGCGTTGTTCATGGCTATCGGTGTTATCGTATTATTGATCAACGTAGTAATTACAACTGTTAAAAATGAGCGTGTGGGCAATGACCCATGGGAAGATGGCCGTACGCTTGAGTGGGCAATTCCTTCACCGCCGCCATTTTATAACTTTGCACAAACGCCACTAGTACGTGGTTTGGATACTTACTGGATTGAAAAAATGGAAGGCAACAAAGAGGGTATGCTTTATGCTGAGCCTTTAGAAGAAATTCACATGCCAAATGGCTCGATTATTCCTGTAATTATGTCATTTGGTTTGTTCGTTGCTTCATTTGGTGCCCTTTACTTCCTGGATGGAGATAAATCTTGGCCACTTCCAGTGCTAATTCTGGGATTATTGATCACTTTCGGTTCAATGTTGCTACGCTCACTGAAAGATGATCTTGGGTTCCACATCTCGAAAGAGGAATTGATCGAAGACGCTAAAGGGGGTAAGATGGATGGATCTAAATAAGAGGTATACCCCACAAACATGGCCTGATCATCCTGAAACGGCTACAATGGAAGGGAAGAATAAGTTTGTCGGCTTTTGGCTTTTGCTTGCTGCTGAAACCGTAACCTTCGCTTCACTTTTCGCTACGTACTTGGCTTTGAAAGACAAAGGGCCAAGCGGCATGGAGTTTGCAGCTGCAGATTTGTTTGAACTTCCGCTGGTTTTTGCGATGACGATGATTCTTCTGACATCATCTCTTACAAGTGTTTATGCTATGTATCATATGAAGAACCACAATTTTAAAGCAATGCAGGCTTGGCTAATGGTAACGGTGTTACTTGGAGCGACATTCCTGGGCTTGGAGATTTATGAGTTTAATCATTACGTACATCTTGGTTTCGGTTATACGCATAGTGCTTTCAGTGCTGCTTTCTATACGCTGGTTGGTACTCACGGAGCTCACGTATTGTTCGGTCTTAGCTGGTTCATCGCATTGATGCTCCGCAACGCTAAACGCGGCTTGAACACTTACAATGCACCTAAATTCTACCTTGTAGCGTTATACTGGCATTTTATCGACGTAGTATGGGTCTTCATCTTTACTGTCGTCTATTTGATGGGAGTGATCGGTTAATATGGCACATGACACACATACGCATGTTAGATCACAAGCAGAGTACGAATACGTACGCCGCCAACGAGCAAAAGAGATGCGCAACCAACTGACTTCTTTTGCAATGATGATTTTCTTGACATTGATTGCATTTACGACAGTTGCAGCAGATTTCTCCCCTTACTTGATTACGCCAATCATTTTATTGTTGGCTGCTGTTCAAGTGGTGCTTCAGTTGTATCACTTTATGCACATGAGCAATAAAGGCCATGGCATGGTCGCGTTCTTTATGTTCAGCGGTATGTTTGTTGCCTTTATCACGATTCTTGCATTAGTAACAATTGTTTGGTGGTAATTACATTAAAAACCCCGCTTGCCTTATTGGGCAAGCGGGGTTTTTTCTTGCTTAAAGCATAGGCGGCTTAAGCTTTGATGTGCAAGCTTTTTGGTTGGCGATTACATAGCTGCTCGTCCATGCAAAGAGCATTCGCCAATTGTCATAGTTCGTTCATTGATATACCCATCCCCACACTATATAATGGGGGTACTTAAGAAAAAAGGAGGTATGCTGGCATGCCGATTAGTATATTTGGGTTTCAGGCTTTATGGAGTCCATACTTCTTGGGAGTCCTCGTGTTAATCACGATCTTATATTTTTTAGTTACCGTTAAATGGAGAGACAAGTTTAAAGACAGCGAGCCGCTGAAACAAAAAGAAGCACTTCTGTTTGTTTCAGGTATGCTTTTACTGTATATAATCAAAGGAGGGCCAGTCGATTTGCTGGGCCATATCATTTTTACCATGCATATGTTCCAAATGGCATTTTTGGTTCTTCTGGCTCCGCCTCTTATTATTATGGGGATCCCGTCCTGGCTATGGCGCTCCATCATCAATCGTCCGGTGATTAAACCTGTTTTTGATTTATTCACCAAACCCATGCTAGCGATCATCATTTTTGGAATGGTGTTCTCTTTTTACCACATTCCTTTAATTTTTGATTTTGTAAAAATGAATTCATTATTGCATGCAGCAGTCAGCCTCCTTCTTTTTGGTTCTGCTATGCTGTATTGGTGGCCTGTTGTCAATAATTTGGAAGGCGCTTATAAATTCCATGGGCTGAAAAAGCTTGCGTACTTATTCGGGCTAAGTGTATTGATCACGCCTGCCTGTGCATTGATCATTTTCAGCGATACAGCTTTCTATGCTACTTATACAGATGGACAAGCGTGGCAACAAGCCATGGCGTTATGTGTACCAGCTGGCACACTTGCCCAACTCGGCTTGACCGGGCCTGAACTTTTCACAAATATGTCAGCGCTTGAGGACCAGCGGACTGGCGGCATTACCATGAAAGTCGTACAGGAATTGATTTTTACGGTTTTCCTGTGGCTGGTTTTCTATGAATGGCTGAGAAATGAAAATAATAATGCTGATGAAATTACAGCGAAAACGATTGAAGACCGTAAGAATATGGCCTTACACAGACATAATGCTTGAAGAAGCCAAAGGAGAAACTACTAAATGAATTTGCCGCTATTACCAACCATCAGTACTTTTTTTATCGTATTAAGTGCCGTTTTAGTAGCGATTGGCTGGAATTTGATTCGCCGACGCAACATTGAAGCGCATAAAAAAGTAATGCTAGCAGCAGGTGCTGCCGCGTTGACGTTTTTCATCATTTACATGTCCCGCACAATTTTTGTCGGAAATACGGCATTCGGGGGACCTGATGAATACAAACTCATCTACACCATATTCCTGATTTTCCATATCTGTCTCGCTACTACCGGCGGCATTATGGGGCTGATTACGATTTGGCTTGGCTTAAAGAATCGCCTCGAAAAACACCGGAAGTTTGGCCCAATCACGAGCGTCATCTGGTTTTTCACAGCGATTACGGGTGTAGTCGTCTACCTTTTGCTTTACGTAATCTACGAAGGCGGACACACCACTTCTGTTTTCAAGGCAATTTTAGGCGGATAAAAAAAGAACCTTTCCAGGTTCTTTTTTTTATGACTGTATTTTAGTAACTGGCGATTGATAGGAGAGTTCTTCAGGTTAGACCTTGAAATCAATTTTAATCATGCCCGCTTCTCTTGCTGAGGTGAAAAGAATGACAAACAAGTGGCCGACAAAAAATAAGCGGCCTGACCATTGAAGTGGATTATAGATAGCTGCTTATTTTGCCGCTAGAAAAATAGAAACCGCAGTTCAATTAAGAACTGCGGTTTTTCTTATGCTTTAATTTCAAAAACTGCTATTTCTGTTTTGATTGCTTTTAGCACTTCAGCGCAAGATTTAACCAAATGCTCTGGGAAATGCTCGTTTTCGCCATATTCTACACCGTGTGGGTAGTAGTGTTTGCCGACAACAGGTTTCATCAGTTTTACAACTGCATCGCCGGCATCAATGTCGCCAGTGATTGCATAGCCGAAAACGCGTAGATAGTAAGTGCCTTCGCGGACAATAAACTTGCGGTCGTATGTAACGCGCTCGTAGTCCCATTGGCCTTCTTTAGTTAAGCCATGGCGGCTCATAATGTCGTCAAGTAAAGTAAAGTCCACTTGAATGTTTTCTAGTCCTGTATTTTCAAAATACATAGGATCTCCTCCTCGATATCAAACTGACTAAATGCTTCTTTAATAATAGATGAAAAAACGGCTTGTTGCAATGGCTAGATTGTGTCAGAATGCGCACGGCTGTTATAATTGTGTATATATACTTTATTGAGGAGCTGTTCGATTGAAAGACTTGCTGCGCATTATGATTTTTCTATCGGTGATTCTCATCGTCTTTTTCTATTTCGATTCTCCTACTGAGGAAAACGAAATGCTGGAAGCTCCGCAAACGCAAGATCCATTGCCCGCACAAGATTTGGTAGAAAATCCGATGGACGTGGAACGGCCGATGGAAGGGCTGTCGACTTATATAGGCAAACCCTCCAAAGACTGGCTCGCGGATTTTGGAAAGCCCTCCCGGATTGAACCTTCCGCCTTCGGATACGAATGGTGGGTTTATGACGCCTCATACTCCAATTATCTGATGGCCGGCATTAAAGAAGGCAAAGTTATACAAGTTTATACAGCGGGAATTGCAACTGATCCGGCGCCGTATAAAATTGGCCAGACTTTGGATGACTTGTACCGTTTTACAATTGTTGAAAACGAAATCACGGTGAAATATGGAAGCAATATTTATATCTTTAACCTCAGTTCGGACGATTTGAAAAAACGCCTGCTTGCCAGTTTCGGCGATGTCTACGCCCAGCTCTATATCGACGGGGAAGACCAGAAACTCGAGGCAGTCCGGTTTATGGACGCTGAAACATTGGTGCGCCATCAGCCTTACGATATGATGTTCTCAGGGGATTTGCTGCCGGCCATTACGCCGTCTTCGGGCCTTCAGCAATCCATCGATGACGCCAATTCCAAACAGATTATTGATTTAACCAATGTGTATCGCCTGCGCCACCAAAAAAATCCATTGGCTATAAATCCGGCTGTCAGCATGCTGGCAAAAGAACATAGTCAAAATACAGCGAAACAGAACTTCTCAGCAGAAGAAACTGAATTGAAAAGTTTGGAAGAGCGGCTGACGAATGCCAACATCGTTTTTGAAGAAGCTGCCGAAAATACGGCGACTAAATACTCCGACGCTGCAGAAGCCGTGCATGGCTGGATCAATTCGCCGAATCACCGGGACACTTTATTGTCCAGCCGCTTTAATCAAATCGGGGTAGGGGTATTCGGCAAATATTATACCCAGGATTTTTTAAAGCAGAAACCGGCAACTGCTGAAAATCAATAAACCTATTGTCTTTTAGGAACGATAAAAAAAGAGCCGGTGGCAGTGGCGATGTGCTTGCCGTCTTGCTGCACGATATTGCCCTCCACAACCATCGTATGGGCGCCTTGGCGTATCATGCGGGCATCTGCCCGGATTTCATCTTCAACAGCCACAGTGAGGTAATGGATGGTGATATTGGTGGTGACAGCAGCGTAGCCTTCGGGGCATTTGCTGCTGGCCAGGGTACCCATCGCTGTATCCAATAAAACAGCCAGGATGCCGCCGTGCGGAATGTCGATATTATTGTGGATAAAAGGAGTGTTCGGAATGCGGACAGCACTCGAATGCTCGTCAGTTTCCCGCTGCATGTTCAAGCTGGCGCTTAAATATGTTTTAAATTCGCCTTGCTGCTTTTTCTCGAAATTTTCAAGGAAGTCGCCCAAAATTTTCAAGTCTTCCAATGTGCTGTTATCAACAATACGCTGAAATTGCTTCGATAAATTTTTCATAAAACCAGTCCTTTCAATATGTATGAAAATGGGTAAATTTCTGCTATGATGAAACGTGTAGAGGAGGAATGCATATGTTTATGACCTACGAATGGGTTCAAATAACTGACTCTGCAGAAGAGTTAAGCGAAATGATTTTGCAATCTGAACAGGGCGAGCTTTACCGAAAAGCTTATGATACTGTTTATAACGATAAAGGTTTGGCTGATGAAATTCATGCGTTTGCTAGACTAAAAGAACAATATGAAGAAGTTCAGAGGTTCGGCAAATACCATCCCGATTACAGCCGGGTAATGAAACAGATCCGCGTTGACAAGCGCCGGCTGGATTTGAACGAACAAATCGCAGCCTTGCGCTTGGCAGAAAATGAACTGCAGGACTTGATGGACCAAGTAAGCTTCATTCTTGGAAGATCCGTCTCGGAAGCGGTGAAAATCCCTTCCAGCAATCCGTTCTTCTCTTCCGATTCTTCTTGCGGAGGAAGCTGCGGAACAGGCGGCGGCTGCTCATGCTCCGCTTAAAGAGAAAAGCGGATGCGCCTGTTTAGCCTCGACAAGCGCTGGAAGGCTGGGCGGTGATGGCGCTTTTGGCCATCGCAGACCAGTCTGAAGCGACCTCGAGAGGCTGGGCGCAGCAGCTGGACAAGAAAAGTGGAAATGGCCGTTTAGATTCGAAAGGCGTAAGCTGGACTGGCGAAGTGGCGCTTTTTGCTACGCAGCCAGGCTGGCTTATGACCCGAGAATCTGGCCATTGCAGCTAGAAAAGAAAAGCGGATGCGCCTACTTTCTTCACTTCAAACAGAATATATGAAAAAATGTGCAACGATTTCGTTGCACATTTTTTTATTGCGTTTGATTTTCCGTTTCGCTAATGAGGGCGACAGCCAGATCTGGCCGTCCTGTGATAATTCCTTGTGCACCTGCAGCAAGCAATGCCTTCATTTCTTCCGGTTCGTCGATTGTCCAGTAATGGACGGGAATGTTCAAGTTGGATAAAAATGCGATGAACCGCGGCAGGTCCAGCCGGAACATCGATGAACGGACAGGAATTTGAAAGACATCAGCGCGCGGGTTATACAAATGGCCGAATTGGCTATTGAATGCCGTATACGCTTTTTTCACTTCGTTTTCCCCAGCGCCAATCGCCACCCGGTTTTGGGCATAAAGATTAAAGCGGTCAATTTGTTCATCATAAAAACTGGTAACCACTACACGGTCATGAACGCCCAGAGAGTCGATCAATCTCCACAATTTCGAAGGAACCAAGCTGCCTTCATAAGTTTCTGGAGAATCCTTCATATCAATATTGATGAACATTTGTGGGAATTCTTCCAGCAAATCACGCAGAAGCACGACTTTTTCGCCCTTGCCCCGATAAGTTGTCTTGCCTGACGGGTCAACGAAATGATAGCCTAAGTCAAATTCCAAGAGTTCTTTAAGCGTCAAATCCGCTACACGTCCAGCTCCGTCTGTTGTCCGGTCCAGGTATTCGTCATGGAATACCAGGATTTCTTCGTCTTTGCTCAATCGGATATCGATTTCAAATCCGTGGACTCCCAGCTCTGCTGATTTTCTGAATGCCGCCATTGTATTTTCTGGAGCAATGGCACCGCCTCCACGATGTGCCAGGACAATGGGGTGGCCGTAGTCCAGCACATCTTTCCCGGGTCTCGTTTGTGGAGTTGCTAATGCTTTAGAACCTGCCCAAGCAGCTGCTCCGACTGCAACGGCAGCAAGTCCGATTTTTGTTTTTTTCCCCATAAGAATGGATTACCCCCTCGAAAATGTAACTAAAGTCATTATAACGAATTCCAGAATTTATTGTTAGTTTTATCCTGAACATGCAAGCGGATCAGATGGTGGGAACTTTGTTGCTGTGCAGTACAGAAAGAGCCTGCGAATGTTTCGGCTTCACTGGTTGCGGCTTTTTTCTTTCCTATGGTATTCTATCAGTAAGAAAAGAGGGATAGTTATGCGTGATCGCCAGGGCCTTATTGTTTATGTCCATCATTTAAAACAAGCCAAATCGCTTAGAAAATACGGACATGTCCATTTTATCTCGCGAAGGCTCAAATATGCCGTTCTTTATATGGACCAGGAAGTCATTGAAAGCACAAAAAACAAATTGTCAAAACTGCCATACGTGAAGCAGGTTCTAGAATCGCAGCGGCCGTTCCTGAAAACGGAATACGAAAACGCAAAACCGGATAAAGCCAAAGAGTACGATTATAAGATCGGCTTATAATTATTGCATCGGTGGAATGTAATGGTTTAATCGGAGAATGGCAATCAAGTGGTTAAAATAGAATTTCTTTTCCGCGTAGGCGGAAGAATGCTTTACATCCATCTTGATTGGCTCATGCCCAAGCCCTTTTACCGTTTCTTCAAACAAGTCGAGGCGCTTTGAGTTCTCCGGAATTCCTTCCCGGCATATGTATATCGGCATGAAGCCGCCTTCTGTGGCCGGCTCAAATGCCGCTGCAACCGACAGTACCGGCTGTCCTCCCTTGGTTGTTGAAACAAAAATAAACCCGTGTTTGAAACGGTGAGAATTTACAGTGATCAATTCACGGAGTTCAAAAAGATCTCCATACCCTTCGCCTAATTCGATAAATCGTTGAATCATTTAGGTCACGTCCTTTCCATTTAACATTCTACCATTAGGCAGATTTTTTTCATAAGAAATTTAGCAAATAAGAGGCGATTAGATGCGTGTTGTAGCAGGGTCAGTAAAAGGCATTCCGCTGAAAGCGGTGCCAGGCACTTCAACAAGGCCGACAACTGACAAAGTAAAAGAATCCATTTTCAATATGATTGGGCCGTTTTTTGACGGCGGCAATGCTTTGGACTTGTTCGCAGGAAGCGGCGGCCTGGGCATTGAAGCGTTAAGCAGAGGCATCGACAAAGTGATTTTCACCGATAAAGACCGAAAAGCTGTCGACACGATCCGGGCGAATCTCGAAAAAACCCGATTGACAGACCAGGCGGAAGTTTATAAAACGGATGCCGACCGTGCGCTTAAAGCGATTAAAAAAAATAACATTCAGGCCCGCCTGATGTTTTTAGATCCGCCTTATCATTTGGAACAAGCATATGGTTTGATGGACAAGGCAGCCGAAATGGGCATATTGACAGAGGATTCCATCGTCGTATGCGAACATGCCAAAGAAGTAGAACTCGATGACCGAACGGTTTTTTTCGAGCGGTTTAAAAAAGAGCTTTATGGCGCCACCATTATTTCAATTTACCGTTTTCAAGGGGAAGAGGGAGAAGAATTTGAGTAAGATTGCAGTTGTGCCGGGAAGTTTTGATCCGATTACATTGGGGCATTTAGACATCATCAAAAGAGCTTCGGCAATTTTCGATGAAGTTAAAGTGGTGGTGATGAACAATTCATCGAAGCAGCCGCTGTTTGATGTGGGTGAACGCCAGGAGCTTATTTCAAAAGTGACACAGTCGTTTCCGAACGTGCAAGTGGATACTTTCGGGGGGCTTTTGATTGATTATGCAAGCGAAGTAAAAGCAAATGCGATTGTCCGGGGCTTGCGTGCAGTTTCGGATTTTGAATATGAAATGCAAATCACATCGATGAACAGATTTTTGAATGAAAACATTGAAACCTTGTTTATGATTTCCAATAACCAATATTCATTCCTCAGTTCAAGCATTGTAAAAGAAGTTGCGAAATATGGCGGGAATATCAGTGAATTGGTTCCAGGCGCCGTAGAAGAAGCCTTAAAGCGGAAATTCCAATAAGTCACGTTTAACGTGGCTTTTTGTTATTGGCTGCCAATTAGGAAAGGAGCAGCATAATGAAAAATAATAAATTAATTGCATTGGTAATCGTTGCCGCCTTAGCAATTTTCACATCCACATATCAGATGAATTATTACATTACCCGGCCGGGAGGCGCATACGAACTCAGTCCATTAGTGGAAGTGGTCGGAGGAGACGAAGACGACGAAGGCACTTTAAGTTTAATGACGGTTTCGATGCTGAACGCTACACCGGCGCTGTATCTTTTTGCAAAATTTCAGGACGGCTATAAAATTCTGAAGCCCGAAGAAGTCCGCAGTCCGCATGAGAGCGATGAAGAGTACAATGTGCGCCAGTTGAAGCTGATGTCGGATTCACAAGTAAATGCACTGCAGGTGGCTTTTGAAAAAGCCGGCAAGCCTTATGAAGTGAATAACAATGGGGTATTCGTGATGAACGTCCTCGAAGGGGGAGCGGCAGACGAAGTGCTTGCCCCAGGAGATCAAGTATTGTCGATTGACGGCAATGGCTTCGAATCACAGCAGGAATTTATCGACTATATAGCAGGAAAAGCAGACGGGGAAAAAGTGGAGTTGGCTTTTGAACGCGAAAGCCGCAAACTGACAGAAACCATTGCGCTTGCGCCGCTTCCGACAGAGCCGGATCGAATTGGACTCGGCATTTCATTTGTAGAAAATAAAGACATTGCCACCACTCCGGAAGTGAAGATCGATGCGGAAAATATTGGCGGCCCTTCTGCGGGCTTGATGTTCACCCTGGAAATTTTAAACCAGCTGCTTGAAGAAGACATCGCCAAAGGCTATGATATTGCGGGCACTGGCACGATGCAAAGCACAGGGGAAGTAGGCAGAATCGGCGGAATCGACCAGAAGGTGATTGCGGCCGACAATGAAGGCATGGATGTTTTCTTTGCACCGGACGATGACACTGAAGGCGCTTCTGCTTCCAACTACGATGTGGCCAAGGAAACGGCAGAAAAAATCGGCACAACCATGAAGATTGTGCCGGTGAAAACGATTGATGACGCGATTGCGTATTTGGATGAACTTCAGCCGAAATAACGTGGAGGCGTCGTAAATTCTTTTTTTACATCCATTGCCCCTATACCAAGCAGATACATGGAACTGGCATGAATATCGAGTTTCCCCATCGGGTCCGTTAAATCTGCGGCCCGGCTGATTAAGGGGAGCCCGATATTCTTTTTTTGCTGGTTTAAATACTGCTTTCCTTTAGTGGTCATGCCGAGCAATCGCATATAAGCGGGCTTTTCGAAAGAACGGAGCTCTTCCCAGGTGAAGCCGGTATAGATATGCGTCAGCATCCGCTGCACGCGGGTGCGTGTAAACCGCTTCGATTTCACGCGGCTGATGAAACCTTCAAACTCCGTCTCTTTTTTTGCCGCTTCATAAATCAGGTTTTCGATGCCTTCTGTCACTTCGGCAAACCGGTTTAACCGGGATGGACGCTCCCGAAGAATGCTATAGCGCAGCAGGGGATAAAAACGTTCCCAGCTGCCGAACCCCTGATGCGCCTCAGTAAATTCCTTCAGAATGGAGATGGAAGCTTCAGGCATGTATTTGGCGATTTCCTCCATCGATCCACCTTCAAAAAAAGCCTGCCGGATGCCGGTTGCGCTGGCGATGGTCAGTTCCTTATCGATCGGATCATGGTAATTGGCTGCAATGCGCTGAATGGTCAGCGGGCGAATCGGGGAAGCCATTTTTTTTGCTGCTTCTATGTAATGGTAGCCCAGTATATTGTTCGGCTGCTTTAAATCGGCATAGCCTGCACCGTTTTCGGTTAGGCTGGTGTAGGCTTCATTTAAGGCCTTAGGATAGCTGATGCCCGTCTGGACGGCTTCATGGATCTTTTGTTCATAAACAGCGCGTTTGCTCTCTAAGAGCCCATACGTCCGAAGGAAAGGCTCAATGGAGCCTTGTTCACTGCCAAAGCAAAACGATTCGCAGCCGATAGCCGAGAGCAGGGCGATAGCGCCTTTGGCAAAATCTGAAGCTTGTGCAGTGGCATAAACATAGGGAAGCTCGATGACAATATCCACACCGCTGGCCAAGGCCATTTCAGTCCGTGCCCATTTGTCGGCAAATGCAGGCTCTCCCCGCTGCAGAAATTGGCCGCTCATCACAGCAACCAGCACATCGGCTCCAGACTCGATGCGCGACTGAAAAGCGTGGTGGAGGTGGCCATTATGAAATGGATTGTACTCAACAACAATACCTGCAGCTTTCATTTCACTCGCTCCTTTGGTAAACTTAAATAACAGTATACCGATGTTTGGATCTGTCTGACAAGATTTTATCTTGACATCTTTTTCTGTGCATTATATAATCAACTTTGTTGTCTTAGAGGTGATACTTATGAAAATGGCGATTCAACAGCTTCAAAAGCATCGCAAAGACGGAATGCCGATTGACGAAATTGTCCACTTGGATGCAGTGAAAAAACGCAATAGCGATATTCGCGAAATTTCACCTATGCATGTCATGGGGCATTGTACAATTGGTTCGCAACAAATAACGTGCCAGCTTCAACTCAAAGGGATGCTTATACTTCCCTGCGCTAGAACTTGGGAAGACGTTGAATTTCCTATCGACATCAAATCGGTTGAAATTTTCTCCTGGTCTGAAAAAGACCGAGATACGAAAGACGATAATGTTCACATGGTTGCTACTGAAACAATTGACCTTCAGCCGGTGCTAGAAGAACTTATCCTTTTGGAGATTCCGATGCAAGTGTTCAAGGAGGATTCCGAAGAAGCCGTGATTACTGGCGGCAACGACTGGTCCTATTCAACTGATGAGCAAGCGGAAGCGGAGAAAGAAGAAGCACAACCAAAACCGGATCCAAGACTTGCTGATTTAGCCAAGTATTTTGATCAGTCAGATGAATAGAATCATTGTAAGGAGGTGTCACCAATGGCTGTACCAGCTAGAAGAACGTCCAAAACCGTTAAAAGAAAACGCCGTACGCATTTCAAATTGTCAGTGCCGGGCATGGTAACTTGCCCAAGCTGTGGCGAAATGAAATTGGCTCACCGCGTCTGCAAAGAATGCGGTTCATACAAAGGGAAAGAAGTAGTAGCAAGCAAATAAAACAGTATTTGCTGCTAAAAGGCTATTGAGAGGCCATGGCTCTCGATAGCCTTTTTCTCTACCTAAAAATAAGGAGTGGTAAGATGTCGTATAAAATTGAAATGGCAGACGAAATCCTAACCTTTACAATTGACCGCCCGGATATCCGCAATGCCATCAACGAAGGCGTTATGGAAGGCTTCGAAGAATTAACAAAAAAAGTACATAAGTCAAACCCCCGTTTTGTCATCATTACCGCTTCCGGATCCCAAGCTTTTTGTTCCGGCGGCGATCTGTCGGTATTCCACGAATTGAAAACAAAAGAACAAGCTTACCCCATGCTGAAGCGGATGAGCGAAGTGCTTTATGCCATCAAAACCTTGCCGGTTCCGGTAATTGCTTTAGTGAACGGAGCGGCAGTGGGCGGCGGTTGTGAAATTGCGACTGCCTGCGATTACCGTTTGGTCAGAGAACATGCAAAATGCGGCTTTATCCAAGGCACGCTTGCCATTACAAGCGGCTGGGGAGGCGGCAGCTACCTGTTTGAAACCTTGCAGCATGACCGGGCGCTGAAAATGCTCAGCGATGCCCGGGCGTATCCAGCGGATGAACTGCTTGAAAACGGCTGGGCAACCAAAATAATCCGCAATGATGCCGATATTGAAGCATTTATCCATTCGATGAAAAAGATTCGGCCGGAAGTGCACCGTGCCTATAAAGAAATTGCCATTCGGAAATGGCAGGCCAGTGGCTTGAAGGACCGGGTAGAATCTGAAGTGCGCCGCTGTGCCGAACTATGGGAAGCCGATGTGCATCACGAAGCAGTCGACAATTTCCTGGCCAAGGCGAAAAAATAGAGACTTCCATTAACGGAAGTCTCACACTGTAGTCAAAGTATAAATGAAATGAATAGAAATACACAAAACCAACCGAATCGGCTATTTCGCTTTCCGTGACCGAATCGGTTGGAGCGTTTCTCTTTGATTCGAAAGTGAACCATGATCCGATCGAAGCCAAACTATCTAGCTGAAAAAAGAAAAGCGACACTTTTGGAAAGCTTCACGTTTAGGAGCTGAAGTGGAGGCCGGCGACTCCTGCGGGATAGTGAAGTGCCGAAATCCACTCGGGACGCAAGTTCCGAGTTAGTTCGGCGCGAGCCCGCGGAAAGCGTCCGGCTGAAACGAAGGATCCGGAATTTTCTCTCCAATAGGATATTTATTCAGCTTTCATGTGTAAAAATTCTTTTGTCTACAAGCTCAGACTTCCATTAACGGAAGTCTTTTTTTATGGAAAAAACGAGAAGGAAACAGCGGATGGATTTTTCTATTCTGAAAAGTTTTGCGCCAATAGTTGAAATCGCTTACAAAAATCGTATATGCTAGAGGAGGGAGAAAAACACAGGGGGTATTTCTTATATGAATAAAATCCTGATTGCGAACCGGGGCGAAATTGCACGGCGGATTATCCGCACCTGCGACCGCCTCGGCATCGAAACGGTTGCCATCCACTCAGAGGCTGATGGGGATCTGCCATATGCAAGTGAAGCAACCGAAGCTATTTTGATCGGACCAAATCCGGTCGCTCAATCGTATTTGCAAGTGGACAAAATTATTGAAGCGGCGCTGGCCTCCGGAGCGGATGCCATTCATCCGGGATACGGCTTGCTGTCGGAAAATGCAGAATTCGCTCGAAAAACAGAGCAGGCGGGGCTGGTTTTTATTGGTCCTTCCGCCGACATCATGGAAAAAATGGGTGACAAGATTGAATCACGCCGCACGATGATTCAAGCAGGGGTTCCAGTTGTTCCAGGAACAGAAGAAGGCGTCCACGAACTTGAGGAAGCTTTGGCAAAAGCTGAGGCCATCGGTTATCCGGTAATGCTGAAAGCGAGTGCTGGAGGCGGCGGCATTGGCATGGTACGCTGTGACAGTGAGCAAGCGCTCAGTCAGCAGTTTGTTTCTGTTAAAAATCGGGCGAAAGCTTATTTTGGGGACGATGTCGTCTTTTTAGAAAAATTCATCGCAAACGCCCGCCATATTGAAGTGCAGATATTCGGCGACAAGCACGGGAATATCGTCCATCTGTTCGAACGAAATTGTTCGGTCCAGCGGCGCAACCAGAAAGTCATTGAAGAATCGCCATCGCCTCATTTGCCGCAGGACGCTCGTCTTCGCCTTTGTGAAGCTGCGCTTCAAGCTGCCCGTGCGGTCGGCTATACCAACGCCGGGACAGTGGAGTTCATTGTGGATGAAAAAAACCAATTTTACTTCTTGGAAATGAATACGCGTCTTCAAGTGGAGCATCCCGTCACGGAACAAGTGACCGGCTACGACTTAGTGGAATGGCAGATTGACGTGGCGAACGGGAAGGAGCTTCCTCCACAGGACAGCATCCAATCCCACGGCCATGCCATTGAATTCCGTATTTACGCAGAAGATCCGAAAACCTTCTTTCCATCGCCTGGGAAGCTGGAGTCCATTATGTGGGGGCAAGATGCCCGCATTGAATCCGGCTACGAACAGGGCAATGCAGTCACGCCTTTTTACGACCCGATGATCTCCAAAGTCATCATTACAGGCAGCGACCGGATAGATGCCATCCGCAAATCACAGAATTTTTTCAATCATGCTACAATAACAGGGGTAAAAACCAATATTCCGCTATTCAAAGAATTTGTTGAATCACAGGAATTTGTAAATGGCGATTATGCAACATCTGTATTGCCGAAATGGCTCGAAAAAACAAAGGAGGAACAGGGACTATGAAAGAACTAAAAGCATCGATGGCAGGAACCGTATTGAACGTATTGGTAGCAGAAGGGGAAGCGGTAAGCGCAGGCCAAGCCGTTTTGACAATTGAATCAATGAAAATGGAAATTCCGGTTGAAGCGGAAATTGGCGGCACAGTGGAAAAAATCCACGTGGAAGTCGGTGGATTCGTCAACGAAGAAGAAACATTGATGACACTGGGAGAATAATCCGTTTTTATGCAAAGGGGGCAGCGAAATGACAAAAACGAGTGAAACAACCGGCTATAATGAACGCTTGGAACAAAAACTCGCGACGATTTTTGCGGGAGGACATCCTAAATATCACGAAAAAATGAAGGAAAGCAATAAGCTGTTTGTCCGCGACCGGCTTAAGCTTTTGTTTGATGATGAGAATTATGCAGAAGACGGCCGCTTCGCAAATGTTGAAGCAGGCGATTTGCCGGCTGATGGCGTGGTTACGGCCATCGGCAAAGTGAATGGCCAGACGGTGTGTGTCATGGCGAATGATTCCACGGTTAAAGCGGGATCATGGGGTTCGCGCACAGTTGAAAAGATTATTCGCATTCAGGAGACTGCAGAAAAAATGCAGGTTCCCATGCTTTATCTGGTGGATTCTGCGGGTGCCCGCATTACAGACCAGCTGGATATGTTTCCAAACCGTAGGGGTGCGGGGCGGATTTTCCATAACCAGGTAAGGATGTCTGGGATGGTTCCGCAAATTTGCCTATTGTTCGGGCCGTCTGCAGCAGGCGGAGCATACATACCGGCATTTTGCGATATTGTCATCATGGTTGAAGGCAACGCTTCGATGTACTTAGGGTCTCCTCGGATGGCCGAAAAAGTGATCGGGGAAAAAGTGACGCTGGAAGAAATGGGCGGAGCCCGCATGCACTGCACCGTCAGTGGAGTGGGCGATGTATTGGTTTCAACTGAAGAAGAAGCCATAGAAGAAGCGCGCCGCTATTTAACATTCTTCCCGGCTAATTTTGCGATGAAGCCTGAAAAACTTGAAGCAAAAGCAACGAAAGCCGGACGTACACTGGAAGCCATCATTCCGGAAAACCAAAACGCACCGTTTGATATGTATGAACTCATCGATCAGCTGGTCGATGAAGGGAGCTTCTTTGATATCAAAAAATTATTTGCCGGTGAATTGATTACCGGGCTGGCCCGTATTGACGGCCAGGCAGTCGGAATCCTGGCGAACCAGCCAAAAGTAAAAGGCGGCGTGCTGTTCGGAGATTCAGCTGACAAAGGCGCGAAGTTCATCAACTTATGCGACGCTTTCTCAATCCCGTTATTGTTCCTGGCAGATGTGCCGGGCTTTATGATCGGAACGAAAGTCGAACGCGCCGGCATCATCCGCCACGGCGCAAAGTTTATCGCGGCCATGAGTTCTGCGACTGTGCCTAAAATTTCGGTGATTGTCCGCAAAGCATACGGTGCAGGCTTATATGCGATGGCAGGCCCTGCTTTCGAGCCGGATGTGTGCATCGCGCTTCCAACTGCCCAAATTGCGGTTATGGGCCCTGAAGCGGCGGTCAACGCCGTGTATTCGAATAAAATCGAAGCCATTGAAGATCCGAAAGAGCGCTTGAAGTATGTTCAGGAAAAACATCAGGAGTACAAGGAAGAAATCGATATCTACAAATTGGCGTCTGAACTGATTATCGATGAAATCGTGGCTCCTTATCAGCTGCGGGATGTGTTGTCGCAGCGGCTGGCAATTTATGAAACAAAAGATTTGCCACTGCCGTATCGAAAACACGGCGTTTATCCTGTATAATAAGAGTTAATAAGAAAGAAGTCTGCCTTATTATGGCAGGCTTCTTTTTTGAGATTGCATGAGGAGGGAAGCCATGAAAGTGGTCATCGTCGGCGCAGGAGCGGTCGGCCTGCTGCTTGCCTGCCTATTGGATGAAGCAGGAGCAGCAGTGCAGGTATTGGCGCGCCAAAAACAGCAAGCCCGCATCATCAACGAACAGGGGATCATAAAAGACGGACACCGCCACAATGTGCCAGCCTTTACAGAGTGGACGGAAATCCCCTCGGATGCCTTTATCCTGCTGGCGGTGAAATACGATGCGCTGGATGAGCTTGTGCCAGCACTTAAACGGTATGCCCTGTACAATCCGGTAGTTTTTCTCCAAAACGGCATGCTCCACCTCCGAGTGGCCAAGGGATTGCCCCACGGGGATATTGCTGCAGCCAGTGTAGAACATGGCGCGCTAAAAATCAGCGCCAACGAAGTCCGGCATACTGGAAACGGAACGGTTAAATGGGCCCTGTTAAAAGGGCGGCAGCAAAAATTCCTTCCGTTTACCAAACTTGAGGGTTTCCAGTCGGAATGGCATGAGGATGCAGACCGGCTCCTGTTCCGCAAAGTGCTGCTGAACGGCATCATTAATCCGCTCACGGCAATAACGGCTTTAAAAAACGGTGAGCTGGTGACGAATCCCTATGCTTTTGAATTGATGCAGAGGGTCTACGCAGAACTGGACCGGGCTTTCCCGGAAATCAAGACGCTGCTGCCTTTTGAAGAAGTAACCGCCTTATGCAAGGCAACTGCCGAAAATAAATCCTCAATGCTGATGGACAGGCAGGCTGGCCGCAAAATGGAGCTGGACACCATTGTGCTGTATTTGTTGGAGCGATCTCCAATTGAACTCCCTTTATTAAAAGCTTTTTATCAACTATTAAAATCAATTGAGGTTTGATCTATGGACATTTTATATTCTCTCGGAGCCGCATTTGTCTTCGCTCCTTTCATTTTATTTATCTTAACGCTGTTGATTGCCCGAAAAAAAATGGGACGGCGATCAATCGGCCTGGCCGCCGATGCCACAACGTTTTTATTGTTCGTTTCCATCCCGGTAGGCGCTGCGGTCATTTGGCCATATGACATTGCCGCCATCACGTACATTGTCGCTGTCGTCATCGCGATGTTCCTGCTGACAATTGAATGGATAAAGTCGAAGGAAATCAAAGTGGTCCCGTTTATCCGGAAAACATGGCGTACGTATTTTCTGGTTTTGAGCATTGCTTACTTTCTTCTATGGATGACTGGACTGGCCCTTACCATCAGCCGTTTTCTATCTTCGTAAGCGTATATTTTTCCAACTGCGATTGCGTTTGATATAGTAATACTGAATGTAAACGGAAAAGGGGACAATTTTTCATGAGGTTAGAAGAACAATATATAAAACCAGCCAGCCAGCTAATGGAAGACTACATAAACGGAAAAGCGAATATTCTACAGTATTTTTCTTATGGGCCAAGCGCTGAAAATTTCAGCAAGCGTTTTGAAGTGCTGCAGCAGCATAAAGTGGACCGTGCAAAAGTCGGCTCGATCCTGCGCAAATTCATGGAACCAAACGGCATTTCACAAAAGGCGGAAGCCCATCTTGCGGATTTTGAGAACGGTGCGCCGGTCGTTATAACCGGCCAACAGGCAGGCCTTTTAACGGGACCGTTATACACCGTGCACAAAGCCATCTCGGTAATCGTCCTGGCAAAACAGGCGAGTGAACAATTGGCAACAAAAGTTGTCCCCGTCTTCTGGATTGCTGGCGAAGACCACGATTTGGCGGAAATCAGCCATTTATACAGAGGCGTAGACGGCAGGTTGGATAAACTGAATTTTCCGCATGTCGAGTATGGAAAGAATTCCGCATCTACTGCAAAATTGAACAAGGCGAAAGTCCATTCGTATCTGGAAGAGTATTTCAGAAGCTTGCCTGAAACCGAGTTCTCCAAAGAGATGCATGAAACGGCCTTTGCCTTTTTGGACGGCGCCGACTCCTTTACGGATTTCTTTGCAGCGCTGCTTAATTATTTTTTCAAAGAAGAAGGGCTGTTGTATATTGATGCAGCAAGTCCCGACCTCCGGAAATACGAAGCAAGTTACTTTATCCAGATGGTTGAAAAGTCGGAAGAAATTGCCGAAGCGGTCATAGCGGCGGAACAAAACCTGGTTAAAGAAGGATATCCTGCAGTCATTGAAGCGGAACCCCAAGCGGCGAATTTGTTTATTACGGTGGAAGGCGAACGCATTTTGCTTCAGCGCGACGGTGAAGAGTTTGTCGGCAATGAAGGGGCAGTGTCATTCACGATGGATGAATTGCTGGATATTGCTGAAAACTCACCGGAACGGCTGAGCAATAACGTCGTGACACGGCCTTTGATGCAGGAGCTGGTTTTCCCAGTGTTGGCCTTTGTCGGAGGGCCGGGAGAAATTGCTTACTGGGCTGCATTAAAAGGCGTCTTTAAAGTGATGGACATGGAAATGCCGGTTGTTATGCCCCGTCTTGGAATGACCTTGGTGAACCGGCAAGTTCAGAGCTTGCTCCAAAAATATCAATTGACTTTCAGCGAAGTTTTTAATGAATTGAAAGTGGTGGAACTCCGCAACGCTCTAATGGAGTCGATTCGGGAAAAAGAAGCTGAACACCTGATCGAGGAAACTCAGCGCCAGCTGGAAGCCAAATACGAAGATATCCAGAAGAGTTTTTCAGCAATCAGCGGAGGGCTTACGCCGCTCGTGGAGAAAAATCTGCAATTCCATTTAAAGCAGCTCCAATTCTTGAAAAACAAATTGGAAGATGAAGTAGTATTGCAGAATAGCACTCAGTTTAACCATTTCGGATTGATTGAGATGGAACTGCGCCCGGATGACAATTTTCAGGAACGTGTTTTCAGTCCCTTTCCATACCTGAATGTTTACGGTTTAGAACTGGTTCAAGACCTGTTGAAACTTGATTTCCAATATGACAAAACCCACAAAATAATCTATCTGTAACAGCAAAAGTCTGCCTTGGCAGACTTTTTTTTGTCTCATTAAGTGCATATGAGATTTATTTCTGTAACAAACATGAAATATTTCAAAAACAAGTGGTGAGAAGTGGGGGATTGTGGTACATTAAAGACATTAAGTGGGGTGACAGGCATGTTCATGGGAGAATATCAACATAGCGTTGATGCAAAGGGACGTTTAATCGTGCCTGCAAAGTTTCGTGAGCAACTTGGCGAGAACTTTGTCATAACCCGTGGCCTGGATCAATGCTTATTTGGTTACACAATGGATGAATGGCAAAAGATCGAAGAAAAGCTGAAAGAGCTGCCGGTCACTAAAAAAGACGCACGTGCATTTACACGGTTCTTTTTCTCAGGTGCCACGGAAGTGGAACTTGATAAACAAGGGCGCGTCAATATACCATCAACATTGCTAACATATGCAAAACTTGACAAAGAATGCGTGATTCTTGGTGTATCGAATCGATTTGAAATCTGGTCGAAAGATGCATGGGAAGAATATTTTACAGCGTCTGAAGACTCATTTAATGACATTGCAGAGAATTTAGCAGACTTTGATTTTTAACAACTGAACGGGGGGAATGGATTGTTCAACCACACCACGGTTTTACTGCAGGAGACTGTCGATGGACTGAACATTCGTCCTGATGGCGTCTATGTAGACTGCACGCTTGGCGGAGCCGGACACAGCGAGTACTTGGTAAAGCAGTTATCCGATGAAGGACATTTGTATTGTTTTGACCAGGACGCTACCGCTATCGCTCATGCACAAGTAAAACTGAAAGATTACTTGCACAGAATTACGTTTATTCATTCGAATTTTAAATTCATTAAAGAACAATTGGAAATGCACGGGATTGAAAAAGTGGACGGCATATTATATGACCTGGGCGTTTCTTCTCCGCAGCTCGATACGCCGGAAAGAGGATTCAGCTACCACAATGACGCACCGTTAGACATGCGGATGGACCAATCAGCTGAGTTGACTGCTTATCATGTAGTAAATGAATGGTCGTTTGAAGATTTGGTGCGAATTTTTTACCGCTACGGCGAAGAGAAATTTTCGAAGCAAATTGCCCGGAAAATTGAAGCGGCAAGGGAAACCTCGCCGATTGAAACAACCGGCCAATTGGTGGAACTGATCAAAGACGGCATTCCGGCATTTGCCAGACGAAAAGGCGGCCATCCGGCAAAACGCATTTTCCAGGCGATCCGCATTGCTGTAAACGATGAACTTGGTGCGGCAGAAACTTCGCTCCAGGATGCCCTCGATTTACTGGCTGTCGGCGGAAGAGTCAGTGTTATTACCTTCCATTCACTGGAGGACCGGTTATGCAAGACGCTTTTCAAGGAAGCTTCATCAATGCCGGAACTGCCTCCGAACCTGCCTATGATTCCAGCAGGCATGGAACCGAAATTTAAATTGATCACCAGAAAACCGATTCTTCCGTCCGAGGAAGAGTTAGAACAGAACAATCGTTCACGGTCGGCAAAATTGCGGATTGTGGAAAAAATCAAAGAGTAAGGACGTGTTCAAATGGCGCTATATGCAAGAAAAGAAGCATACATACAACAGCCGGCCGTTCCTCAAAATCCGGCCCGGCAACCGGTAAGAAAAAAAGGAATTTTTACAAAAGGCGAGAAAGTGCTTTATTTGTCTTTCTTTGCAGCATTTGTCCTATGTGCACTTTTGGTTCTTCAAAACCAATCGGTGATCCAGGCATCTACACAAGAAATTCAAAAAATTGAACATTCAATCGATGAAAAAGTGAAACAAAATACAGATTTGTCTGTACAAGTAAATGAACTGTCTACATATGAGCGCATTTGGGCAAAAGCGAAAGAGCTTGGTCTAAAATTAAATGAGCAAAATGTAAAGGTAGTGCCAGGACAATGAAAAAAAAGTTTCGATTTCAATGGGGAGCCTTTCTGCTATTTTTAGTCTTTGCAGGGCTCTTTTTCATTTTGACCGTCAGAATTGTCTCAATACAGGCAACTGGCACCGTCGAGGGGCAGGAATTGGCAGCTAAAGCCGCGGCAAAATATCAGCAGGAGGAAGTGCTCGCTGCTGAGCGCGGAAAAATTTTAGACCGTGACGGACAAGTGATTGCGGAAGATACGCTGACGTATAAGGTGGTGGCGGTCTTAGATGAATCGGCCACCCAGAAAGCCAGCAATCCCCGCCACGTAGTGGATGTAGAAGAAACAGCCGAGTTTTTGGCGAAGCATTTGGGCATGGAAGAAGGCAAAATTTTAGACATATTGGAACAAGGCGTGGAGAAAGACCGCTACCAAGTGGAATTTGGAGTAGCTGGCCGTGAAATCAGCCATACAAAAATGCTTGAAATGAAAGAAGAAGAAGTACCAGGCATTCTGTTTGTCAAAGATTTAAAACGCCTATACCCGAATGGGGCATTTGCTTCCCATTTGATCGGTTTTGCGATGAAAGAAGAAACCAAAGACGGCCTCATGGTCACAAAAGGAAGGATGGGGCTTGAATCCATCCATAACAAAGCGTTGACTGGAAAAAACGGCAAAATCGAATTCTCCACCGATAAATGGGGATTTCTGCTGCCGAACAACGAATCTGCCGTTACTCCGGCAGTGGATGGTTCTAATGTCCAATTGACGCTTGATAAAACCCTTCAGAATTTCCTGGAAGACGCGATGACGAAAGTTCAGAAAGAATATGAACCGGCCCGTATGATTGCTGTCGTGGCAGATCCGGATACAGGGGAAATCTTGGCCATGTCACAGCGTCCGACATTCAATCCGAATACACGTGAGGGCCTTTCCGACAATTGGCTCAATGAAAGTATAGAATTAACCATCGAACCCGGTTCACCGATGAAAATGTTTACGTTGGCGTCTGCCATTGAAGAAGGCAAATGGGATCCGAACGCTTATTACAATTCGGGAACCTATTCGTTGATGGGCACGACCATTGGAGATTACAACAGCGGCAGAGGCTGGGGAAGCATTACGTTCCTGGAAGGTTTCCAGCGCTCGTCCAACGTGTCGATGGCGTATCTATTGGAACGCATTGGGCCTGAAACTTTCATGAAGTATATTGATGCTTTCGGTTTTGGCAAGAAAACAGGCATCGATTTGCCGAATGAAGCGCCAGGGAAAGTGTTGGATACCGGCCCGATCGAACGTCTGACGACAACATATGGTCAAGGTTCAACAGTGACGCCTATCCAAATGATCCAGGCAGCTTCAGCAATTGCCAATGAAGGCGTCATGATGAAGCCGTACGTCATTGACCAAATCAAAAATCCGGACACTGGAAAAGTGACCGTAAAAAGCAAACCGGAAAAAGCAGGACAGCCGATTTCTGCAGAAACTGCCGAAAAGGTGAAAGAAATCCTCGCTTCGACTGTCACTTCCGAAAATGGATCGGGCCGGCCGTTTGCGTTAAAGGACTATGCAGTAGCCGGCAAAACCGGTACTGCACAAGTGCCGGGCCCGGATGGCCGCTACATCAACCAGGGTAAAAACGGGTTTTTGTATTCTTTCCTCGGAATGGCGCCGGCGGATGACCCTGAACTGCTCGTCTATATTGGTGTCCAACAGCCGCAATTGCCTGCAGGAGAGTACGGAAGTGCACCTGTAGCCAAGATATTCAATTCGGTCATGGAAAACGGCTTAAAACACATGAATGTGAAGCCGGATAATGCGAAATCAGTAAAATCTACCGAGCTGGAGGATTACACAGGGAAATCTTCTGCGGAAGTTACAGAGCAATTGGCTGGAAGAGGACTGAATGTGGTAATTACCGGTGAAAGCGCGAAAGTGGATGGCCAGTACCCGGAAACGGGAGAAGCAGTCGTTGAAGGCGGCACAGTAATTTTGAAAACTGCTGGACCTTCAACATTGCCCGACTTTACGGGCTGGTCAAAACGTGATTTGCTGGCGTATCAGTCGCTCAGCGGCTTATCGGTGGAACTTGCCGGCCAGGGCTATGCCGTGAGCCAGAGCGCGTCTCCGGGATCAAAAGTCACTTCGAAAGATCCAGTCGTTATACGTCTTCAAACGCCTGAAAACGCCTCGCAAATCCAATCGACGGATAGTTTTGAAGGTGCACCGGCAGACGAGGATGAAGATGCAGCAGGCCAAGATGCAGCAGAATCAGGGACGGAAGAAAACCCTGAAGAAGCCGTGCCGGAAGAAAACGGTGCAGCTTCTGAAGAATCTGCAGAGGAAACGCCTGCAGTCGCCCCGGAAGCAATAACGGAAGAACCAACAGGAACTGCTGAAGAACCAGCTGAAGAAGATTCAGCTGGAGAAACAATCGAAGAAGAAATAGTTGAAGATCCAACTGAATAATTTATTGCTTAAAGGAGTTCTATGATGGACGTTAATTTATTGATTGGTTTTGGAGCCGCTTTTTTACTGACAGTTATACTGATGCCGCTTTTTATTCCCCTATTGAGAAGAATGAAATTTGGCCAGAGTATCCGGGAAGAAGGGCCTGAATCCCATATGAAAAAAACAGGGACCCCTACAATGGGGGGCCTTGTGTATTTAATCGCTATTATTGTGACGGTTTTGCTGGTCGCATTGTTTACTGAAGGGCTGACAGCGGATATCCTGATTCTTTTGCTGGTGCTTTTCGGTTTCGGCTTAATCGGCTTTTTGGATGATTTTATTAAAGTGGTGCTAAAAAGAAACTTGGGATTAACTTCCCTGCAGAAATTGATCGCTCAAATCGTTATTGCCGTTATTTCATTCTTTTTGCTGAACGGTACAGAATTTGATACGTCCGTGTCGATTCCGTTTACGGATGTGGCAATTGAACTATCGGTTGTGTATGTGCTGTTTATCATCTTCTGGCTCGTCGGCTTTTCCAATGCTGTCAATCTGACAGACGGACTCGACGGATTGGTTGCGGGCACAGCTTCAATCGCTTTTGCTGCATTTGGCGTTTTGGCTATTCACCAGGATGAAAACGCCATTGCCTTGTTTACGTTTTCAGTAGCAGGCGCCTTGCTTGGCTTCCTGGTATTCAATAAATACCCGGCGAAAGTCTTTATGGGGGACACGGGTTCATTGGCGCTCGGCGGAGCACTCGCAATGGTTTCAATTTTGTTGAAACAAGAGCTCTTGCTTTTATTGATCGGCCTGGTATTCGTTATTGAAACGCTGTCCGTCATCTTACAGGTCGGCAGTTTCAAATTAAGAAAAAAACGTATTTTCAAAATGAGCCCGATTCATCATCATTTTGAACTGAGCGGATGGTCAGAATGGAAAGTCGTCACAGTCTTTTGGCTGGTCGGCCTGATTGCCGCATTAATTGCAGTAGTTTTGGAGGTCTTATAAAATGAAGCAAGTTGAACAACTTTATCAAAAAAAAGTGCTTGTTTTGGGGCTGGCGAAAAGTGGATTTACAGCCGCTCGCATTCTCCATGGATTAGGTGCTTTTGTTACTGTTAACGATTCCAAGCCTTTTGAAGAAAACTCTGAAGCCCAGGAATTATTGAATATGGGTGTGACCGTGATTTGTGGCAGACATCCGGAAGATCTTTTGGATGAGGGCTTTGAATTAGTGGTAAAAAACCCGGGAATTCCTTATAACAATGTAATTATCGAGTCGGCAATCGAAAAAGGGATCCCGATTTGGACAGAAATTGAATTGGCTTATTTGATCAGCGAAGCCCCTTTTATCGGAATTACAGGCTCCAACGGGAAAACGACAACCACTACCTTGTTGTTCCATATGCTCAACCAGGACCGCAAGAAACCGTTGATTGCAGGGAATATCGGAACTGTCGCAAGCGGTGTTGCCGAAAATGCGACGGAAAATCATGTCATTGTTACCGAACTGTCTTCTTTCCAGTTGAAAGGGACAGATACTTTCCGGCCGCGCATCGCGATTGTTACCAACTTTTATGAGGCGCATTTGGACTATCATGGTTCGTTTGAAGACTACACCGCTTCGAAGATGAAAATTGCCCAGAACCAGACATCGGAAGATTATTTTATTTATAATGCGGACCAGCCGCTGCTGTCCGCGTTTGCAGCGAAGTGCAAAGCGCAGCTGATTCCGTTTACACTAAAAGGCAAGACCGAGCATAGCATCAGTGCAGATGATGAATTTGTTTATTGGCAAGGGGAAAAAGTGATTGAACGCTCGAAAATCATGTTGGGCGGCCAGCATAATTTAGAGAACATCCTGGCAGCTACCGCTGCGGCACTTCTATGGGACGGCACTACAGAAACCATCACCCGAGTGTTGACGTCCTTTACAGGCGTAAAACATCGTTCCCAATTTATCACTTCCTGGAACGGCAGAAAGTTTTATAACGATTCTAAAGCGACCAATGCCTTGGCGACAAAAAGTGCGCTTGAAGCATTTCCAGAACAAATCATCCTGCTGGCTGGCGGTCTTGAACGGGATCATTCGCTTGAAGAGCTGCGCCCTTACATGAACCGGGTAAAAGCGCTCATCACGTTTGGTGAAACCGCTGACCGTTTTGCAGAGTTTGCTGAAGATTGCGGAGTTCCGGCGATTACAAAAGCGGGGGACATGCTGGATGCCGTTGAAAAAGCAGTAAGCCATTCAGAAGAAGGAGACACCATTCTGCTGTCTCCGGCATGTGCAAGCTGGGATCAATATGAAAGTTTTGAAATCCGCGGAGATGCATTTATCGATGCGGTCCTGCAAGTAACAGAAGCGAACGAATAAAGGGAAAGGAGCAGCAAGTATGGACAAAGTGATTGATATCGAAGAACGCATCCCGACGCTTCGTGAGCGGCGGAAAAAAAGAACCAATCGCAAGTTCGTGGCGTTGCTGTTCATTTTTCTTGTATTGCTGGCCATTCTGATCTACAGCCAAACAAAATACAGTAAAATTCAGGACATAACTGTCACAGGTACGGAGCTGTACGGAAAAGCTGAGTATCAACAGCTCAGCGGCTTGTCGATTGGCGACTCCATGTGGTCTTTCACGGAATCGGATATTGAAAAGACCCTGGACGAGCTGGAATGGGTAGAAAAATCCTCGGTCAATAAAAAATGGCTGACTGGTGTAGAGATTGAAATTCAAGAATTTGAGAGCATCGGTTATCTTGATAAAAGCAATAGCTACCAGATGGTTTTATCAAATAATTTTGCTTTGCAAAAACCGGTAACTTCAGTTAATGGCCCCATCTTAACCAATTTTGAAGATGCTAAGACGAGATCAAAACTGGTCAATCAGCTGACAAAGATCGATTCGGAAGTATTCAACTTGATCTCCCAGATTATTTTGTCTCCAAGTGAAGAAGACGCAGCTTATGTTACGCTCTATATGAACGATGGAAACGAAGTAAGAGGGATATTAAGTTCGCTGGCTGAAAAGCTGAATTACTATCCTTCTGTTGTAGCTCAGCTTGAAGACGGCCAAAAAGGTGTAATTGACATGGAGGTCGGAATTTTCTTCCGTTCGTACGATGACGTCTACGGTCCTCGGAAGGAAGGTGCTGAGAATGAAGAATCCGAAGCAGCCGAAGAAGAATAACCGGGCAAGCTTCAGTAAATCGATCATCTTTTCTCTTGTTTTTCTCGTATTGGGCTTTATCATGGCTTATTCCTACAGCCTTTCCCAAGAGGAAGAGGCAGCCAGAAACTTTGATGGAAAATCTTTTTCTGAAGAAGAAAAGCGGTTTCGGGGAGAATTGATTGAACAGCAGGAACGCAACAAATCATTGCGTGGGGAATTACAAGAAAAACAAGCAACTGTCCAGGAATATGAAGATTCTTTTTCAGACGGTGAAAACCGTTTTGCGGACTATACGGAAGAAGCGGAAGCCCTGCGCCGGTATATCGGCATCCTGCCGGTTAAAGGCGACGGATTAAAAGTAACGCTGCAGGACGGCGATTACGAGCCGGATTCAGTAAATCCGAATGATTATATTGTACATGAGAGCCATGTGTTCCAAGTGATCAACGAACTGTATATTTCAGGTGCACAAGCCATTTCAATCAACGGGCAGCGAATCCACGCGAATTCGTATATTGTCTGCACCGGACCGGTCATTACCGTAGACGGCGTCCAGTACCCGGCGCCTTTCACGATCGAAGCGATTGGAGAACCTAATGTGCTGGAATCTTCCATGAAGCTATCGGGCGGGGTTATGGATCAGCTTGTAAATGACAATATCATCGTCACATTGGACGCAGGACAAAAAATTCAAATGCCAGCGTTGCTGACAGAATCGTAGGAGGGGAGAGGCAGCATGAAAAAGAAACTCTCTTCCCGCTTCTCAGTCATCTTATTCATCATCGGATTGATGGCGGTGGTACAGTATAACACCATCAATGAACCGGATGCGCGCGACACACGGGATATTTGGGAAATCAGACAGGAACTTTCGCGCGAAATGCAGCTGCATTCGGAGTTGCTGACAGAGATCGGCACTGTTGATGATACCTTATCCAAATACGAAGATGCGTCGAATGAGAGTCCGGAGCAAGCATTAAAAGAAACAGTCGAGGATTTAAGAAGTGCAGCTGGCCTGGACGAAATGACCGGTCCAGGCATAGAAATCTCCATTGAACCCTCTCCAGAAGCAGTCGCTTTAGGTTTGAATATTGAAGGGATTGCACCCGATCTATTGATCCGCCTGGTCAATGAAATCAATCGCCATAATGGGCTCTACATTTCGATTGATGGCAACCGCGTGGTTAATACAACCGCCATCCGCGACATTAATGGAACGACTACAGTCAATACCGTTCCAGTTCAAACTCCGCCATTTAAAATTAAAATTGTTTCAAAAACGATGGATGACACGGAAAAGCTGTATAATCATTTAATGTCATCACGCATACACGATGACTTTTATATTGATAACCTTTCTGTCATTATCACCGAACCAATGGATCAACTGACTGTTGAAGCTTACGACAAAGAACACAATTATCAACAATTAGAAAAAGTGGAGGGGGAATAAGTATGTGGTTGTCAATACTGGGTTTATTGCTTGGGATTTCACTCGGCCTATTAACCGATATGCAAATTCCTCCTGAATATGCAGATTATTTGTCCATCGCCGTGCTTGCTTCGCTTGACACCTTGTTCGGTGGAATTCGGGCGCATTTGCAAGGCGTCTACGATGACAAAGTATTTGTTTCCGGCTTTTTCTTCAATATTGTACTGGCAGCTGCACTTGCGTTTATCGGCGTGCACCTGGGAGTCGATTTATATCTAGCCGCCATTTTTGCATTTGGGGTTCGCTTATTCCAAAATATTGCTGTCATCCGCCGGATTCTGCTGACAAAATGGGCAGAAAAAAAGGAAGTTCGTGAATTGCAAGGGTAAGTTGAAGGAAAATTTACAAAGTTGTGCTGTTTTACTTAGACAAGGGATACAATTTACAATAGAATATAATATAGAAGTTTATTAAGGAGGTGCCACGAATTGAGTCAATCAGAATTATACGTAAGCCTAGACATCGGTTCGTCATCCGTTAAAGTATTAATCGGAGAAATGGCCAACAAATCTTTACATGTCATTGGCGTAGGAAATGTAAAATCAAACGGAATCAGAAAAGGTGCGATTGTTGATATAGATGCTACAGTTCAATCCATTAAAAAAGCAGTGGACCAAGCGGAGCGCATGATCGGAAAGTCGATCCACGAGGTAGTGCTGGGAATCCCAGCTAACAAAGCAGCTCTTCATCCTGTCAAAGGGGTAGTGGCAGTCAACAGCGAAAACCGTGAAATTACGGATGATGACCTGGACCGTGTTCTTGAAGCGGCGCAAGTTATTTCCATTCCGCCTGAACGGGAATTGGTCAATATTATACCTGAACAGTATATCGTCGACCATTTGGATGAAATCAAAGATCCGCGAGGTATGATTGGGATTCGCCTTGAAATGGATGGTACAATGGTGACAACATCAAAAACCATTTTGCATAATGTGTTAAGATGCGTAGAACGTGCGGGCTTGCAAATCCGTGATATTTACGTTCAGCCACTTGTCGCAGGGTATGTTGCATTAACAGAAGATGAAAAAAATCACGGCACTGCTTGCATCGACATCGGTGGAGGGTCAACATCAATCGCTGTCTTCCAAGATGGCCATTTGACTGCTTCTTCCGTTATTCCAGTCGGCGGCGACCATGTGACCAAAGATTTATCCATCGTTTTGAAAACGCCAACAGAACAAGCTGAAAAAATCAAACTGGAGTATGGCCATGCATTTTATGACGATGCTTCTGAAGATGAATTGTTTGAAGTGGAAGTAATCGGTTCCGATTCAAAAGAGCAATACAGCCAAAAATACATATCTGAAATAATCGGAGTTCGCCTGGAAGAACTTTTCGAATTGATTTTAGATGAGCTTTACCGTCTTGGATATCAAGACCTTCCAGGAGGAGTCGTATTGACTGGCGGAATGGCTAAGCTTGAAGGGCTGCCGGAATTGGCGCGCCATATCATGCAAACGCGCGTCCGCCTGTACGTACCGGAATTCATCGGCGTGCGGGAACCTCAATACACGACTGCTGTCGGCCTGATCCAGTATGCTTACATGGAAGATATGTTCTATGGCAATGTAGGAAGCGGAGGCGCTTTGTCCGAATCTGCTCATGTAGAGCCGGAACCGCAGCACCAGCAGCCTAAAAAGCAAAAGCAGCCGAAACAGAACAGTGAAGGCGTTGTTACAAAAGCTAAAAAAATGTTTGATAGATTCTTTGAATAAAATCAACATTGCATTATGCTTAATCTAAAGCTGAGCAATATATAGGAGGAAAAAGAATGTTGGAATTTGATACATCAATCGATGCACTGGCAGTCATTAAAGTAATCGGTGTAGGCGGCGGCGGAAACAACGCAGTAAACCGTATGATCGAACACGGAGTGCAAGGCGTAGAATTCATCGCTGTAAATACAGATGCACAAGCTTTAAACCTTTCAAAAGCTGAAACTAGACTTCAAATCGGAGGCAAACTGACTCGCGGACTTGGAGCGGGCGCTAATCCGGAAGTCGGCAAAAAAGCGGCTGAAGAAAGCAAAGAACAAATCGAAGAAGCACTGCGCGGAGCAGATATGGTATTTGTTACTGCCGGCATGGGCGGCGGAACAGGTACTGGAGCAGCACCTGTAATTGCAGGGATTGCCAAAGAACTAGGCGCTTTGACGGTTGGGGTTGTAACTCGCCCATTCACTTTCGAAGGACGCAAGCGTTCGACTCAGGCAATCAGCGGAATCAGCACGATGAAAGAATCTGTTGATACGCTAATCGTTATTCCAAACGACCGTTTGCTTGAAATCGTTGACAAGAGCACGCCGATGCTTGAAGCTTTCCGTGAAGCGGATAACGTTCTTCGCCAAGGGGTTCAAGGTATTTCCGATTTGATCGCTGTACCTGGACTAATCAACCTTGACTTTGCTGACGTGAAAACAATCATGTCCAACAAAGGATCTGCTTTGATGGGGATTGGTGTTTCTTCAGGCGAAAACCGTGCATCTGAAGCAGCGAAAAAAGCTGTTTCAAGCCCGTTGCTGGAAGTTTCCGTTGACGGAGCAAAAGGTGTTTTGATGAACATCACCGGCGGATCTAACCTTAGCCTTTATGAAGTACAAGAAGCAGCAGACATCGTAGCCTCAGCTTCTGACGAAGATGTAAATATGATTTTCGGATCGGTCATCAACGATAACCTTAAAGATGAAATCGTAGTTACCGTTATTGCTACGGGATTCAACGAAGAATTGCTGCAGCCGAGAACGCCAAGAGGATCAGGATTAAACTCAAGCCGAGTACAGTCCATCCAACAGCAGTCTCCGCCGTCTCTTCGTGAATCACGCCGGGAAGATCAGCGCCGGGAAGAGCATTACCCGTCGTATCAGCAAGAGCCTGCCCGCCAGGACAAACCACAGGAAGATGCATTAGACATCCCTACATTCCTGCGCAACCGTCAAAAAAGAAGATAATTGAAATTGACAGCCGCCTTTGGGCGGCTGTTTTTCTTTTTGCCTAGTGATTTCAGAGCATCGCCTATGTTGCATATTTTTGTACAAGAAAAGGCGGCATTATAAGATAAGAAGGGCTTAATGATCGGGTGGAATTGATAAAAAACCTGTAACTTGGTACAATAAAGTGAAACTACATTCAGATGGGGGCTCCCCGGAAAGTGCTAGTGGAACCGATCAAACTTTTGCGTTCAGCGGCTTCCGCCGAATGCAGCAGGTGACTTGTCTTGCGGTAAGCAGGATCAGTTGAACATCAATAGAAAAGTTGTGAATGCATGAAACCCATTAAACCAGTCTATGAAGAAATTACACAAGAATTAAATAATGTCCGGCCTGGCATTCAGGTCATTGCGGTGACCAAACAAGTAGGTGTTGAGCGCACAACTGAGGCAATTGAAGCTGGCATCCGCCATCTTGGGGAAAACCGGCCGGAAGGATTGTTGAATAAGCGCCAGGCAATCGCAAGAGAGGCCAGCTGGCATTTTATCGGAAATCTGCAGACGAGAAAAGTCAAGGAAGTCATTGACCAAATTGATTATCTTCATTCCTTGGACCGCATGAGCCTGGCCAAGGAAATCCAGAAACGGGCAACTCATCCCTTGAAATGCTTTGTACAAGTGAATGTTTCAAAGGAACAATCCAAAAGCGGGATACTTGCAGAAGAAGCAGTAGCATTTGTTAAATCACTGGAAGCTTTTGATAAAATCCAGGTAGTCGGATTGATGACAATGGCACCGAACACCACGGACGAGACCATCATTCGTAATGTATTCAAAGGATTGAAATCGCTTCAACTTGAAGTTGCGGCTGAAGGAATGAGCCATGCCCCTTGCACAGAGTGCTCGATGGGAATGTCCAATGATTACAAAATCGCAGCTGAAGAAGGAGCGACTTTTGTTCGCATAGGGACTGCATTAGTAGGGTCAGAAAGTGAGGCAATGTGATGAGCATGAAAAACAAATTCAAAAATTTCTTTTATCTGGAGGAATTTGAAGAAGACGAGCCGCAAGTCGAGCAGCAGCCGAAGCCTCAGCCAGAACAAGCACAGGCCCGGCCTAAGCCCCAGACCAAGCCGCAGACCGTTTCCCGCTATGAGAAAGCGGTAACGGTGCAGCCGGATATTCGAAAACAACCCAAAGAACGGAGACAAAAAACAGTGGAAACAGGAGCTACCAATCTTGTAAGCCTGCAAAGTGCAGTTAAATCCTCGAAAATGATCTTAGCGGAACCAAGAGTTTATGCAGAAGCCCAGGACATTGCCGAAAATTTGAAAAACAAACGAGCCGTCGTAGTAAATCTGCAGCGCATTGAAAAAGACCAAGGTTTGCGCATCATTGATTTCCTGAGCGGAACTGTATATGCACTTGGCGGAGACATACAGCGCATCGGAACGGATATATTCCTGTGCGTGCCGGATACCGTTGAAGTTGACGGAGCCATTTCCGAGTATTACTATGACGATCAACAATAAAAGAGGTGCATGAAGAACTGATGATTGCTTTATTGAATTTAATTTTAGTCGCTATAAACATCTATTCGTTTATTTTAATTGCCAGCATTTTAATGAGCTGGCTGCCGAATGCGAAAGAATCAAGTTTTGGCCGTATGCTGTCAAGCATCACCGACCCTTATCTTGATATTTTCAGGCGCTTTATTCCCCCGTTCGGAATGATTGACTTTTCGCCAATCGTTGCCATTTTCGCTTTAAACTTAGCGAGCCGCGGGATTATCGTTCTATTTTCTTATTTCAGCTAATGACCTCACATAACGTGAGGTTTTTTGCTTGAAACCCATTAACTATCCAAAAGGAGCGCTTTCTATGGAGTCATTATTTCAGCATTTCAGAAAAGACGAACAGCCGTTCATCGAACAAGTGACAGGCTGGATGATAGATGTTGAAGACCGCTATACGCCTAAACTGACTGATTTTCTGGATCCGAGACAGCGTTTTATCGTAACATCCGTTGTCGGATCAAGCGATATCCAAGTGGCTGCGTCGGGGCTGTTCGAAGACGCGGAAAGGCAGCGTGTGCTGCTCTATCCATCGTATTACGAGCCGCAAAAAGAAGATTTTCAAATTATCGTTTTTGATTTGAACTACCCTACCAAGTTTGTTACGCTGCAGCATCCGGATATTCTGGGCTCCATGATGTCAATCGGCCTTGACCGGAGCAAGTTTGGCGATATCCGAATTGATGGGCAGCGAATCCAGATTGCCGTAGCGGATGAAGTCAGCAGCTATTTGCAGGCTAATTTTACAACGGCTGCAAAAGTGAAAGTCCATTTGGAAGAAGCCGGATCAGAAGAAAGCTTCATAAAGGTGGCGGAAGACTGGACAGAAGAAAGCCATACGGTCAGTTCGCTGCGGCTGGATACCGTCATCAGTTCGGTCTATAATATTTCCCGCCAGAAAGCGTCGGCGTTGATCAACGGCGGAAAAGTGAAAGTCAACTGGACCGTTCAGGAACAGCCATCGTTTGAGTTGAATGAATCGGATATGGTATCATCGCGTGGATATGGCCGCGTCAAAATGATGGAAATCGAAGGCCGTACAAAAAAAGACAAAATTCGTCTGCTCGTTGGCAGATTAGAGACGGCCAAGTAAGCCGGTTTGAAAAAATGCAAAATAGTACTGATATTTACTGCCATGGACTGTATAATGTAAAGAAACGAAGTTAATTAAGGAGAGGTGCCCTTACTATGCCATTATCCCCCTTGGATATACATAATAAAGAGTTTAGCAAAGCGTTTAGAGGATATCAGGAAGACGAAGTAAACGAATTCCTGGATCAAATCATCAAAGATTACGAAATTCTGTTAAAAGAAAAGAAAGAATTGGAAGAGCGCTTAACGCAAACAGATGAGCGCGTCGGCCATTTCACAACAATTGAGTCAACTCTGCAGAAATCGATTGTGGTGGCACAAGAAGCAGCAGAAGAAGTTCGCCGCAATACGCAAAAAGAAGCGAAGCTGATTATCCGCGAAGCTGAAAAAAATGCAGACCGCATCGTCAATGAATCATTGACGAAAGCGCGCCGCATTGCGCTCGAAATCGAAGAGTTGAAGAAACAGTCCAAAGTATTCCGCAACCGCTTCAAAATGCTGGTGGAAGCCCAGTTGGACTTGATTGAAACAGATGATTGGGAAACGTTGATGGAATATGACATCGATACGACCAATCTGGACAAATTGGAAGAAAAGAAAGAAGTCTACTGAACTTGACGCAGCAACTTCTAAATTCTATAATTACGTCATATCTTTAAAAGCGTTGACGGAGACAGTACTCCAAACAATTCGACAAAGCGAGCCAGGGGCAGTGAGAGCCTGGTGAAGAATGTTTTGAGGAAAATCACTCTTGAGCAGAATTGGGGAACCGACAAAGTACCCAATTCCGTATCCACCACGTTACGGTGTTCGAGTGGCAGCTAAAGGCTGCAACAAGGGTGGTACCGCGAGTTTAGCTCCTCGTCCCTTTCCAGGGATGGGGGGCTTTTTATTATGCCTACAGGAGGAATTGCAATGGAATACAAAGACACGTTATTGATGCCGAAAACAGATTTCCCGATGCGCGGCAATTTGCCGAATCGGGAACCGGAAATGCAGAAAAAATGGGAAGACATGAATATTTACCAAAAATCGCTGGAACGGACGAAAGGACGCCCGTTCTTCATTCTTCACGACGGCCCGCCTTATGCCAACGGCGACCTTCATATGGGCCATGCCCTTAACAAAGTGCTAAAAGACATGATCGTCCGTTCGCGTTCGATGATGGGCTTCCACGCTCCGTATGTTCCGGGCTGGGACACGCACGGCCTGCCGATTGAACAGGCATTGACCAACAAAGGCGTCAACCGCAAGGAAATGTCTTTGGCGGAATTCCGCAAGCTTTGTGAAGAATACGCCTACCAGCAAATCGACAACCAGCGTTCGCAGTTTAAACGCATCGGGGTTCGCGGCGATTGGGAAAATCCATATGTTACGTTGAAGCCGGCCTATGAAGCCCGCCAAATCGAAGTGTTCGGCAAAATGGCGAACAAAGGCTATATCTATAAAGGCCTAAAACCGGTTTACTGGTCCCCTTCAAGTGAATCCTCACTGGCGGAAGCGGAAATCGAGTATGCTGATAAGAAATCACCATCAATCTATGTTGCTTTTAAAGTTGTGGATGGAAAAGGTGTTTTGGCAGAAGGCACAAACGTGTTGATCTGGACAACGACTCCTTGGACCATCCCGGCAAACTTGGGAATCTCGGCACATGCCGATTTCAACTATGTGGAAGTTTCCGTGAATGGATCTTTGTATGTGGTGGCTCAGGATTTATTGGATGAAGTGGCAAAAGAAGTGGAATGGACGGATTATGAAGTGGTGCGTGAAATCAAAGGCGTCCAGTTTGAACATATCCTAACGAAACACCCGCTGTATGACCGCACTTCGTTGATGATGCTTGGAGAACACGTAACAATCGATTCCGGTACCGGTTTTGTCCACACAGCTCCAGGGCACGGGGAAGATGACTTCCTGATCGGCAAAAAGTACGGTTTGGATGTTCTTTGTCCGGTTGATGAAAAAGGCGTCATGACGGACGAAGCGCCAGGGTTTGAAGGCCAGTTTTACGACAAAGCCAATAAATCCATCACGGAAGCTTTGGACGAAGCAGGCGCACTTGTGCACTTGTCATTCATCACACACTCGTACCCGCACGACTGGCGCACGAAAAAGCCGGTCATCTACCGGGCGACGGCTCAATGGTTTGTTTCCATCGAAGCATTCCGCGACCAAATCTTAAAAGCCATCGGCGAAACAAGCTTTACACCGGCATGGGGCGAGACGCGCCTCTTCAATATGCTGCGTGACCGCGGCGACTGGAATATCTCGCGCCAGCGCGTTTGGGGCGTGCCGATTCCTGTATTTTATGCAGAAAACGGCGATCCAATCATCACGAAAGAAACGATCTCCCATATTGCAGAATTGTTCCGCGAACACGGTTCAAATGTCTGGTTCGAACGCACAGCTGCCGAATTATTGCCGCCTGGATTTACACATCCAAGCAGCCCGAACGGCATCTTTGTCAAAGAAACCGACATCATGGATGTTTGGTTCGATTCAGGTTCGTCCCACCAAGGCGTCCTGGAAGAACGCGAAGATCTTCAATACCCGGCTGATTTGTATTTGGAAGGCTCTGACCAATACCGGGGCTGGTTCAACTCATCATTGACGACAAGCGTCGCGATCAATGGCATCGCGCCTTATAAAGGCATCTTGAGCCACGGATTTACTTTGGACGGCAATGGCCGCAAAATGAGTAAATCACTCGGCAACGTCATCGTTCCTGCAAAAGTCATGAACCAGATGGGTGCAGATATCCTTCGCCTGTGGGTAGCGTCTGTTGACTATACCGCTGACGTACGCGTATCAGATGACAACTTCAAGCAAGTGTCGGAAGTCTACCGCAAAATCCGCAACACATTGAAATTCCTTCACGGCAACTTGGCGGATTTCAATGAACAAGAACACCGTGTCGCATTTGAAGATATGCGCGAAATGGATCAGTATATGGTCATGAAACTGCAGAAGATGATCGAGACAGCCCGAAAAGGCTACGAAACGTATGAGTTCTCTTCGATCTATCACGCATTGAATGGCTATTGCGCAAATGACTTGAGCTCATTCTACCTGGATGTAGCGAAAGACGTTGTTTACATTGAAGCGGCTGACCATCCACACCGCCGTGCGATGCAGACGGTTATGTTCGATTCCTTGATGGCGATCCTGAAATTGGCGACGCCGATCATCCCGCATACAACAGATGAAATGTGGGGCTACTTAGGCTTTGTGGAAGAAGAAAGCGTTCAGCTGACGGATTTCCCTGAAAGCGAAGAAAACCCGGCATTTGCAGACCTTGAAGCGAAATGGACGAACTTTATGGACGTCCGCGATGATGTGTTGAAAGCATTGGAAGAAGCCCGTGCTGCGAAAACCATCGGGAAATCGCTTGAAGCCAAAGTGACCGTTTACGGATCAGAAGAAGTAAACAGCTTGCTTTCTTCGGTGGATGAAAACGTAGCTCAGCTGTTCATCGTATCCCAATACGAATTCGGCGGAGCGCTTGAACAAGCACCGGAACAGGCATTGACTTTAAATAAAGTTGCAGTAGTTGTCGAAAAAGCGTCAGGCGAAAAATGCGAACGCTGCTGGACAATTTCTGAAGAAATCGGCAAAAACGAATCACATCCGGCTCTATGCCCGCGTTGTGCAAGCGTCGTCGAAAAACAATACGCATAATACGATTAAAGAGGCTATCCCGTATGTCATTAAAATGACAAAGGATAGCCTCTTTTTTAAGTGAAGTGTAAATGCCGTTTCATTTGCTTCAGGCGCACGGTTTCCGTCGGCTCGAGCGGAAAAGTGTGAGGCCAATACTTAGCGGCGAAGCGATTCGAAAAATTGATGTCTTTATCTTTGATTCAGCTTATAAATTATTTAACGTAAAAATTGTATAGACTTTTAAATCAATCCCGCTTGAAGGACATTTCAGCCAGTTTCCTTTTTCGAGGCGGGATGTGGTAAAATAAATTGACTGATGAATTGACGGGGGAAACACATGTTTATACTTTATTATGGGATTGCATTAGTGATCATTGCACTTGATCAATGGACCAAGTGGCTGGTAGTAAAAAATATGGAATTGGGTGAACGGATTGCTGTTCTGGACCCGTATCTTGGCTGGCTTTCGCACCGGAACCGCGGAGCTGCCTGGGGGATGCTGGAAGGGCAAATGTGGCTGTTCGCCATCATCACAGTGGCTGTAATAGCCGGAATTCTTTGGTATTTTCATAAGCACGCAACCGGAAAACCATTGTTTCAATTGAGTTTAATGGTGCTGCTCGGCGGTGCAATCGGAAACTTTATCGACCGGATGCTGCGCGGGGAAGTAGTGGACTTTGTGGATGTGCTGATTCCTGTCATCAATTACGATTTCCCGATTTTTAATGTGGCGGATGCTGCATTGACAGTAGGTGTGGTATTGATGATCCTATTTATCATCATTGACGAAAAACAAGAAAAGAAAAAGGTGTCTTAATGGAAATTGAAGATTTGACAATAGAAATAACAGAAGAAATGGCCGGTGTGCGGATCGATAAAGCTGTATCCTCAATCGACGAAGACTGGTCCCGCTCGCAAATTGCGAACTGGGTGAAAGACGGCGCTGTGAAAGTCAACGGTGAAACGGTCAAACCGAATTACAAAGTGCGTTTGGACGATATCATCATTGTCTCGCCGCCGCTGTTGGAAGAACTGGACGTTGTTCCGGAAGATTTGAATCTCGAAATCACTTACGAAGACGCTGATGTTTTAGTGGTAAATAAGCCAAGAGGCATGGTGGTCCATCCGGCTCCCGGACATGCAAACGGCACACTTGTCAACGGGCTAATGTTCCATTGCAAGGACTTGTCGGGCATTAACGGCGTAGCCCGTCCGGGAATCGTCCACCGCATCGACAAAGACACTTCCGGTTTATTGATGGTTGCCAAAAATGATGTGGCTCATACTTCGTTAGTCGACCAACTAGTGAAAAAAACCGTTACGCGTAAATACGTAGCGCTTGTCCATGGCCATATTCCGCACGACAAAGGCACAATCGAAGCGCCTATCGGCCGCGACTCGAAGGACCGCCAGAAAATGGCTGTCATCGACAAAGGCAAGCACGCTGTCACACATTTCCGCGTATTGGAGCGTTTCGGCAATTTTACCCTAGTGGAATGCCGCTTGGAAACAGGCCGTACGCACCAAATCCGTGTCCATATGAAATACATCGGCTTCCCATTAGTAGGCGATCCGAAGTATGGACCGAAAAAAACAATGGACATCGGCGGCCAAGCGCTGCATGCGGAAGTGATCGGCTTTGATCATCCGCGAACAGGTGAATACCTGGAGTTTTCGGCAGAACCGCCAACCCAATTTGCAGAGCTTTTGGAATCTCTTCGAGAGAAAGATTGACAAAGCGGCTAAGGGTTCTTTATACTTAAAAAAACAAATCGAATAAGCAACACCTTTAAAAACGGTCCAGAGAGGCCGAGAAGGTATTTACGCTGGCTGGGAGACTGTCTTCCATGCTGAATTTTTCTGCGCATCTAACCTCTTGCCTCTCAGGCAAGAGGTTTTTTATTTGGAAAAGGAGTGGAATCCATGGTAGAAAAAGCAGGGATTTTGGATGAAAAAGCAATCACGCGGGCCATTACGCGAATCGCCCACGAAATCATCGAACGCAATAAAGGTATAGACGACTGCATCTTAGTCGGCATCAAGACAAGAGGGGCATTCATTGCAAAGCGGCTCGCTGAAAAAATCGAACAGATCGAAGGCAAGCCGATTTTAAAAGGCGAACTGGATATTACACTGTACCGTGACGATTTGAGCGTGAAAACGAAAAATCAGGAACCGCTTGTCCAGCAAGTGGACATCGAACACAATATTTCAAATAAGAAAGTGATTTTGGTCGATGATGTGCTGTACACGGGCAGAACGGTCAGAGCAGCTATGGATGCTGTGATGGACCTTGGCCGCCCGGCGCAGATCCAGCTCGCGGTGCTGGTTGACCGGGGACACCGGGAATTGCCGATCCGGGCGGATTTTGTCGGAAAGAACATTCCAACGTCGAGCAACGAACGCATTGTCGTGCAAATGGAAGAAAGCGACGGCAGCGACCGGGTAGCGATCCACGAATAGAAACGGAGAGAAGCAGCAATGAATGAAGCAGTATTGGATGTACAAGATCAACCAAAAACGGTCCAATGGATTTCATTGAGCCTTCAGCACATGTTCGCTATGTTCGGCGCAACGATTCTCGTACCGAAACTGGTCGGCTTGAGCCCGGCGATTGCGCTGTTGACAAGCGGCATCGCGACCATCATCTTCATCCTGATCACCCAGTTTAAAGTGCCGGCGTACCTCGGTTCGTCTTTCGCCTTTATCGTCCCGATCACCATTGCCACTGAAACGGGCGGCATCGGCTCAGCGATGATCGGTGCCATGTTTGTATCACTCGTCTACGCCATTGTCGCACTCATCATCTGGAAAACTGGTTACCGCTGGCTGATGGAGCTTCTGCCGCCGATTGTGGTCGGGCCGGTCATCATCGTCATCGGGCTGGCATTATCCGGAACAGCGGTTGACATGGCGATGAACATCACGGTGGACGGTGTGAGCCAATACAGCATGAAGCATTTCTCAGCCGCACTGGTCACGCTGATTACCGCCATCATCTGCAATATTTACTTTAAAAACATTATTTCTCTGATGCCGATCCTGATCGGCATTATCGCAGGCTACATCTACTCGGCGGCAATCGGCATTATCGATTATGCACCGATCGCCAAAGCTACCTGGTTCCAGGTGCCGGACTTCCTGATTCCCGGCATCGACTACAGCTTTACTGTCACGCCAACCTTGCTGTTCGTCATGGTGCCGATCGCCATCGTGACAATTTCTGAACACATCGGCCATCAGCTGGTGCTCGGGAAAATTGTAGAACGCAATTACATAAAAGATCCCGGGCTTCACCGCTCGATTCTCGGCGACGGGCTCGGCACATTGATTTCATCTTTCGTCGGCGGACCGCCAAAAACGACTTACGGGGAAAACATCGGCGTACTGGCCATCACCCGGGTATACAGCGTCTACGTCATCATCGGAGCAGCCGTGTTCGCCATCGCCTTCTCGTTCTTCGGGAAACTGATGGCGGTCATCGAAACGATACCAACCGCGGTGCTCGGCGGCATTTCGATCCTGCTGTTCGGGATTATCGCTTCATCCGGCCTGCGCATGCTGGTCGACAACCGCATCAACTTCGGCGACAAACGCAATTTGGTCATCTCCTCAGTCATCCTGGTCATCGGGATCGGCGGAGCGAAAATCCAGTTCAGCGAGTCGTTCTCAATCGAAGGAATGGCGCTTGCTGCCATCATCGGCGTACTGTTAAACCTCGTCCTGCCAGGGCGCAACAAAGAAGAAATTGATCACGGAACTGCATAACCACCTTTTAATGAATGTCCAGAGAGGCATGGAAAGGGTCGAAGCAAGGGCGAACCATGCCTTTATTTCCTCACACCTTCCTGCTCTCAGGAAGGTGTTTTTTAATGAAAGGAAGGGATTCAAATGCCAAACGTACTGACAATGAACCACTTGAAAAACCGGACCATCATGAAATTGCTGAAACGGGCAGGAGAATTCGAACGCGGCGAACAGCATCCCATGACGGGAACCATCGTCAATCTGTTCTACGAGCCAAGCACACGGACCAAAATGAGCTTTGAAATGGCCGAACACCGCATGGGGCTGACCGTACTTCCATTTGAAACAGCCTTCTCAAGTGTCCAAAAAGGCGAAACTTTGTATGACACGGTCAAAACTTTCGAGTCGATCGGAGTGGACGGCATTGTCATCCGCCATGAAGAAGAAGCTTATTACGAAGAGCTGAAAGGCTGCAATGTAGCGATCATCAACGGCGGTGACGGCTCGGGGCAGCACCCGACGCAATCGCTGCTCGACTTGTACACGATCCATCAGGAGTTTGGCCGCTTTGAAGGCATTCACGTGACCATTGTCGGCGACATTGCCCATAGCCGGGTTGCCAAATCGAATGCAGCTGCCTTGAAGCAGCTGGGAGCTGAAGTATCGTTCGTCTGCCCGGAAGAATGGAGCGGCGGCTACGAAACCTCGCAGAACTTAGATGAATTGCTTCCGGATACGGACGTCGTCATGATGCTGCGCGTCCAGCACGAACGCCACGCGGTATCGGCTTTGTTCTCGAAAGAAAACTACCATAAACAATTCGGCTTGACGGTGGAGCGCGAGCGGAAGATGAAAGAAACAGCCATCATCATGCATCCGGCACCCATCAATAGAGGCGTCGAGATTGCGGACAGCTTAGTGGAATGCGAACGCTCACGGATATTCAAACAAATGGCAAACGGTGTGTTTGTCCGGATGGCTGTACTGGAATATGCATTGAAAGGGAGAGATTGAGAATGGATTTGTTGATTAAAAACGTCAAGGTACTGGAAAACGGAGAAATGAACGCAAAAGATGTGCGGGTGGTACAAGGGAAGATCGGAGAGATCGGTACAGAATTATCTTCCAAAGGCGAAACCCAAATCGACGGCAAGGGCCGGATAATCGCACCGGGATTTGTAGACGTTCACGTACATTTGCGTGAACCGGGCGGCGAGCAAAAAGAAACAATCGAAAGCGGGACGAAATCAGCAGCCAAAGGCGGCTACACGACAATCTGTGCGATGCCGAATACGCGGCCGGTGCCGGATACGAAAGAAAACCTGCAGCATGTCAACGCTTTGATTGAAAAAAATGCGCTTATCCGAGTTTTGCCGTATGCTTCCATCACCATCCGGGAAGCCGGAAAAGAACGCACGAACCTGCAGGAGTTGAAAGACAACGGCGCTTTCGCCTTCACCGATGACGGCGTCGGCATCCAGCAGGCAGGCATGATGTACGAAACGATGCTGGACGCAGCCAAAATCAATATGCCAGTCGTCGCCCATTGCGAAGACAACAGCCTGATCTACGACGGCGTTATGCACGAAGGAAAACGCAGTGCTGAACTTGGCTTGAAAGGCATACCGTCGATTGCGGAATCGGTGCATATTGCACGCGATATTCTGCTTGCAGAAGCAGCGGGCGCCCATTACCACGTCTGCCACGTTTCCACGAAAGAATCCGTACGCGTCATCCGAGATGCGAAACGGGCAGGCGTGCGCGTGACTGCCGAAGTGACGCCGCACCATTTGTTGCTGAGTGAAGACGATATTCCAGAAGACGACGCCAACTGGAAAATGAACCCGCCGCTGCGGGCAAAAGAAGATTTAGAAGCGCTGCACGAAGGCTTAATGGACGGCACGCTCGACTTTATTGCGACGGACCATGCACCGCACACCATGGAAGAAAAGGCGCACGGCATGGACAAAGCGCCGTTTGGCATCGTCGGATTTGAAACAGCGTTTCCGCTGCTGTATACAAAGTTTGTTGAAACCGGCAAATGGACGCTTCAGCAATTGATCGACTGGCTGACGGTCAAACCGAGTGAAACATTCGGCTTGCCGTACGGCACACTCGAAATGGGCCAAGCAGCAGACCTGGTGCTCTTGGACCTGGAAAAAGCACAAGCCATCAATGCCGATGAATTTTTATCAAAAGGAAAAAATACCCCATTCGGCGGCTGGAGCTGCACTGGATGGCCGGCACTGACAATCTACGGCGGACAAATCGTATGGCAGGAGGAGACAAACTAATGAAACGTTATTTGATCTTAGAGGACGGTACTGTATTTGAAGGCACAGCATTCGGCAGCGACAGCGCTTCAGTCGGCGAAGTGGTGTTTAACACGAGCATGACCGGCTATCAGGAAATTTTATCGGATCCTTCCTACTGCGGCCAGATTGTCACAATGACTTATCCATTAATCGGTAATTACGGCATCAACAGTGACGATTTTGAATCGATCGAGCCGGCTGTAAAAGGCATGGTCGTCCGCGAAATGGCGGAATTTCCGTCAAACTTCCGATGCAACACGACACTCGATGAGTTGTTTCGCACGAAAAACATTCCGGGAATTGCGGAAATCGATACGCGCAAACTGACGCGGCTGATTCGCTCGAAAGGATCCATCAAAGGCATTTTGACAGCAGCCGGCGAAGAAGTGAATGTCGCGGAAGTGGTAGCGGAACTGCAAGCGGCGCAATTGCCGCATAACCAAGTGGCGCAAGTTTCCACAGTCCGTCCTTATCCAAGCCCGGGACGCGGCAAACGGGTAGTGCTGATCGACTACGGCATGAAGCACGGCATTTTGCGTGAACTGAACAAACGCGACTGCGACGTGATCGTCGTGCCTTACAACACAACAGCACAGGAGATTCTTGCCTGGGGGCCGGACGGCATCATGCTGTCAAACGGACCGGGAGACCCGAAAGACGTCGAAGAGTGCGTGGCTGTGGTCCGTGAACTGCTTGGCCAAGTGCCGATTTTCGGCATCTGCCTCGGACACCAGTTGTTTGCACGGGCGTGCGGCGCCGGGACATTCAAACTGAAATTTGGCCACCGCGGCGGCAACCATCCGGTAAAAGATTTGACGACCGGAAGAGTGGAAATCACGTCTCAGAACCACGGTTATGCCGTGGATGAAGAAACCTTGAAAGGCACTCGCCTGAAAGTAACGCATCGAGCGATCAATGACGGCACAAACGAAGGGCTGGCTCATCTGGACTACCCGGCATTCACTGTTCAATACCATCCGGAATCATCGCCTGGACCGGAAGATTCCAATTACCTGTTTGACCGTTTTATCGACATCATGAGCGCAACTCGAAAGGAGCAGCAATATGCCTAAAAGACAAGACATCCAAAGTATCCTCGTAATCGGATCCGGTCCCATTGTGATCGGACAAGCTGCAGAATTTGACTATGCCGGAACACAAGCCTGCCTGGCGTTAAAAGAAGAAGGCTACCGCGTCATCTTGATCAACTCCAATCCGGCAACGATCATGACCGATACTGAAATCGCCGATAAAGTGTATATCGAACCGATTACACTGGATTTTGTCAGCCGCATTCTCCGGAAAGAACGTCCGGATGCACTGCTTCCGACGCTTGGCGGACAGACGGGGCTAAATATGGCCATCGAATTGGACGAGTCCGGAATTCTCGATGAACTGAACATTGAAATCTTGGGGACAAAACTGGAAGCCATCCACAAAGCGGAAGACCGCGATTTGTTCCGCACCTTAATGAATGAACTGGGCGAACCGGTTCCGGATTCGGACATCATCCATAACTTGGACGAAGCCCAAATTTTCGTTGAACGCGTCGGCTTCCCGGTGATTGTCCGCCCGGCGTTTACACTTGGCGGGACAGGCGGCGGCATCTGCCAAACGCAGGAGGAACTGCAGGAAATCGTCACGAGCGGCTTGAAATACAGCCCCGTCACACAGTGCCTGCTCGAGAAATCGATTGCCGGCATGAAAGAAATTGAATACGAAGTGATGCGCGACGCCAACGATACAGCGATCGTCGTCTGCAATATGGAAAACATCGACCCGGTCGGCATCCATACCGGCGATTCAATTGTCGTAGCGCCGAGCCAAACTTTGTCGGACCGGGAATACCAGATGCTGCGCAATGTCTCGCTGAAAATCATCCGTGCCCTGAAAATCGAAGGCGGCTGCAACGTCCAGCTGGCACTCGATCCTTACAGCTTCCAGTACTACATCATCGAAGTGAACCCGCGCGTCAGCCGTTCCTCAGCGCTGGCTTCCAAAGCGACGGGCTATCCGATTGCCAAACTCGCAGCAAAAATTGCAGTCGGTTTGACGCTTGATGAAATGATCAACCCGGTAACGGGGCGCACATATGCCTCGTTCGAACCGGCACTCGATTATGTAGTAGCAAAAATTCCGCGCTGGCCGTTCGACAAGTTTGAATCGGCAAAACGCAACTTGGGCACACAAATGAAAGCAACCGGAGAAGTCATGGCGATGGGCCGTTCATTTGAAGAGGCGATTCTAAAAGCTGTCCGCTCCCTTGAAACCGGCCAGTTCCATCTTGCTTTGAAAAATGCAGACGCCATGAGCGATGAATGGATCCAAAAACGGATTTGCCGTGCAGGCGATGAGCGTTTGTTCTTTATCGGAGAAGCCCTTCGCCGCGGCGTGACGATCGAAACGATCCACAGCTGGAGCCAAATTGACTTGTTCTTCTTGAAAAAATTCGAAAATATCGTCCAGTTTGAGAATGTGCTGAAAGAAAACCGCTTTGACTTTGCGGCAGCGAAAAAAGCGAAGCGGATGGGCTTTGCGGATATCACAATTGCCAAGCTCTGGGAAACCACTGCGCAGGAAGTCTACAACTGGCGCAAAGAACAGAAATTGATGCCAGTCTATAAAATGGTCGATACGTGCGCCGCGGAATTTGAATCGGAAACGCCGTATTTCTACGGCACTTACGAAGATGAAAATGAATCGATCCGCACCGAAAAAGAAAGCATCATCGTCCTTGGGTCAGGCCCGATCCGCATTGGCCAAGGCGTCGAATTCGATTATGCTACGGTACATTCTGTCTGGGCCATCAAAGAAGCAGGGTACGAAGCAATCATCATCAACAACAATCCGGAAACAGTTTCCACCGACTTCTCCATATCGGATAAATTGTACTTCGAGCCGCTGACGGTTGAAGACGTCATGCACATCATTGAAATCGAACAGCCAAAAGGCGTGGTCGTGCAGTTTGGCGGCCAGACGGCCATCAATTTGGCAGACAAGCTGGAACAAAACGGCGTAAAAATTCTCGGTACGTCTCTGGAAGACCTGGACCGTGCAGAAAACCGCAATAAATTCGAAGCGGCCCTGCATGAAATCGGCATTCCGCAGCCGCTCGGAAAAACTGCGGTTTCGGCGCAAGAAGCGGTGGTCATCGCTTCAGACATCGGCTATCCGGTACTCGTCCGCCCGTCCTACGTCCTCGGAGGAAGAGCCATGGAAATCGTCTACAACGAAAAGGACCTGCGCCATTATATGGAGCACGCCGTGGAAGCGAGTCCGGAACATCCGGTGCTGGTCGACCGGTACTTGACGGGAATCGAAATCGAAGTCGACGCCATTTCGGACGGAGAAAACGTTCTGATTCCGGGCATCATGGAACATATCGAACGTGCCGGCGTCCACTCGGGCGATTCGATTGCGGTCTATCCGACGCAGAATATCTCACAGGAACTGCTGGACACCCTGGTCGATTACACGACCCGCCTGGCAAAAGGCTTGAACATTGTCGGCTTGTTGAACATCCAGTACGTCATTTCAAAAGGCGAAGTGTTCGTCATCGAAGTGAATCCGCGCTCAAGCCGGACGGTGCCGTTCATGAGCAAGATTACCGCCATCCCGATGGCCAATATCGCCATGAAGGCGATTCTGGGCCACAGCATCACGGACCAGGGCTTCACCCCGGGGCTTGCGCCGCTTTCAAAAGGGGTCTATGTGAAAGTGCCGGTATTCTCATTTGCGAAACTGCGCCGTGTCGACATCACGCTTGGGCCAGAGATGAAATCGACAGGCGAAGTGATGGGGAAAGACTCCACGCTTGAAAAAGCCCTTTACAAAGGACTTGTAGCAGCCGGTATGGAAATCAAAGACCACGGTTCCGTGCTAATGACAATTTCGGATAAAGACAAAATGGAAGCGGTCGGTTTGGCGAGACGCTTCACGGCAATCGGCTACCATATCCTGGCGACCGAAGGAACTGCGAAATCGCTGGAACAGGCAGGCATCCGGGTAACGACAATTGGCAAGATCGGTTCAGAAGGCAAGACCTTGATCGATGTGATCCAAAACGGCGATGCCCAGCTGGTCATCAACACCTTGACGCGAGGCAAACAGCCGGAGCGGGACGGGTTCCGCATCCGACGCGAATCAGTGGAAAACGGCGTACCGTGCTTGACGTCGCTCGACACAGCGGAAGCGATGCTGCGCGTCATCGAATCGATGACCTTCTCAGCAGAAGAAATGGGAGCTGGCGTATGATCAAACAAGAGCGAATGGTTGTCACCAACCAACAGGAAATTGCCCATCATATTTTCGAATTGACGGTGCAAGGCGAATTGACCGGGGAAATGAAAGCCCCCGGGCAGTTTGTCCACGTGCGGGTAGCGGACAGCTTTGAACCGCTGCTGCGCCGTCCGATTTCGGTGGCTTCGATTGATTACGAAAGCAATCAATTCACCATGATCTACCGGGCAGAAGGCAGAGGGACCACTTTGCTGTCCGAGAAAAAAGCCGGCGATACTGTCGATATCCTCGGGCCGCTCGGCAACGGCTTCCCGGTGGAACAAGCCAAACAGAAAGCCTACTTGATTGGCGGAGGCATCGGGGTTCCGCCGCTTTATGAACTGGCGAAAGAGCTGAACGCAAAAGGCATCGAAACGGTTCATATCCTCGGCTTTGAAAGCAAAGGAGCAGTGTTCTATGAAGACAAATTCCGTGCACTCGGAGATACGCATATTGCGACAGTTGACGGCTCTCACGGAACCCAGGGATTTGTCACTCATATCCTGAATGAACTGCCGAAGGATTTTGATACGTATTACAGCTGCGGACCGACGCCGATGCTTGAAGCCGTACAATGGGCGTATCCGGAAAAACAGGGCTTCCTGTCCTACGAACAGCGCATGGGCTGCGGCATTGGTGCTTGTTTCGCCTGTGTTTGCCGGACAACAAAGAGTGAAACGGATTACATCAAAGTATGTTCGGATGGACCGGTATTTCCAGCGGGGGTAGTGATTTCATGACAAATTTAAACGTACAACTTCCAGGGCTTGATTTGAAAAACCCAATTATGCCGGCTTCCGGCTGCTTCGGTTTCGGCAAGGAATATTCACAGCTATACGATTTATCCGCGCTCGGCGCCATCATGATTAAAGCGACGACGGTCGAAACACGCCTCGGAAACCCGACGCCGCGAGTCGCCGAGACGGCTTCCGGCATGCTGAACGCCATCGGCCTCCAAAACCCGGGGCTTCAAAAAGTCCTCGGCGAAGAACTGCCGCGGCTCGAACAATACGACGTGCCGATCATCGCAAACGTCGCCGGCACCACAACGGAAGATTATGTAGAAGTGGCAAAAGCGATTTCGGAGTCTCCAAATGTCCATGCACTGGAAATCAATATTTCCTGCCCGAACGTCAAGCAGGGAGGCATCACATTCGGCACCGATCCCGACATCGCAAGGGAATTGACGCGAGCTGTCAAAGACGTGTCTTCGGTCCCGGTTTACATCAAATTATCCCCGAACGTCACCGATATCGTCTCGATTGCGAAAGCGGTGGAAGAAGGCGGCGCGGATGGCATCACGATGATCAACACGCTGCTCGGCATGCGCCTCGATGCCAAAACCGGGCGCCCGGTCATTGCCAATATCACAGGCGGCTTGTCCGGCCCCGCAGTCAAACCGGTGGCGCTCCGCATGGTGTATGAAGTGCGCAAACAAACCGAGTTGCCGATCATCGGAATGGGCGGAGTGGCAGATGTCAACGATGTCATCGACTTCTTGTCAGCCGGCGCCAATGCTGTAGCAGTCGGAACGGCGAACTTTGTCAATCCGTTCATATGTCCCGAAATCATCGGCCAGCTGCCGGGAAAACTGCATGAACTTGGATATGAATCCATAGAAGAACTTGTCGGAAGGAGCCACCGTCTGTGAATAAACCCATCATCGCGTTAGACTTTTCAACGAAACAACAAGTAGAGGACTTCCTGTTAAAGTTTGACGAACCGCTTTTTGTCAAAGTGGGCATGGAGCTTTTTTATCAGGAGGGGCCGGAACTGGTGCGCAGCATCAAAAGGATGGGCCATCAGATTTTCCTGGACCTGAAATTGCACGATATTCCGAATACCGTAGAAGCGGCTATGAGAGGCTTGGCAAAATTGGGGGTGGACTTGACGAATGTCCACGCAGCAGGCGGCTTTGACATGATGCAGGCGGCTAAACGCGGGCTGGAAGGCAGCGACACGAAGCTGATTGCGGTCACCCAACTGACGTCGACTGACGAAAACCAGATGCACGAAGACCAGCTCATTTATGTCAGCCTGGAAGAATCGGTGCTGCATTACGCCAAGCAGGCCAAACGTGCAGGACTCGACGGTGTGGTCTGTTCGGTACTGGAAGCAAGCGGCATCAAAGATGCGTGCGGCGAAGAATTTTTGAAAGTCACACCGGGCATCCGCTTGGCAGACGGCGCAGCGGACGACCAGAAACGGGTCTCAACGCCCGCAAAGGCCCGTGAGCAAGGCTCGACGCATATCGTTGTCGGACGTGCCATTACAAAATCGCCTGATCCGGCGGCAAGCTACCGCCAAATCAAAAACGAATGGAGCGGCCAATAATGAAACAGCATATCGCAAGACAATTACTCAATATCGGTGCAGTCGAACTGCGCCCGCAAGATCCGTTCACCTGGGCATCAGGCATCAAATCGCCGATTTACTGCGACAACCGCCTGACAATGTCGTACCCTGCGGTTCGGAAAGAGATCGCTAAAGGATTGGCAGGGTTGATTCAGGAATCCTATCCGGACTGTGAAGTGGTCGCAGGAACGGCAACCGCCGGAATTCCGCATGCTGCCTGGGTCAGCGACTTGCTGGACTTGCCGATGGTTTACGTGCGTTCAAAAGCGAAAGAGCACGGCCAGGGCAATATGATTGAAGGCAAAGTCGAACCTGGCAAAAAAGTCGTGGTCGTGGAAGATTTAATCTCAAAAGGCGGCTCCGTCCTGCAGGCAGCAGAAGGCTTAAAAGCAGCCGGCTTTGACGTGCTCGGCATCGTCGCAATTTTTACATACGATTTGCCGCAGTCGATCCAAGCAATTACCGGCGCCGGCTTTACATTCCATACGCTGACCAACTTCCCTGCGCTGGTCGAAGAAGCGGTGGAAATGAACGCCATTTCAGAAGAAGATCTGCCGATGCTCGCCGATTGGCATGAAAGTTTGAAAGCTGGAACTTTGCGAGGCTGACCTTTAGGTCGGCTTTTTTTAGTTGCGGACAGTAAAAGGGCATTTTCGGACAGTATATGCGGCTCAGTGGACAGTATTTACTCCCGAACGGACAGTAAGTAAAAAATTTTAATATACCCGTTGACAATTTTCTGAAAATAAAATACGATGTAGTTAACTACTTGGCTACGCAAGGTAGCTAATTTTTAACGTCGGTATCTTGTTTTGCCAAGTACCGTAAAGGAGGACAAAAAGATGGCGAGCAGAAGCCAATTATTGAAAGGGGTACTGGATGCATGCGTCATGGCGGTAGTGGAGGCGGAACCGGTTTATGGCTACGAATTGTCGCAGAAGCTGCAGCAGATCGGGCTGCCGGACATCAGTGACGGCACCATTTATCCTGTACTGCTGCGGCTACAGAAAAACGGCTTTATCAAAGGGGAAATGCGGCCTTCTGCATCCGGGCCGAACCGCAAGTATTATTTCTTGACCGACAACGGCAAAGAAGAGCTTGAAGAAATTTCGGAAGAATGGCGCCAGATTGCAGCACCAGTCAGTGAATTACTGAAAAGGGGTGGAATACAATGAGGATGACAGATGAATTGATTGAACAGAACAACAACAAGCGGGAAGACTTAAGCGAGGAAAATTTGGCGGTTTACGAGGATTTCCTGGTGTATGTCCGGACCGACCTGCGGATTGACGAACATGCCAGCGAAGAAGTGCTAATGGATTTGCTTGATCATTTGCTCGAAGGGCAGCAATACGGGAAGTCAGCGGCTGAAGTTTTCGGGAGCAATCCAAAAGCCTATGCCGATGAACTGATTGAAAATTTGCCGCATGAGAAAAAGCGCAGTTCCGCTTTATTCGCCATCTCACAAGTCGCGGGAATGGCCGGCTGGTTCAGTTTGACCTATGGGGTCATAAATCTGCTAATTTCTTTGTTCAAACCCGTAGAGACCGACGTATCGCTTGGCCATTTGCTTAGCTTGTTGATCGTTATTACGGGAATTGGTTTTGTCGGCGTGGTGCTGTTTTTCAAAATAATCCGCTCCACGTTGTTCAAACCTAAGAAAAAACCGCTCAGCGGCTATGTAACAGCCGGTTTGGCAGGCGGAGGAGCGTTTGCTGTGATGATGCTCGCCGTCATTCTGATTCCGGAATTTGGTCCTGTAATTTCGATCGAATGGTGGATGTATACAATCGGTGGGCTTCTGCTTCTCGCTGCTTCGAAAATATTCAGCGGCTTTTCGAGAAAATGACTGATTTCGTGTATGATGGAGCAAAGACCATCTTTTGGCAGAAGGGATGAAATCGATGCAAAGTCAGCAGAAAATCAATGAATGGAAGCAGCAATACCCGTTATTGCAAAACATCATATCTTTAAAACCGGTGATTTGGCAAAATCCTAAATTAACCGAAATGGCGGAACTTCCCGAACTTCCAGTTTCTCTGGAGGATATGGAACAGGCAGAATCGCTATGGCAGCGATTTGCCCCTTATTTGGCGAAAGAATTTTCGGACGCGGAGCCGTCCGACGGCATCATTGAATCACCGGTCCGCAAAATTCCGAAAATGCAGGAAGCGCTGAATGCTTATTACCACACTGAAGTCCACGGGACCCTTTACTTGAAATGTGACAACGAGCTGCCGATTGCAGGATCCGTCAAAGCACGGGGCGGCGTTTATGAAGTGCTGTATCATGCCGAGCAATTGGCGATGAAAGAAGGGCTTCTGAAGGAAGAAGACAGTTACGAATTGTTTTCAAAACCGGCGTTCAAACAATTTTTCAGCAATTACTCGATCGGCGTCGGATCTACTGGAAACCTTGGGCTCAGCATTGGAATTGTCGGTGCACGGCTCGGCTTCAAGACTTCCGTTTACATGTCAGCGGATGCCAAGCAATGGAAGAAAGATTTGCTGCGCGCAAACGGAGCCATCGTCCACGAATGTGCCGGCGATTTCAGTGAAGCGGTCTCGCTTGGCAGGGCACAGACCGAAACGGATGCCAATGCGTATTTTGTCGATGATGAGAAATCAAAGCATTTGTTCCTTGGCTATAGTGTGGCAGCATTCCGTTTGAAAAAGCAGCTCGAAGAAGCACAGATTACAGTCGATGCAAGCCATCCTTTATTCGTCTATTTGCCATGCGGCGTAGGCGGTGCACCGGGCGGCATCACATTCGGCTTGAAGCAAGTATTTGGTGATGCCGTCCATTGCTTTTTCGTGGAACCGACCCATTCGCCGGCAGTTTTGATCGGTTTATTGACCGGCGAAAAAGACAAAGTGAGCGTCCAGGACTTCGGCATTGATAACCGGACAGAAGCGGACGGCCTGGCAGTAGGGCGGCCATCAAGCTTTGCCTCTGTAACCAGTGAAAAGCTGGTCAGCGGCATTTACACTTTGGAAGATGATGAACTGTTCAAACTGCTGGCAATGCTTGCAGACACGGAAGGTATTTTTGTTGAACCATCTGCTACTGCCGGATTGATCGGACCAGGGCAAGTAATGGAAACATCTTATTTCGGAGATTACGGCTTGAAGGAAGGGAATGCCACCCATCTTGTCTGGGCAACCGGCGGAGCTTTTGTTCCTCAGGCAGACAGGGACCGTTTTTACCAAAAAGGCAAAGCGCTATTGTAAGCAAAAAAGTTCTGGCAAGAAGGAGTGTTTGAAATGGATTTGTCGTGGATATTCGTCCTAGCTGGTGCACTTCTTGCAGCAGGATATCTGGTTTATGGGATGATGGACAGCCGCTTGAAAGCGATGGAAAAACAACTGGCTGATATGCAGAAAACCATCGCGGCCATCCATAAGGGTGAACCCTTGAAGGAACCGTCGGTCAATGAGGGGCTGCGGCAACTATTACAGGATGGAAAAGATGTAGAGGCAATCAAAATGGCCCGTGAACATTTGGGATTGTCGCTATTGGAAGCTAAAAAATACGTTGATTCGCTCAACAGCAGCAATTAACAAATCGAAATCCTGTCTCCTGTAAAGGGGCAGGATTTTTTCTGCAAATACAGGAAAATCCATAATAAAAGCTTTAACCGCCAAGTAGGAGATTTCTGAATTCAAGTGAAGGAATTGAAGAAACTTTACCGAATACTTAGGATAGTAAATTTTAGCAGAAGGGAGGGGACAAAATGGGTTTGCAGATAAAAGAGATTTATGTCAACTTGCCAGTCAAAGACTTGGAAAAATCGAAGGGCTTTTTCAACAGCCTCGGCTTTGAATTTCATCCGGAAATGACGGATGAAAAAGGTGCTTGCATGATTGCGGGAGAAAATATCTTTGTCATGCTGCTGACGGAACCGTTTTTTAAGACATTTACGAAAAAAGAGCTGACAGATGCAACAAGCACCACTGAAGTGATTACGGCGATTTCAGCAGACAGCCGGGAAGCGGTCGATGAAATGGTCAATAAAGCGCTCGCTGCAGGCGGCAAGGCGTCAAACGACAAGATGGACGATGAGTATATGTATGGCTGGAGTTTCCAGGACCTGGACGGCCATTTGTGGGAAGTCATGTACATGGAGCAAAATTGAATATGCATTGAAAAAGCCAAGAGCTGCTTACGGATAATGCAGATTTTGGCTTTTTTTGATGTATTGAAGTTAAAAAAATTCCTGCCAACCAAACGGTTTTTCTGTTTATTTCATTCGTTTTGCCTCCTGCCATTAAAGTTTAATTTCACTTAATATTTATTTCCTGCTTTCAACTGTTTTTTTCCATTTAAACATTATAAGTATGAAATTATTTTCCAATTTTAGAAACTTACTTTGTTCTATTTCGTAAAGCTATATAGATACATAAAATATGGAGGTGTTTTTTTGTCAAAGCCGGCAACAGCTATGCAATTAATTAATCTTAAGAAAACGATTGGCAAAAAGCCGATCATTAAAGGATTGAGCTTTGAGATACGTGCAGGAGAAGTATTTGGGTTTCTTGGGCCGAACGGCGCGGGAAAAACGACGACGATCCGTATGATGGTCGGATTGATGGATATTACAGAAGGCGACGTGTTAATCGAAGGAAAAAGCATTAAAAAAGATTACAAAGAAGCCATCCGCCATGTCGGGGCAATCGTGGAAAATCCTGAAATGTATCCGTTTATGAGCGGCTTGAAAAATTTACAGCATTTTGCCCGCATGTTGGACGGAATTACACCCGAACGCATTCAGGAAGTGGTGTCACTGGTCGGTTTGGAAAAAGCAATCCATGAAAAAGCGGGGCGCTATTCATTGGGGATGCGGCAGCGTCTTGGAATTGCGCAGGCATTGCTGCACCGCCCGTCTATTCTAATTCTCGATGAACCGACCAATGGACTCGACCCATCGGGCATCCGCGAAATTCGAAAGTATATACGCAACCTGGCGGAAAAGGAAAATGTTGCGGTCATCGTGTCCAGCCATTTATTATCCGAAATTGAATTAATGTGCGACCGGATCGGCATTATCAAAAATGGTGAATTGGTTGCGATTGAAGCGGTTAGAACGACGGAAAATCAAAGTGAGATGAAAGATGTCCATATTGAAGTTCTGCCCCTCGAACCGGCAAAGGATTTTCTGGAAGCGCAAACGGCCCAAAAAGTGAATATCCATAAAAAAGAACTCGTCCTATCCTTGACAAAAGATCAAATTCCTCAAGTACTGAAAGAATTGATTCAAAAAGGGATGGATGTTTACGGAGTGCGTGTGCTTCAGTCAACTTTGGAAGACAAATTCTTTGATTTGATAGGGGAGAATACAATTGAGTAATTTTCTGAAACTGATATGGAATGAGCAAATCAAACTGTATTCACAGAAATCTGCCTGGATCATGATAGCCTTTATTGCGGTCGTTGCTTTGGCTGGTGCATTGATTTATACGTTCATGGATTCTGGAACTTTGCAGACTGAATACGGAGAAGACTGGAAAACGGAACTGCAGGAAGAAAATGCTGAGCTGTCCGCAGAGATGGAGCAGGATGAATTTGCGGCCTTTGAAAACCCGATGTTGATTGAGAAAAATAATTATTACCTTGAAAATAACATTAAACCTCAGCCCTATGATGCGTGGGAATATGTTCTTGAAAACGCCATGCTGTCTTCGCTGCTCAGTTTGTTCACCATTATTGTAGCCGCTGGCATCGTGGCGAATGAATTTAAATGGGGAACCATTAAACTGCTGCTGATCCGTCCGATATCCCGGACTAAGATTTTGCTGGCGAAATACCTGTCGGTGCTGGTGTTCGCAGGAACCTTGCTTCTAGCGCTTCTTGTTTTCTCCTGGATTGTCGGGGCACTGTTCTTTGGCGTGAATGGGCTTTCTCCTGATATTGTCATCACGACTGCAGAAGGCTATGCGGAAAGAAATGCTATCAATGAAATCTTGATGTCCTATGGCCTGAAGATGATCACGCTGATCATGATGGCGACGTTCGCATTTATGATTTCAACGATTTTCAGAAGCAGCGCTATGGCAATTGGACTGTCTATCTTCTTAATGATGGCGGGAAGTGCCATCGTTTCATTTGTTTCCCAATATGAATGGTCGAAATATATTTTGTTCGCCAATACGAATCTGTCCCAGTATTTTAATGGTGCTCAACCGATAGTCGAAGGAATGACGTTGACCTTCTCGGTCGTTGTATTGGCCGTTTATTTTGCTGCGTTCATGGTGGCTGCCTGGGTGGCTTTTACAAAACGAGATGTAACAGGGCATTAATAAGAAGTATGGAATTTCCACATAAAAAACGAACTAGACTTCCAGTTGGAGGTCCAGTTCGTTTTTTTGTTACAGGTAGTCCGCATACCGCTTCTCTAAATAGTTTTGCAGGATGGTCATGACAGAACAAATCGCCCAGTAAATCAGCGATACCAAAATCAGCAGCGTCAACAAGTCGTATTCGCGTGCACCGACGACGCGCGCTTTTTGAAAGACTTCCGGCACGGTGATCATGGCAGCAAGAGAAGACGCTTTAATCAAATCCAGGTAGATATTCGAAAGCGGAGGCACCGCAATGCGTACTGACTGCGGCAAAATGATGCGCCGCATGGTCTGCCAATAAGTCAGGCCGAGGGCAGTGGAAGATTCCCATTGCCCTTTGTCGACAGAAGCCAGTGAAGAACGGAACACTTCAGCCACATAAGCAGCGCAGTTAATGGTAAAACCGATCAAAGCAGCCTGCAAAGCGGTAAATTCAACACCGATGACGGGCAGGGCAAAATACAGCAAAAACAGGATGACCAAGATCGGTACGCCCCGCATAAAGGAGATGTAAAGGCGTGCCGGCCATTGAAGCAGTACAAGTTTGGATGTGCGTGCAAGTGCCAGAAAAAAACCGATGAACAAGGCGAGCACCATGCTGACGATGGAAATGAGCAAGGTGTACCAAATGCCTTCCAATACGTATGGAAGAGACTCTATGGCCAGTTGCGGGTCAAAGAGCAGCCCCCATTCGATGTCACTCATATATAAACCTCCAATTTGCTTACTCGATGTCCGGTTTTACAGACACGTCCGCACCGCCGAAAAAATCGGCAGAGATTTCAGAAATGGTGCCATCGGACAGCATTTCTTCCAATGTTTTGTTGACGTTTTCAGCAAGTTCTTTATTGTCTTTGTTCATGACAAGGCCAACTTCCGATGGACTGTATTTGATGTCCGGGTGAATTGTGATATTCAATTCAGGAAAAGCCGCAACGCCAAATGTCGACAAATAATAATCGTTCAAGATGACGTCTGTACGTCCGATGGACACATCACGCAAATAGACTTCGTTTGTTGCATTGTCATACGTTACTTCTTCCGCGCCGTAGCTGCGTGCAATTTCCATATAGATGGAGGTGGATGCGCCAGCGGCTTTTTTGCCTTTCAAATCTTCCAATGTCTTGATGCCGGACAAATCATCTTTTCGGACAACGGCTGTCCCGTATGAATGTTTGATCGGCGTCGAGAAAATGAAATTATCCAGACGGTCTTCTGTAATTTCGATGTCATTGGCCGCAATGTCAATTTGGCCAGTGTTGACGCTGGTCAGCATTTCATCAAAGCCCAGTTCTTTAAATTCGATATCCAAATCTAGGCGCTTTCCGAGCTCGCGCACAACTTCCACTTCAAAGCCGGTCAATTCATCGGATTTCGGATCGCGGAACGAAGTCGCGAGAAGCGTACCGGAAGTGGCAACCGTCATAGAGCCTTGTTCCTGGATTTCGTCCCAAGCGGTTTTCGATTCAGCTGAGTCCGTTTTCGCGCTGTCAGAATTGCCGCAGCCGGCTAATAAGATCAACGATGCCGCCCCGATAGCAAGTAACCATTTCGGTTTAGTTGAAAAAGCTTTCATTATGTATACCCTCCTAAAAGTTAAGTCCTCTAAAAAGATAGCACTTACTTTGAGTTCAAGCAATCTCATAATTTATAAAATATTATTATTATGTAAACATAATATGTTGCAAAGCATATTTTCTATGAAACGGTGCGTATTTCTTTGTGAATGGAACGTATTTTAACCTTTATCGGGCGTATTCCAAATAAAAAAGGAAAGCCCGAGAGCTTTCCCATTTAACTTATTTTTTTAATTTGATGACCAAGTCTTCATCCGGTGTGACAAATACCGTTTTTTGTTCAAAGTAAATAACAAAGCCGGGCTTGGCGCCGTTCGGTTTTTTCACTTGGCGGACTTCGGTATAGTCGACCGGCACGGAACTTGATTCGCGCGCTTTGCTGAAATAGGCCGCAATTGTGGCGGCTTCCATAATTGTGGTTTCGTCCGGGTCATTGGAATGGATAATGACATGGGAGCCGGGAATGTCTTTTGTGTGCAGCCAAGTGTCGGATTTCGAAGCGACTTTAAACGTCACGTAATCATTTTGCTTGTTGTTTTTGCCGACTGAAATCGGTACGCCGGTGCTGGATACATATGGTTCAACGGACGGATTGGTCGGTTTTTTCTTTTTCTTCGATTTCTGGGCTTTCATGAAGCCTTGTTCTGCCAATTCTTCGCGAATTTCTTCAATGTCGGAGAGTCCGGCTTGTTGGACCTGCTGCATGAGCGTATCGAAATACGCAATGTCTTCTTCGGTTTTTTCAATTTGTTCCTGGGTTTTGACTAAAGCAGTTTTTGCTTTCTGGTAGCGGGAATAGTATTTTTGCGAGTTCTCAATCGGCGTTTTCCGCGGATCGAGGGCAATCGTTACTTTTTCATCGTTGTAGTAATTGTCGACTTCAATTTCTTTCGTGCCTTTGGTGATGCGGTGAATGTTCGCCATGATCAATTCGCCGTTCAATTGCAGCTGGTCCCGCTTTTCTGCCTGGTCCTGTTCTTTTTTCAATTTTTTCAGCTTCAGCTTCAGTTTGGCGATTTCGTTTTGCAGCCAGCGTTCCAAGTCGCCGGCTTGCTGCTTGACGCGGTCGCGTTCCGCTTTGGCATAGTACATGCGGTCCAGCAGTTCTCCGAGCGTCGGGAAAGTCATTTCAGCTTCGCCGATATGTGTCAATGGAGTTGCCGAGAACGAACTTTTGCCATCGAGTTCGATGTAATGGCCCGTCGGCTGCTCTTTTGAAAAGTCGGCTAGAAACTGTTCAGCGATTTCTTGGCTGTTTTCTCCTTGAGCCATGCGGTGATGGAGTTCACGCGCATTCAGCGGTGAAAAGCCGGAAAAGGTGCTGACCAATTCTTTTTCCGTTAACTCGGCCAGTTCGCCAGGTGCTGCAAAAGGATCTTTCTTTTCCTGTGAAGGCGGGAAGACGTAAGGTTGGCCCGGCAGTACGGTCCGGAACGAATTGACGCTCGGCGGCAAATGCTTCAGGCTGTCGAGGATCATATTCCGTTCAGAATCCACGAGGATGATGTTCGAATGGCGCCCCATGATTTCCACATGCAATTCGCGTTCAATATCATCGCCGATTTCATTTTTGCCGCGGATTTTCAAGATAATCAGCCGATCCATTTCGTGCTGGATGACGTCGGTGATCACGCCGCCTTCAATATGCTTGCGCAGCAGCATGCAAAACATCGGTGGTTCCGATGGATTGACGTTCGCCATCGCCGTCAAATGAATTCGTGAATAAGACGGGTGAATGGAAATCAATAATTTATGGTTCTTGCCTTGTGCACGAATTTGCAGCAGCAGTTCTAGCTGATTGGGCTGATGAACTTTTGAAATTCTGCCTGACACGAGCCCTTGAAGCTCACGCGTCATTGCTTTTGTAAATAATCCATCAAATGCCATTAAAAATCCCTCTTTCAAATCGTTTTGTTCCATCTTATCATTTTCCCGGTGTATTATGATATAATAAGACAGTTAGAAAGAAAACGAAGAACAAAGATCAGCAGCATTGGCGGTGATGGATTTGAAGAAATCGGTGAAATTTATCTCTCTTGGTGGCGGCAATGCCGTTTCGGTAAGCCGGATTGTTTCAATCGTGACGCCGGATTCTGCACCGTCGAAGCGGCTGGTCCAAGAAGCACGGGGAAAAGGCCTGTTGATCGATGCCACTGGAGGAAAAAAGACCAAGTCTATTTTTATTATGGACAGCGACCATGTGGTGATTTCCGCGGTATCTGCTGAAACAGTGATTGCCCGTGCGGAAGAAAATGATGACGAGACGAATGAGGGATAAGATGAGAAAACAACGCGGACTGCTGATCGTATTATCAGGGCCTTCGGGTGTCGGCAAAGGCACTGTAAGAAAAGCGCTGTTCTCGCAGCCGAATACAAATTATGAATACTCCATTTCCATGACAACCCGCTCGCCGCGTGAAGGCGAAGTGGATGAAGTGGATTATTTCTTCAAGACGCGCAGCGAATTTGAAGAATTGATCGAACAGGACCAACTGCTCGAATGGGCGGAGTTTGTCGGGAATTACTACGGCACTCCACTTGAATACGTCAACAAAATGCGCGACGCGGGGCGTGATGTATTTCTTGAGATTGAAGTCCAGGGAGCTGCGCAAGTGCGCGCAAAAGTTCCGGACGGCTTGTTTATCTTCCTGGCGCCGCCAAGTTTATCGGAATTGGAAGAACGGCTGGTCGGCCGCGGCACCGAATCGGACGCCGTTATCGCTTCCCGCCTCCAGGCTGCAAGGCAGGAGCTTGAAATGATGAATTTATACGATTATGTCGTTGAAAACGACTTGGTGGAACACGCATGCGAACGCATCAATGCCATCATTATTGCTGAACACTGCAAACGGGAACGAGTAGAAAAAAGATATTTTGATATGCTAAAGGAGAATGTATAATGTTATATCCATCCGTTGATAAGTTAAAAAGCCAGGTCAATTCAAAGTATTCGCTGGTTGCTCTTGCATCCAAGCGCGCCCGTCAATTGCACGAACACAGCGATGAAAAGCTGGACAAATATGTTTCTGCCAAATCGGTCGGAAAAGCGCTTGAAGAAGTAGCGGCCGGCGTATTGAGACCGGAACATCAAGATGAATTTGCTATTTATGAAGATGAAATTTAACCATTAATCGCAACAGACGACTCCCAGAGCAAACTTGTTCTTTGGGAGTTTGTTGTTTAGAAAGGGTGTTTACGTTGTTGGCGAATCGTAAAATTTTATTGTGTGTAAGCGGAGGGATTGCTGTTTACAAAGCGGTTGCGCTTGTCAGCAAATTGTCTCAGGCTGGAGCAACTGTCAAAGTGATCATGACCGGATCTGCACGGCAATTTGTTCAGCCGCTGTCCTTCCAGGTCATGTCCAGAAACGATGTTTATTATGATACATTCGATGAAAAAGACTCATCGGTCATCGCGCATATCGATTTGGCCGACTGGGCAGATTTGATCCTCGTGGCGCCGGCTACTGCCAATGTCATCGGCAAATTGGCCAACGGCATCGGAGACGATATGCTGACCACGACATTGCTTGCGGCAACGGCCCCGATTTGGGTAGCTCCTGCGATGAATGTGCATATGTACGACCATCCGGCCGTCAAACGCAATATCCAGCAGCTTCATGACGACGGCATCCGTTTTATTGAACCGTCTGAAGGGTTCCTGGCTTGCGGATATGTCGGCAAAGGCCGGTTGGAAGAACCGGAGAAAATCACCGCATTGGTAGCGGATTATTTTGCGCGGCCAAAATTGCTGGCTGGCAGAAAAGTAGTAGTAACTGCAGGGCCGACGCGCGAGCGGATTGACCCTGTCCGTTTTCTTACAAACTTCTCCAGCGGCAAAATGGGCTACGCGATGGCGGAAGCAGCTGCTGAAATGGGAGCAGAGACCGTGCTCATCAGTGGACCGGTCACACTTCCCGTACCAAAAGGCGTCCAGCGGATTTTTGTTGAAAGCGCAGAAGACATGCTGAATGCCGTAAATGCGGAATACGAAACGGCGGATGTTGTCGTCAAAACAGCAGCCGTGGCTGATTACCGGCCAATCGATGTCCATAGCCAGAAAATGAAGAAGCAGGCAGGCGGTTCTACGCTCGAGTTGGAGCGCACTACCGATATTTTGCAGCATCTCGGGAAAACCAAAACCCATCAGCTTTTGATTGGGTTTGCAGCGGAAACCAATGATGTGGCGCATTATGCAAAAGACAAACTGGAACGGAAAAACGCAGACTATATTATTGCCAACGATGTCAGTGAAGCACAGGCAGGATTTGAATCGGATACAAACCGGGTGACCGTTTACGGCAAAGGCGGTTTTGAACAGTCATTCGAGATGATGCCGAAACTGGAGCTTGCACGCCGGCTGCTTGGGCTGATTATGGAAAAGGAAGATTTGCATGATCGCTGAAGTCATCGTCGATGTTGCTGCGCATCCCATTGACCGGCCTTTTGACTATGCCATCCCGCTTCACCTGCAAGTGCTGGTGGAGCCTGGCATGCGCGTAAAAGTTCCATTCGGCCCCCGCAAAGTGCTTGGCTTTATCACCGCGATTAAAGAAACGTCCGAATTTGATCCGGCGCGTTTAAAACCGATCCATGAATTGATGGACGTCGTTCCCGTATTAAATGATGAACTATTGGAAATGGCCAAATGGATGAAAATCCAGACGGTTTGTTTTGAAATCGATGCGCTGCAAGTGATGATTCCTTCAGCGCTTCGGGCAAAATATGAAAAGCGCTTTGTGCTGAATGCTCCGTTGGAAGACATTGCGGAACCGCTCCGCCGTTATTTTGAAAAGCGTCCGTTTGTGCGTTCGCAGGACGCGGTTGAAGTATATGATTTGCTGAAAAAGGAATTGGGCCGGGGAACGATTGTTGCCGATACAGATATTTCCCAGCAGACGGCGGTTAAAAAAGTCCGCATGATCCATATCACGGATTCCCTCGAGAAACTGGAGAGCATTGAAATCCGCCCCAACGCCAAACAGCAAGTAAAGCTGATGGCGTATATGAAAAATCATACAGGGAAAGCGATTGAATCGTCCCGGCTGCAAAAAGAAGCAGGCGTTTCACTGCCCACAATCTACGGGTTGGTGGAAAAAGGCGCGGCTACCATAAATAATGAAGAATCCTACCGTGATCCATTGCTGGAGGCGACCATTGAACAGAAACAGTCGCTCAAGCTTACCGAAGCGCAGCAGACGGCATTTAATGCCATCGAACGGTCGCTGAACACCCCAAAAACTTTCCTTCTTCACGGCATCACAGGAAGCGGCAAAACCGAGATTTACCTTCAGACAATCGATCAAGTGCTGAAAGAAGGAAAAGAAGCCATTATGCTCGTTCCGGAAATTTCCTTGACGCCGCAAATGACGCTGCGCTTTAAAGAGCGCTTCGGCGATCTCGTAGCGGTGCTGCACAGCGGCTTATCGGCAGGGGAGAAATACGATGAGTGGCGGAAAATCCAGCGCGCGGAAGTGAAAGTGGTGGTCGGGGCAAGATCCGCCATTTTTGCACCGTTCCAAAACCTGGGATTGATTATTTTGGATGAAGAGCACGAATCGAGCTACAAACAAGATGATTCTCCGCGCTACCATGCACGCGATGTCGCCATTTGGCGCAGCGAACAGCATAATTGCCCGGTCATTCTTGGAAGCGCTACGCCGTCGCTGGAATCATATGCACGCGCACAAAAAGGGGTCTATGAGCTGCTGGTGCTTGAAAAACGGGCAAAAAACCAGCCTTTGCCGGATGTTCAGATCATTGATATGCGGGAAGAGCTGCGAAACGGCAACCGTTCGATGTTCTCGGTTCCGCTGGCCGAAGCAATCCGTGAACGGCTTGAGAGAAAAGAGCAAGTGGTGTTGTTCCTTAACAAACGGGGCTATTCTTCGTTTGTTTTGTGCCGCGACTGCGGGACAGTCATGCAATGCCCGAACTGTGACATTTCACTTACGTATCACCGCTCAAGCGAATTGATGAAATGCCATTATTGCGGCTATGATGAACCGGTGCCGCATACCTGCCCGGAATGCGAAAGTGAACACATCCGCTTTTTCGGAACAGGTACGCAAAAAGTGGAAGAAGAACTGGCAAAACTGGTGCCGGAAGCGCGCGTACTGCGGATGGATGTGGATACGACCCGGAACAAAGGCGCCCATGAAAAAATCCTGTCGGCGTTCGGGGAAGGGAAAGCGGATATTCTTCTGGGGACCCAGATGATTGCCAAAGGGCTTGATTTCCCGAACATTACTTTGGTCGGCGTGTTGTCGGCAGATACAACTTTGCATTTGCCGGATTTCCGGGCTGCGGAGAAAACCTATCAGCTGCTGACGCAAGTCAGCGGCCGGGCAGGGCGCGATATCTTGCCGGGCGAGGTGTATGTCCAGTCGTATACACCGGAGCACTATGCAATTACGCTGGCAAAAGACCAATTGTACGAACCGTTTTATGACCAGGAAATGTCGATGCGACGAGCAAGCGGCTATCCGCCGTATTACTACGTCGTCAATATCCAGTTTACCCATGAAGACTTGATGACTGTGGCCGGCTATGCGGACCAATCCGTCCGGTATCTTCAGTCCCAGTTGTCAGCCAGTACGATTATAATCGGGCCCTCGGCGTCGCTCATTGCCCGTGTGAACAATAGATATCGCTACCAATGTTTGATAAAATACAAAAAAGAACCGAAACTGGCGGATGTTTTGCAGCAGCTGATTAAAATTTACCGCTCTGAGTGGCTGAAAAAAGGCGCTACGCTGTCGATTGATATGAACCCGACATCCGTGATGTAGAGAAAAGAGGACACCAAATGACTATACTCAATATTGTGAAACACCCGAACGAAATTCTGGAAAAGAAATGCCTGACAGTGACCAAATTCGATAAAAAGCTTGCCGTTTTACTGGATGATATGCACGAAACGATGATAGCCAATGACGGCGTCGGAATTGCCGCACCGCAAGTCGGCGTGGACCAGCGCGTGGCCATTGTTGATTTTGGGGAAGGGCAGGATCCGATTGAAATGGTCAATCCGGAATTGGCGCTTTTTGAAGGCCTCGATACCGATGTAGAAGGCTGCTTGAGCTTCCCGGGGATTTTTGGGGAAGTGGAACGCCCGGATCACATTAAGATCAAAGCCCAGGAACGGGACGGTTCTTGGTATGAACTGGAAGCAGAAGGATACGAAGCGCGTGCAATTTTGCACGAAATGGACCATTTGGACGGCATTTTGTTCACCAGCAAAATCTCAAAATACGTCACTCAGGAAGAGCTGGACGCCATGATTGCTGAAGCGGCTGCCATGGAAGAGGAGGAATCGGTTTGACCAAGATCGTTTTTATGGGGACGCCGGCTTTTTCGGCCCCCATTCTTCGCATGCTCGTAGAAGAAGGCTATGATGTCGTTTCCGTTGTCACACAGCCGGACCGGCCTGTCGGGCGCAAAAAAGTGATGACGCCAACGCCGGTAAAAGAAGAGGCGCTGCGCCTTGGCCTGCCGGTCTATCAGCCCGAAAAACTGAAAAATCCCGAAGAATTGCAGCATGTACTTGATTTGGCTCCGGACTTGATTGTGACGGCCGCTTTTGGCCAGATCTTGCCGAGCGAAGTGCTTGAAGCACCAAAGCTTGGTGCGATCAATGTCCACGCCTCTCTTCTTCCAGCCTACCGCGGAGGTGCGCCGATTCACCAAGCCATTATGGACGGGCAAACTGAAACAGGCGTGACGATTATGTACATGGTCGACCGGCTCGATGCAGGGGACATCATTTCCCAAGTCACAGTGCCGATCGGCAAGACCGACCATACCGGCATCATGTTTGATAAATTGAGCGTGGCCGGCATGGAATTGTTGAAAGAAACTTTGCCTTCCATCATAAATAGAACCAATGAACGGATTCCGCAGAACGAAGTGGAAGTGACTTATGCCCGCAATATTTCCCGTGAACAGGAACGCATTGACTGGGCGTTGTCGGCTGAAGCCATCTACAACCAGGTGCGCGGGCTGCACCCTTGGCCGGTGGCGTTTACGGCGTATAAGGATCAGAACATGAAAATCTGGTGGGCCGAAGAACGGGATTCTGCAAAAAGCGGCAAGCCCGGCGAAGTGCTGGAATTGGCGAATGACGCCATTCTGGTCCAGACGGGCAATGGCGTTTTGGCCATCACGGAATTGCAGCCGGCCGGCAAAAAGCGGATGTCTGCCGCCGATTATTTAAAAGGACCTAAAATCCAGGCAGGAGATTTATTCGAATGAAAAATAAAAAATTACAAGGCAATGTAAGGGATGCCGCTTTTTCAATCCTATGGGCGGTAGAAAATAAGCAGGCATACAGCAATCTGCTGTTGCATCAGACCATTCAAAGCCACGGCATTGCAGATAAAAACAAGGGTTTGCTGACTGAAATCACATACGGCACGCTGCAGCACCAAATGACGCTCGACTATTATTTGGAACCGTACTTGAAAGGGAAAATCGAGCCATGGGTGAAAACATTGCTGCGCATGTCGCTGTACCAAATTGTTTATTTGGACCGGATTCCGGCCCATGCGGTCGTCCATGAAGCCGTGGAAATTGCGAAACGGCGCGGCCATGGCGGCGTGGCTTCAGTGGTCAACGGCGTCCTTCGTTCCGTTCAGCGCAGCGGGGTCCGCTCGTTCAATACGATCAGCGATCCGTATGAAAAGATTGCCATTGAAACGAGCCACCCGGTTTGGATGATCAAACGCTGGGCAGAACAGTTCGGATTGGAAAAAACGCGCGAAATGGCGTTGGAGAACAATAAAATTCCTCCACAGACCGTCCGCGTCAATACCGTACAGGCGACGCCTGAAGAAGTGATTGAAATGCTGGAATCGGAAGGGCTGGAAGCGGTGCAAAGTGAACTGGTTCCTGAATGCCTCATTGTCACGAATGGCCAGCCGGCCAAAACAGCGACTTTCGAAAAAGGCTTTATCACTATCCAGGATGAAAGTTCGATGCTTCCGGCTTATGCCTTGCAAGTCGAACCGGAGATGGAAGTCCTGGACATGTGCGCAGCGCCAGGCGGCAAAACGACCCATATTGCAGAGAAAATGCAGAACAAAGGGCAGTTGTTCGCGATGGATCTCCATCAGCACAAAATCAAGCTGATTGATGAAACGGCGAAGCGCCTTGGCCATACGGTCATCGAAACCGAAGTCGGCGACGGCAAAAAGAGCGTTGAACGCTTTGGCGTTGAAAAATTTGACCGTATCCTGGTCGATGCTCCGTGCAGTGGGCTTGGCGTCATCAAACGCAAACCGGACATTAAATACACCAAAAAAGAAGCGGATTTTGCACGGCTTCAGGAAATCCAATTGGAGCTGCTGGACCAGGCTTCGCAGTTATTAAAACCGGATGGCATCATGGTATACAGCACATGTACGGTTGATTCGATTGAAAACCGGGGAACGGCGGAGAAATTCCTGAAAGACCATCCCGAAATGGAAAAAATCGAAGTGGCCTTGCCGAAAGCTCTTGGGCTTAAGAATACCGGCTTTGTCCAGATTTTCCCGCAGGATTTCGGCGGCGACGGATTCTTTATCTCGGCTTTCCGGAAAATAGCTACGGCATAAAGTGGAGCTTAATCTGTGGGGGTTTCTTTCATTTCCCACTGATTAGTAGGTGGACCGATCGGACTTATACGGTCAGTGGATTTCATGCTTGTAAAAGCGCGATAAAATCCAGGGAATAACAGTCAAGAAACGGGGGAACGGGATTTGTTTCAGTACGTCATGGAAAGTGATACTGGCAGAAAACGCAAAATAAACGAGGACCGCGTTGCAGTCCTTCGGCGGCCGGATGGTCTTTTGCTGGCCATCGTAGCCGATGGAATGGGCGGGCATAATGCAGGGGATATCGCAAGCGAATTGACCGTTTCGACATTGGGAAGGCTTTTTACAGAAGAAAGTTCAGAGGTCCTGTCAACAGTAGATCAGCGCAAAACCTGGCTTTCGCTCAATGTCCAATACGTGAACCGGCTTGTTTATGAATATGCATTGAACCATCCGGACTGCAAGGGGATGGGCACGACACTGATTGCAGCGCTGATTGACCGGTACGACTGCGTGATGTGCCATATTGGCGACAGCCGCGCTTACGTCATTGACGGGGCAGTTGAGCAATTGACGCGCGACCATTCCTATGTCAATGTGCTGGTGGACAGCGGGGAAATCAGTGAGGAAGAAGCGGAAGACCATCCAAAGAAAAATTGGATTGTCAAAGCACTGGGAACCGATCCCGAAATTGACGGGGAAATTCTCCATTTCTCTTTGGAGGATTCTTCCTATTTGTTGATTTGCTCGGACGGTTTAAGCAATAAAATATCAAAAAAAGACATCGCAGCAATCGTACTTTCTGCTATCCCGCTTTCCCAAAAAGGGGAAGAAATGGTGAAACTCGCGAATGAACTGGGAGGAGAAGACAATATTTCGTTTGTCCTTCTTTCCTCAAAGGCTGAGGAGGTATAGCCATGTTGATCGGCAGAAGTATAAATGGCCGCTATAAAATATTGGAATTGATTGGCGGAGGCGGAATGTCAAATGTCTATCTGGCACATGACATGATATTGGACCGCGACATTGCCATTAAAATTTTAAGGTATGATTTTTCAAATGAAGAAGAATTGCAGCGCCGCTTTCAGCGGGAGGCCTTGTCGACGACGAGCCTCGCCCATCCGAATATCGTCAATATATTCGATGTCGGCGAAGAAGCGTCCATCCACTATTTGGTGATGGAGTATGTGCCCGGCAAAACTTTAAAAGAATACATAATCGACCACTCACCTGTGAGCCCTGAAGAAGCGGTTAAGATTATGACTCAATTGACATCGGCGCTCGCTCATGCGCATCAAAACCAGATTGTCCACAGGGATATCAAACCGCAGAATATTTTAATGGATAAGGAAGGCAATGTGAAAATCAGTGATTTTGGCATTGCAATGGCCCTTAGTGCGACTTCCTATACACAGACCAATTCCGTTCTCGGCACCGTCCACTATTTGTCGCCGGAACAAGCACGCGGCGGCACCGCCAATAAGAAATCGGATATTTATTCCCTCGGCATCGTCATGTATGAATTGCTGACGGGGCAATTGCCGTTTTCAGGCGAATCCGCTGTTTCGATTGCGTTGAAACATTTGCAGACCGAAACGCCTTCTTTAAAGAAACTGGTTCCTTCCATGCCGCAAAGCCTTGAAAACATTGTGTTGAAAGCAACGGCCAAAAATCCGCAGCACCGCTATCAGTCAGCAGATGAAATGCAGGAAGACATCGCCACGGCCCTTTTGCCGGAGCGGCTGGACGAAGCGAAGTTCACAGTTCCCGTTGATGCAGATGAAACAAAAGCGATGCCGATCATCAAAGACCGGGTAACGTATGAAAGCATGGAAAAAACGAAAGAACTAAAACCGGCCGCTGCCAAAACAGCGCCATCACCTGCACCTCCGAAGAAAAAGAAGAAAAAAGGACCGTTGATTGCCGGGATTATTGGGCTATTGATCCTTGCAGGTTTGATAACGGCACTTGCTTTCCCTGAAATGTTCGCGCCGAGGCAAGTCGCTGTTCCGGATATTTCCGGAATGGAACGCGATGAAGCCGTCGAAGAATTGCAGGCAATGGGCTTTGTGATCGGAGAAGAGGAACAGCGGCCTTCAGAAGAAATTGAAGAGGGCCATGTGATTCGGACCATCCCGGAAGCAGGCAAAATGCGCGACCGTGAGTCAGCGATTCAATTGTTTGTCAGCACCGGGAAAGAGTCGAGGGAATTCGCCGATTATGTCGGCCGCGACATCGACCAAACGCTGGAAATGCTGGATGGCGAAAATTTCAAATCCGTCGAGCAGGTAGCGGAGTTTTCTGATGAACCGGAAGGAACCATCCTTGAACAGGAACCGAGAGCCGGCGAAGAAGTCATTGTCTCTGAAACAGACGTTGAATTTGTGGTCAGCAAAGGAAAAGATATGCGCACCGTTGAAAATATAACCGGGTATACAGAAGACGATTTAAATGAATACGCCAGGTCTTCTGGCTTTAATATCCGCATCATCGGCGAAGAAGTTTCTGAGAACGCGCCGGCAGGGACCGTCTTGACGCAGAACCCGGCTGCAGACAAACAGCTGGAAGCGGGCAGCACAATTGAAGTGGTTATGTCTTCGGGTAAAGCGGCGCTGCCGCTCAAAACATATATCCATACCGTAGAGATTCCATTTGAACCGGAAGAACCGCCGGCAGAAGGCGAAGAAGCGGCACCGCAGAAAGTGCAGATTTATATTCAGGATCAAAAAAATACAATGGCCGAACCGGTCGAGGAATTCACCATTACAGGAACCGAATCCCGCAAAATTGAATTGCAGATTGCTGAAGGCGGAAGTGCCACATATCGCATTGTCCGTGACGCTACTGTTATTTTGGAAGAAACCATTGCCTATGACAGCGTTGAGTAATGTTAAATGAAAAGGAGTGAAAGCAAGCATGCCGAAAGGTCAAATTAGAAAAGCACTAAGCGGTTTTTATTATGTTCTGGATGAAAATGGGGAACGGTATATCCAGTGCAGAGGCCGGGGAGTTTTCCGCAACCGGCAAATTTCGCCATTAGTCGGTGATTTTGTGGATTACGAAGCTGATAATGATTTAGAAGGAACCATTACAGTTGTCCACGAACGGAAAAATGAATTAGTGCGACCGCCCATTTCGAATATCGACCAGGCCATCCTTGTTTTTTCCGCAAAACAGCCGGACTTCCATCCATTGCTGCTGGACCGTTTTTTGACGGCCATCGAACAGCATGGCATCAAGCCGGTGATTTGCCTGACGAAAATGGATTTATTAAAAGACAACGAAAAAGAGAAATTGGAGCACTTTATAGCAGATTATGAGAAAATCGGCTATGAAGTCATTCCCACCTTTAAAGGAGACCCCAGTTTACAGGAACGGTTGATGCCTGTATTGGAAGGGAAGATCAGTGTATTGGCTGGCCAGTCCGGTGTCGGGAAATCAACGATGCTCAACACGATCCTGCCTGCATTGGAGCTCAAGACGGATGATATTTCCAAAGCGCTGAACCGGGGCAAGCACACGACCCGCCATGTTGAGCTGATTGAAGTGAATAACGGCTTACTGGCCGATACACCGGGTTTTAGTTCTTTTGACTTCGACACGATTGAAAAAGAGGAATTGTCAGGCTGTTTCCCTGAAATGGCAGAACGGTCAAATAGCTGCAAATTCAGGGAATGCCTGCATTTGAATGAGCCGAAATGCGCCATCAAGGCAGCTGTGGAAGCCAACGAAATACCGGAATACCGCTACAAGCATTACTTGAAATTTTTAGAAGAAATAATGAGCCGAAAGCCGAGGTATACAAATGATTAAAATCGCCCCATCTATACTAGCTGCAGATTTTTCGAAATTGGGCCAGGAAGTTCTGGAAGTGGAACAAGCCGGAGCTGATTGGATCCATATTGATGTAATGGACGGCCATTTTGTGCCGAATATCTCTTTTGGCGCCGTTGTGGTAGATGCACTCCGTCCGTTGACAAACCTTCCGTTGGACGTTCACTTGATGATTGAAAATCCCGACCGTTATATCGAAGATTTCGCCAATGCCGGCGCCGATTACATTACGGTCCATGTAGAAGCGGCCCCGCATCTTCACCGCACCATCCAGCTGATCCGTTCACTGGGCGTTAAGCCGGGAGTCGTCTTAAACCCGCATACACCGGTTGAAACGATCCAGCATGTACTGGAAGACATCGATTTGGTTCTGTTCATGACAGTCAATCCCGGATTCGGCGGGCAGAAGTTCATCCATTCCGTCGTTCCAAAAATTGAGCAATTGTCTCAGGTGATCCGTGAGCGAGGATTGGACATCGAAATACAAATCGACGGCGGCATCAATGAAGAAACAATTGTGCCATGTGCGAAAGCCGGAGCGAATGTGTTTGTCGCCGGCTCTGCCATTTATAGCCAAAAAGACCGTGCAGCAGCTTTGCAGGGAATCAAACAGGCGGGAGAAGAGGCGGTAGTGTGATTGTCGTTGTAACCGCCGGAGGTCCTGTGAAGGAGCTTCCCGATTTTTCCTTGTGGCCTTCTGCTGTGTACATCGGAGTGGATGCCGGAACCATCGTGCTGCTGGAGCAGGGCATTCAGCCCGCAGCAGCGGTAGGCGACTTTGATTCGGTGTCGGCAACGGAAATGGCAAAAATTGAAATGCTTTTTCCGGAACTGAACCGCGCAGCAGCTGAAAAAGATGAAACCGATACAGAACTGGCCCTGGAAAAAGCGATGGATTTTTCACCCGAAACAGTCATTGTGACCGGTGTGACCGGCGGCCGCTTGGACCATTACATGAGCGCTCTTCATGCCATCTATAAATACCAGGAGAAATTTCCGGATACCGGCTTCGTGCTGGTCAACCGGCAAAACCGCATCCGTTTTTTGGCTCCAGGCGTTCACCGGATCCAGCCAGATGCGGCATACCGGTACATTTCGTTTTATCCTTTTGCACAGGAAGTCCAAGGCTTTAAATTGGAAAACTTCAAGTACGAAGTGGACGATGAAGTGATTCCGTTCGGCTCCACACGTTTTATCAGCAATGAACTGGAAGCAGAAGGATCTGTTTCCTTTGCAAGCGGCAGCTGCATTGTGATTGAGAGCTCGGACCGGTAGGAAAGCAAAATGGAAGCCTGCATTTTTAAATGAAACAATACAAAAAGAGATTCCAGAATATATCATCTGGAATCTCTTTTTGTTTGCTGATTTTATTCGATTTATCAGTGAAGCGAAAATGCGCTTTAAGCTCTTCTTAAAGAAGTTTGTAAATTGATCATGAAAAAATGCCAGGCCGACGAATGTCAGACCTGGCATTATCCATGAGCGATTATACGCGCTCAACTTTTCCTGATTTCAATGCTCTCGCAGAAACCCATACACGTTTCGGTTTACCGTCTACAAGGATACGAACTTTTTGAAGGTTTGCTCCCCATGTACGTTTGCTCGAATTCATCGCGTGCGAACGGTTGTTTCCTGCACGAGCTTTGCGTCCACTAACTGCACATACTTTAGGCATGTAAGTCCCTCCTCACAAGTGAAGCTGAAAATTATAATAGAATTTCAGTTCGTTTTTCGTTTCACATACTTTAATAATTTACCATAGACATTTAGGCATTGCAACTAATTTTCACATGTCTTTCAAGAAAAAAGCCTTTACACCCAAACAGCGCCTTTTCAGGTATAATGGTTTCATGTAGAATGAAAAGAGTGAAATAGGACTCAAGGAGGAATTCTTAATGTCGATTGAATTAAAAAACGAATACGGCCAAATCGATATTTCCAATGATGTAATCGCTCAGATTGCAGGCGGGGCAGCCATTGAATGTTACGGAATTGTAGGAATGGCTACTAAACATCAAATCAGAGACGGGTTAACAGATATTTTGCGCAAAGAGAATTTCGCTAAAGGCGTTATCGTTCGCCAGGAAGATAAAGACCTGATTATCGATATGTATGTCATTATCAGCTATGGAACAAAAATTTCCGAAGTTGCTTATCAAGTCCAATCCAAAGTAAAATATACCATTACGAAGACCCTTGGCATGCCAGTCAAAGCGGTCAACATTTACGTTCAGGGAGTTCGAGTCACGAACCCGTAGTATGAGGAGGAAGAAACGGCTATGAAGTCATTAAATGGAAATCAGTTCGCGGATATGGTGGAAATGGGATCTCACCATTTGTATCAGAATGCGGATTATGTTGATGCATTGAACGTTTTTCCAGTGCCGGATGGCGATACTGGAACGAATATGAACTTATCAATGACATCAGGTGCAAAAGAAACAAAAGCGAATGCACAAGAGCATGTCGGCAAAACCGCAGGGGCTTTGTCTAAAGGACTATTAATGGGCGCGCGCGGAAATTCTGGCGTTATTTTGTCTCAATTATTCCGTGGATTTGGCAAATACATTGCAAATGAATCCGAGCTGTCTGCGGCGAAACTCGCGGAAGCGCTTCAACACGGCGTCGAAACAGCTTATAAAGCGGTGATGAAGCCGGTAGAGGGAACGATTCTGACAGTAGCGAAAGATGCAGCTGCCAAAGGCATGGAACTGGCCAAAACAGAGGAAGACATTATTGTTTTGTTCGAAGCGGTTGTAGAAGAAGCCAAAGCTTCATTGGAACGCACACCGGACCTTCTTCCGGTATTGAAAGAAGTTGGAGTGGTGGACAGCGGCGGCCAGGGGCTCGTTTATGTCTATGAAGGTTTTTTGGCGAGCTTAAAAGGGGAAGCGCTACCAGAAAAGCATGCCCATAATACAATGGACGACCTGGTCAGTGCAGAGCACCATAAGAATATTGCCGGTTTTATGGATACGGCAGATATTGAATTCGGGTATTGCACAGAATTCATGGTTAAGTTCGAATCAGGAAAAAAAGAATTCAACGAAGCTGAATTCCGCACAGACTTGAGCGCTTATGGCGATTCTTTGCTTGTCATTTCAGATGAGGAAATTGCCAAGATCCACATCCACTCCGAAGAGCCAGGCAAAGTACTTACATATGGCCAAAATTACGGCAGCTTGATTTCGATGAAAATTGAAAATATGCGCCAGCAGCACATCGACATTGTAGGAGAAGACTTCCACAAAGATGCACCGAAAGAAACGCCGAAGCATCCTTACGCTGTAGTAACCGTGGCCATGGGCGAAGGCATCGCAGATTTATTGCGCAGCATCGGCGCATCGTACGTCATTGAAGGCGGACAGACGATGAACCCGTCTACAGAAGACATCGTCAATGCCGTCAAGTCGATTGAAGCGGAACGCGTACTGATTCTTCCGAACAATAAAAACATCATCATGGCAGCGGAGCAAGCAGCAGAACTACTTGAAATTGAAGCAGCCGTAGTGCCGACAAAAGATGTACCGCAAGGAATGGCCGCTTTACTGGCATTCAATCCGGGCGCTTCTGTTGAAGACAACCACAAAACAATGACTCAAGCCTCGAAGCAAGTGAAAACCGGCTCTGTAACATTTGCAGTCCGCGACACAGCCATTGACGGCGTTGAAATCAAGAAAGATGACTTCATGGGCATTTCCGAAGGCAAGATTGTCATTTCTGACACAAGCCTGGAACGGGTGACAGAAGAATTGGTGAAAAAATTGGTAGATGAAGAAGCCGAAATCGTAACGATCCTTTACGGAGAAGACGTGACGGAAGCGGATGCTGAAAAACTTGCTGGCTTCATCGAAACATTAAATGAAGAAGTGGAAGTCGAAATCCACAATGGCAAACAGCCGCTTTACCCTTATATTTTATCAGTTGAATAATAAAGAAAAGGCGCATGCTCCGGCATGCGCCTTTTACAGCTTGTTGAGAAAGATATAGAAGAATTCCCCTTAGAATATCTCCGATATTACGCAACCCAGCTGCGCTTGCCGCGGGCGAGCGCCAAGCCTCCTCAGCCGCTTCGCGTCTTGCGGGGTCTCGGCTGTCTCGCTTTCCCGCAGGCGTCTCCGCTGGTTTGCTCCATATCGACAGTGAACTGTGAATAAAAAGCATGCATACTCATCCACTCTTTCTGATAAAAAGAGAACTTTATGAAAAAAGTGAACGGATTGTAGCGGAAAGTGGCGACTCCTGCGGAATCAGCACGAGCTGAAGACCCTGGACGGAGCGCAGTGAAGGAAGCGGCTGAAGCCGTGCCCGCGGAAAGCGTCCACTTGGAGCGAAATGGCTTAGAGAATGGAATGTTTCTAGACAGCCTGGAAAAGGCGCATGCTCCGGCATGCGCCTTTTATTTTTGTTAATTGTGGCAATATCATGTAAAATAAGATTCAAGTACTGAAGGGAAGGGGTTTGGGCAATGAAGTTCAAATCTGTTTTTGATATCATAGGGCCGGTCATGATTGGTCCCTCTTCTTCACACACCGCGGGAGCGGCACGTATTGGAAGAGTAGCGAGAGATTTATTCGGGCGCCAGCCAAAATGGGCAAAAATCCATTTATACGGTTCGTTCGCCGAAACATATAAAGGACATAGCACAGACGTCGCCATTGTGGGAGGTCTGCTTGACTACGATACATTCGATGAGCGCATCAAAACCTCATTTGAAGAAGCGCAAAAAGTGGGTATGGAATTTGAATTCATCCCTGAAACAGGGCATGTTGAACACCCAAACACGGCAAGAATTGTTCTTGGCGATGACCAAGCTGAAATGTCGCTGATGGGCATTTCCATTGGCGGAGGGAAAATCGAAATCACGGAATTGAACGGTTTCCCGCTGCGTTTGTCAGGGGAACATCCAGCAATCCTAGTGGTCCATGATGACCGTTCAGGGTGCATTGCCAACGTGGCGAACTGCTTATACAAATACGACATCAATATCGGCCATATGGAAGTTTCCCGCAAGGAAAAAGGGCGTATGGCGCTTATGGTAATAGAAGTGGATCAAAACGTCGATAAAGAAGTGATGGATGAGCTAGCTGAGCTTCCTAACATTACTCAAGTGACGCGGATCGCTGATTGAGAAAGGGGAATATACAGTGGAACCATTATTTCACAATGTAAGAGAACTGGTTGAACGCGCTGAGAAGGAAAACAAGCTGATCTCGGAAATTATGATTGAACAGGAGATCATGATCACCGACCGGCCACGTGAAGAAGTCATGAAACAGATGGACCGCAACTTGACAGTCATGGAGGAAGCGGTTGAAAAAGGCTTAAAAGGCGTACATTCGGTTTCCGGTTTAACAGGAGGCGATGCCGTCCTTCTTCAAAAATACATGGAGTCTGGAAATTCCTTGTCCGGAGATTTGCTTTTGGATGCGGTCAGCAAAGCTGTTGCGACGAATGAAGTAAACGCTGCCATGGGTACAATCTGTGCTACACCGACTGCCGGATCTGCCGGTGTCGTGCCCGGTACATTGTTTGCGGTTCAAAACAAACTGAACCCGACGCGCGAGCAAATGATCCGTTATTTGTTTACGGCGGGAGCTTTCGGATTTGTCGTTGCCAACAATGCCTCAATTTCAGGAGCTGCCGGCGGATGCCAGGCGGAAGTCGGATCAGCAGCCGCAATGGCTGCAGCAGCCATCGTAGAAATGGCGGGTGGGACGCCTCAACAAAGTTCCGAAGCATTTGCCATCACAATGAAAAATATGCTCGGCTTGGTATGCGACCCGGTTGCGGGCCTCGTGGAAGTGCCCTGCGTTAAACGAAATGCGATGGGGGCGGCCAACTCAGTTGTAGCTGCTGATATGGCGTTGGCAGGCGTTACAAGCCGCATTCCTTGCGATGAAGTAATCAGTGCGATGTACGAAATCGGGCAATCGATGCCGAGTGCTTTAAGAGAAACGGCAAAAGGCGGACTTGCCGCTACTCCAACCGGAAAATGGCTGGAAGCAAAAATCTTTGGCGGAGCCGTGGTTGGCAGTGGGCAGTAAAGATCCTGTCTCCGTTTTAAAAGGAGTAGGAAAACAAGCAGCTGAAACTTTACAGGAAATGAAAATCGAGACGATTCATGACTTGATCATGACTTTTCCTTACCGCCATGAAGATTTTCAGCTGAAGGACTTGGCAGATACGCCGCATAATGAACGGGTGACTGTGGAGGGAAGGGTCGAAAGTGAACCTTCCGTCCTTTTTTTAGGGAAAAACAAATCACGCACGACCGTGCAAGTGATGGTCGGCCGCCATCTGATCAAAGCGATTTTCTTTAACCAGCCCTACGTAAAAGCGAAGCTGCGGATCAGTGAAGTAGTGACCTTGACCGGTAAATGGGACCGTGGGCGCCAAGTCATAACAGTGTCCAACCATACCATCGGCCCACGCACAGACGGAGTCGACTTTGAACCGGTTTATAGTTTGAAAGGAAGTATTTTCCAAAAAACTTTCCGGAAACTGATGCGGCAAGCGCTTGATCTGGCAAAAGGCGATTTGGAAGACTGCCTGCCTGAACGATTCCTGACCAAATACCATTTGCCAGCCATCGAAGATGCATTGGAATGGGTTCATTTTCCGACAGATGGGGAAGCGTTGAAACAGGCAAGGCGCCGTTTTGTTTACGAAGAGCTTTTGATGTTCCAATTAAAGATGCAGGCCTTGCGCAAAAAGACCCGTGAAGAGGAAGGCGGTTCATTCATTGATTATGACTTGGACCGCTTAAAACAATTTATTGAGACCTTGCCGTTTGATTTGACCGATGCCCAAAAACGGGTGGTCAATGAAATCTGCAGGGATTTAAAAGAGCCTTTCCGCATGAACCGCCTGTTGCAGGGCGATGTGGGGTCGGGGAAAACCGTTGTCGCAGCAATTTCGTTGTATGCGGCTGTAACTGCTGGACAGCAAGGCGCGTTGATGGCTCCGACAGAAATCCTGGCGGAGCAGCATGCCAATACTTTGGCAGAATGGTTCCAGCCTTTAGCCGTGAATATTGCTTTGCTGACCGGATCTATTAAAGGCAAAAAACGCCAGCTGATCCAGGAACAGCTGGCGGCTGGCGAAATTGATATTTTAATCGGTACCCATGCCCTGATTCAGCCGGATGTCCGGTTCAAGAAGCTTGGGCTTGTCATTACCGACGAGCAGCACCGTTTTGGCGTGGATCAGCGCCGGGTTTTGAAAGACAAGGGGTACAATCCGGATGTCCTGTTCATGACCGCTACACCAATTCCGCGGACATTGGCGATTTCAGCTTTTGGAGAAATGGATGTATCCGTGATTGACGAAATGCCGGTCGGGCGAAAAGAAATTCAAACGTTCTGGATGAAAAAGGATATGTTCGGCAAGATCGTCAGCCGTATGGAAAAAGAGCTGGCTGCTGGGCGGCAGGCATATGTCATCTGCCCGTTGATCGAGGAATCCGACAAACTGGATTATCAGAATGCAGTTGATCTGTTCCAGCAGTTATCAACTTATTTTCACGGCAAGCACACGGTCGGCTTGATGCATGGAAGGCTGTCTTCCGATGAAAAAGAAGGAACGATGCGTTCGTTCACCGAAGGCGAGATAGACGTTCTGGTTTCCACTACGGTTGTCGAAGTCGGCGTCAATGTGCCGAATGCGACGTTCATGCTGATTTATGACGCCGAGCGGTTCGGTTTGTCCCAGCTTCATCAATTGAGGGGCCGGGTTGGGCGCGGCAGTGACCAGTCATATTGTGTCCTGCTGGCGGATCCGAAAACCGAAATCGGAAAAGAGCGCATGGCTTCCATGACGGAAACCAATGACGGCTTTGTTTTGGCTGAGAAGGATTTACAGCTGCGCGGACCTGGCGATTTTTTTGGCCGCAAGCAAAGCGGTGTGCCGGAGTTTAAAATGGCAGACCTTGTCCACGATTACCGGGCGCTTGAAACGGCCAGACGGGATGCGGAAGCATTGGTCAACAGTAAAGAATTTTGGAGAGGCGATGAAACCAGATGCCTGCGTGAGCACCTTGAAGAGTCAGGAGCGCTTGCTGCTGGAAGGCTGGATTAAGAATGCAGGATTCAGATAATCCTTGCATTCTTTTTTTGTTATTTATATACTCATATTAGTACCAAGTGCTAATAGCGGGCGGTGACAGGGTGAGAAAACCAAAAAAAGAGCGGCAGCGCGCGTTGACAGCGTCCATCAATGACAATCCGTTTGTCACAGATGATGAGCTGTCGACCAAATTTGATGTCAGTGTCCAGACGATCCGTCTCGACCGGATGGAACTCGGAATTCCGGAGTTGCGTGAACGCATCAAGCATGTGGCCGTCAAAACATTTGAAGATGAAGTGAAATCTTTGCCGATTGACGAAGTCATCGGTGAAATTATAGATATTGAACTCGATGAACGGGCCATTTCAATATTCGACGTGAAACCGGAACATGTTTTCCAGCGCAACCAAATTGCGAGGGGACACCATTTGTTCGCCCAGGCGAACTCTCTTGCCGTGGCGGTGATGAACGACGAACTGGCGCTGACGGTTAAGTCGGAACTCCAATTCCTGCGTCCGGTGACAGCCGGCCAGCGGGTAGTGGCAAAAGCCCAGGTAGTGGACCGCCATCCAGAGAAAAACCGTGCATACGTAAAAGTCGTTTCCTCGGTGGATTTGGCGACTGTATTTATCGGTACATTTGAAATGTACCGCATGACGGAACAAAGTGAAGGTGACGAAAAATGATTATAGCAGTAGATGGAATGGGCGGCGACAATGCCCCGAAAGAGATTATTGAAGGGGTTTATAAAGCGCTGGAAGAATTCGGTGATATATCGGTGCAGCTTTATGGCCATCAGGAAAAAATGGAGCCTTTTTTAAAACAACACGAACGGCTGAATGTAATCCATTGCGAGGAAATTATCGAAGCGACAGATGATCCAGTGCGGGCAGTGCGCCGCAAAAAAGGAGCATCCATGGTCCAGATGGCGCAAGCGGTGAAAGACGGCCGTGCTGACGCTTGTGTATCTGCAGGCAATACTGGAGCACTGATGGCAGCGGGCTTGTTTATCGTTGGGCGCATTGATGGTGTAGACCGCCCGGCTTTGGCTCCAACTTTGCCGACAATCGACGGTAAAGGATTTGTTATGTTGGATATGGGTGCAAACGCTGAAGCGCGTCCGGAGCATCTTGTCCAGTATGCAGTAATGGGCAGCATTTATGCCGAAAAAGTACGCGGCATTCAAAATCCGACAGTCGGCTTACTGAATATCGGCACGGAAGAGAAAAAAGGCAACGATTTAACGAAGGCCGCTTTTCCGTTGCTGAAAGAAGCGCCTGTGAATTTTATCGGCAATGTGGAATCGCGTGATTTGCTGAACGGCGCTGCGGATGTGGTTGTAACGGACGGCTTTACCGGCAATATGGTCTTGAAAACGATTGAAGGCACTGCGATGAATGTCTTTTCGATGATCAAAGATGTTTTTATGTCATCAACGAAGACAAAATTGGCTGCTCTTTTAGTGAAGAACGATTTGAACGGCCTGAAAGGCATGCTGGACTACAGCGAGTACGGAGGCGCCGGGTTATTCGGGCTGAAAGCACCGGTCATCAAAGCCCACGGCTCTTCTAATGCGAATGCCTTGTTCAACGCCATCCGCCAAACACGGACCATGGTTGAATATGATGTAACCGGCACGATTTACAGTACGTTGAAAAAGGAGAACCCAAATGACTAAAATTGCGTTTATTTATCCAGGGCAAGGTTCCCAAACAATTGGCATGGGCGAAAGTTTCCTCGCTGATGAAAAGAGCCGCCAATATTTCAATGATGCGGATGAAGCGCTGGGCGTTAATTTATCCCAATTGATGCTTGAAGGCCCGCAGGAAAATTTAACTCTTACATATCATGCACAGCCCGCGCTTCTTACAGTGAGCGCAATGATTACCGAACGGCTGAACCGCGCAGGCATCTTGCCAGACTTTACGGCTGGCCACAGCCTCGGTGAATACAGCGCATTGGTTGCTTCGGGGGTATTGCCGTTTGAAAAAGCGGTCGACATTGTCCACAAGCGGGGCTTGTTCATGAACGAAGCCGTGCCGGCCGGTGAAGGCGCCATGGCAGCCATTCTCGGCATGGACAGCGAAACTTTGGAAAAAGTGGCAAATGAAGTGACGGATTCAACGGGTGTCGTCCAACTCGCCAATTTAAACTGTCCGGGCCAAATTGTCATTTCAGGTACGAAAGCGGGCGTCGAAGCAGCATGTGCACTCGCCAAGGAACGCGGAGCTAAACGCGCGATTCCCTTGGATGTCAGCGGTCCTTTCCATTCCGAATTGATGCGCCCGGCGTCCCAGGATCTTGCTCAAGTGTTAAGCAACGCTTTTCTAAAAGATGCTGAGATTCCTGTAGTGACCAACGTAACGGCGAAAAGTGAAACGCACGCTTCCCAGTTCCAGGAACTATTGGTGCGCCAATTGTATTCTCCGGTTCTTTGGGAGCAATCGGTCCGTGAAATGATCGACCTCGGCGTAACGGTGTTTGTAGAAGTCGGCCCGGGCAAAGTGCTGAGCGGATTAGTGAAAAAAATCGATCGGTCGGTACAGACTTTGCCGGTCTATGATTTGGAATCATTTGAAAAAGCGGTAGAGGAGCTGTCAAAATGACCACATTAACAGGGAAAACCGCCATTGTGACGGGAGCTTCGCGCGGAATTGGCGCGGAAATCGCCCGCAAATTGGCTGATGCCGGCGCGAAAATTGTCGTCAATTACAGCGGCAGCCAAGAAAAAGCGGAAGCTGTAGTCGCACAAATTCAAGCGGGTGGCGGAGAAGCGATTGCAGTAAAAGCAAATGTATCGGATGCAGAAGCGGTAAAAGCGATGGTGGACGAAGCGATGGCCGCTTTCGGATCCGTCGACATCCTGGTGAACAACGCAGGAATTACGCGCGACAACCTGATGATGCGCATGAAAGACGACGAATGGGACGATGTCATCAATACCAATCTGAAAGGCGTCTTTATCTGTACAAAAGCGGTAACCCGCCAAATGATGAAGCAGCGTTCAGGGCGGATTGTCAATATTTCTTCGATCGTCGGGGTCATGGGAAATGCCGGACAGGCTAACTATGTCGCGGCGAAGGCTGGTGTGATCGGGCTGACGAAAACCACGGCTCGTGAACTTGCAAGCCGCGGCATTACGGCGAATGCCATCGCGCCCGGGTTTATTACGACCGACATGACAGACAAATTGAACGAAGACATTCAAAAATCAATGCTTGCCCAAATTCCTCTCGGACGTTTCGGGGAAGCCGCAGAAGTGGCAAAAGCTGCACTGTTCCTGGCTTCAGATGAAGCTTCATATATGACAGGGCAAACACTTCACCTTGACGGCGGCATGGTCATGTAACGAAAAGTTTTGTATACTGATTTGAGGGGAGGTGACGGCATTGGCAACAGTATTAGAGCGCGTAACTAAAGTAATCGTGGATCGTCTAGGTGTGGAAGAAAGCGAAGTTAAACTTGAAGCTTCATTCACAGGCGACCTTGGTGCAGATTCATTAGACGTAGTTGAACTGGTTATGGAACTTGAAGATGAATTCGATATGGAAATCTCTGACGAAGACGCTGAAGGTATGGCAACAGTAGGAGACGCAGTAACATATATCGAGAAAAAACAAGCGTAATCAACGAAAAGCGAAAGCGCCTGTACAGACCCGACAAGCTTAAGACGGTTTACCGAAGCGGTGTTTTGTGCCGCGCAGATGGACTGGTTTAAGACCTCGAGGGTCTAGGCGCTGGAGCGGGACAACGTGAAAAGCGAAAGCGGCCGTTGTTGACTATTATTATTACTTAATACCACTAATCGGCGCACAATCGCTTATCCAAAGCGGCTGTGCGCCGATTCTCTTTTTGCACTATCCACTGAAAACAGGTAAAATCAAAGGAAGAACGTCAAAGGAAGGCAGATTATAAATGGCAATGAAAAAGAAACCAAACCCGCAAAAGCCGGGTTCAATCAAAGAAAGCGCGCGCTTGGCTTTTGAACAGCTGCAAAAAGAGCTGAATATCGAATTTAAAAACCCTGCACTGCTATACCAAGCTTTTACCCATTCATCTTATGTGAATGAGCATCGAAGAAGACATTACACGGACAACGAGCGCCTCGAATTTTTAGGGGATGCAGTATTGGAGTTGTCGGTATCCCATTTCTTGTATGCGAAATACCCTGAAATGAGCGAAGGCGAATTGACAAAGCTGCGTGCAGCCATCGTTTGTGAACCGTCGCTTGTGTTGTTTGCCAATGAACTTAATTTCGGCAAATACATCCTGCTTGGGAAAGGCGAAGAACAAACGGGCGGGCGGACGCGTCCGGCACTCCTCGCCGACGTTTTCGAGTCGTATATCGGGGCTTTGTATTTAGACCAGGGAATGGAGCCAGTGGTCAAATTTTTGGAAGTCGTTTTGTTTCCGAAAGTAGGCACCGGTGCTTTTTCGCATGTGATGGATTATAAGAGCCAATTGCAGGAATTGGTTCAGCAAAAAAACAACGGCGCATTAATTTACGAAATCATTGATGAAAAAGGGCCTGCACATAGCCGGATTTTTGTCACACGGGTATCGCTGGCTGATCAAGAACTTGGCATCGGGAATGGCCGGTCCAAAAAAGAAGCTGAACAGCAAGCCGCACAGCTGGCAATCCAAAAATTGCAGGAAGCAATGGAGGATTAGAACATGTTTTTGAAACGATTAGAAGTCATGGGATTCAAGTCATTTGCCGATCGGATCGGCATTGACTTTGTACCGGGCGTAACAGCTGTTGTCGGGCCAAACGGAAGCGGCAAAAGCAATGTAACAGATGCCATCCGCTGGGTGCTCGGCGAACAGTCGGCAAAATCCCTGCGGGGCGCAAAAATGGAAGACGTTATTTTTGCCGGCAGTGATTCGCGTAAACCTCTTAATTTTGCGGAAGTAACTTTAATTTTGGATAATACAGACGGCAGAGTCCCTCTCGATTACAGTGAAATCAGCGTAACGAGGAGGGTTTTTCGAAGTGGCGAAAGCGCTTATTTGCTAAACAAGCAAAACTGCCGGTTAAAAGATATAACGGATTTATTCATGGATTCGGGCCTTGGAAAAGAAGCTTTTTCCATCATCTCACAAGGCCGGGTGGATGAAATCCTCAACAGCAAGGCCGATGAACGCCGTTCGATTTTTGAAGAAGCGGCAGGCGTGCTGAAATACAAACAGCGGAAGAAAAAAGCCGAAGTGAAATTAAACGAAACCGATGAAAACTTAAACCGAGTTCTGGATATTTTGCACGAACTGGACGGGCGCATGGAGCCGCTGCAGATCCAGGCTTCAGCTGCAAAAGATTATATTGATATGAATGAACAATTGAAAGACGCAGATATTGCTTTGCTGGCATTTGATTTGACAGCGCTTGAAGAGGAACTGTCTGCGTTGTCTTCAGAGACGGCGTCGCATGAAGAAAAAGAAAAAGAATTAGCGGCAGAGATCAATGAAAAAGAAATAGCCGTTAAAGGCATACGAACGGCCCTGTCCAAATTGGACCATCAGATTGAAAAATCACAGAATCAGCTTGTAGAAGCCAGCAGTGAGAGCGAAAGATGGGAAGGCCGCAAATTGCTGATGTCTGAGAAAAAGAGCAATGCGCACCGCCAAGCCCAGCAATTGCAGGACAGCCTGGAAGCGGAAAAAGCAGAAAACGATTTTCTGGATAAGAAATACAGCGAACAATCCGCTTTGCTGGAAGAGCAAAAAGCGGAGCAGCTTTCCATCCGGCAAAGCATTAAGTTGCTGGAAGAGCAGTTGAACCGGACGCCGGCTGATATTGACAACGATATCGAAAGCCAAAAATCGACTTACATCGAGTTGATGAACGAGCAGGCAACTGTAAGAAATGAATTGAAAAACATCGGTTTGCAGGAGCAGCAATTGTCTGCTTCCAGCAGCCGGATCGCGGTACAGCAAGCAGACTTCACGGCGGAAATCGCTAAGCTGGAGAAGGAAAAAACCGCAGCGGATCAGAAAATGGCTGAAATCCAAAAAATGCTTGCAGACAAGAGGGCTTTGTACAAAGAAACGGAAATTTCCTTCCGTGACATGAAAGAAGCCTTTGATAAAAAACAATCGATGCTTTTCCAGGCGTATCAGTCCCAGAAACAGTTAAACGCACGCGTGGAGACACTTCAAGAATTGGAAGCGGACTTTTCCGGGTTTTTCCAAGGGGTACGGGAAGTACTTGTTGCACGTGATAAACGCCAATTAAAAGGGGTTGTCGGAGCAGTCGCGGAAATCGTTCAAGTAGAGCAGGGCTTTGCCAAGGCGATTGAAACGGCGCTTGGTGCAGCCAGCCAGCACATCGTGACAGAAACTGAACAGCATGCACGTGAAGCCATTGAGTTTTTGCGCAATAAACGCGCTGGCCGATCGACTTTCCTGCCGATGAGCGTGATGAAATCCAGAAAAATTTCAGGGCAGACGATCGCTTCGATTGAAAAGCATCCGTCGTTTGTTAAAATGGCATACGAATTGGTTGGCTATGATGCGGCTTATGGCATGATTATTGAAAATCTTTTAGGGAATGTCATCATTGCATCCGATTTAAAAGGTGCTTCTGCAATTGCAAAACTGACGATGAATCGTTACCGCGTCGTCACTTTGGATGGCGATGTAGTCAATGCCGGCGGATCGATGACAGGAGGAGCCAGCAAATCCCAGGCTTCTTTCTTTACCCGCAAAGCAGAACTTGAACAATTGATTGCGCAGTCGAAAGAACTGGCAGAAACGATTGGAAATGCGGAGAAAACGGTCCAAAAAGAACAGGCTGAAGTGCATGCCAAGGAACAGCGCTTAAACAATCTGCGTTCTGAAGGTGAAAAATACCGCGACTTGGAATCTGAGCGTGCGATGACGCTAAGAGAAATTGAGGCTGTACTGAAGACGACGAAAGACCGGTTCCTGCTTTTCCAGGCAGAACGGAAAAACCGGGATTTTGATTTGACTTCAGTGGTATCAAGAAAAGAAGCGGCGGCTGCACGGCTTGATGAAATCGGTGGAGAACTGGATGCCATTTCCCAACATATTGAGGAATTGACGCAGTTCAAACACCAAAACGAATCGGCGCGCGATTTGGTTCTGGATAAGCTATCGGACCAAAAATCCCAGCTTGCTGTCATGAAAGAACGGGTTGCCCAGTTGATGCGGAGCGAATCGGAACTTCTTGAACGGAAACTGAAAAGCGACCGCAAACTGGAAGAGATCCAAAAAGAGCTCCAATGGATTCAGTCGGATGAGGCGGCGAAAGTCTACTCCGATGAAGAAATTATCCAGGAAATCGCGATGTGGACAGAAAAGAAAGTGCTTGAACAGCAAACCATTCAGAAATTGCGGCAGGAACGCACAGAACGACATGCCGAAATGACTGCGGTGGAAGAACAATTGAAAGAAATGCAGCGCATTTACAAAGGCTATGTAGAAGCCATCCGCATATGTGAAGTGAAATCGACGCGCGTTGAAGTCCAAATCCAAAGCTTCTTTGCGCAGTTGGAAACCAACTATCAAATCACGCTCGAAGAAGCGAAAGCTTATGAATTGGCAGATGAAGAATCGGTTGTCCGCAAAAAAGTGAAATTGTTGAAGCAATCCATCGAAGAATTAGGGCCGGTCAATATCGGAGCGATTGAAGAGTTCGAACATGTATCCGAACGCCACGGCTTCTTGACGGAACAGCGCAACGACTTGAACGAAGCGAAAGAAACACTGCGCACCGTCATCAGTGAAATGGATGAAGAAATGACGAGCCGTTTCGATGATACGTTCCATGCAATCCGCCAACAGTTCCAGCGCGTCTTTAAGGAGTTGTTCGGAGGGGGCGCAGCAGATCTGGTGTTGACCGATCCGGACGATTTGCTGATGACCGGCATCGAAATCATCGCACAGCCTCCGGGCAAGAAACTGCAGAATCTAAGTCTCTTGTCAGGCGGAGAGCGGGCTCTAACAGCGATTGCCTTATTGTTTGCGATTTTGAAAGTCCGTCCGGTGCCGTTCTGTGTGCTGGATGAAGTGGAAGCAGCGCTTGATGAGTCGAATGTTGTACGCTACAGCCAGTATTTGAAGAAATTCAGCAAAGACACGCAATTCATCGTCATCACGCACCGCAAAGGCACAATGGAAGGCGCCGACGTCTTATACGGCATCACCATGCAGGAATCAGGGATTTCAAAATTGGTTTCTGTTAAACTGCAGGAAGAACTATAAAAGGAGTGGTAATATGAGTTTCTTCAAAAAGCTAAAAGATAAATTTGCAGGAAATCCGGAGGCTGAAGAGTCAACCGAAAAATATAAAGAAGGCTTAACCAAGACACGCACCGGCTTCACGTCGAAAATTAATGATTTAGTGGCGAAGTACCGCAAAGTGGACGAAGATTTCTTTGAAGAATTAGAAGATATCCTGCTTCAGGCAGATGTCGGATTTGATACCGTGATGGAATTGATGGATCAGCTGCGTTATGAAGTGCAGCGCAAGAACGTCAAGGATACTTCCACTGTGCAGTCGGTCATTTCCGAAAAATTAGTGGAAATCTACCAGGCTGGTGAAGAGGAAATCAATGAACTCAAATTCGCCGATGATTTGACGGTCATCTTATTTGTTGGCGTCAACGGCGTCGGCAAAACGACGACTATCGCCAAATTGGCGCATCGCCTGAAAAATGAAGGGAAATCAGTGCTGTTGGCTGCGGGCGATACATTCCGTGCCGGTGCAATTGAACAATTGGATATTTGGGGCCAGCGCGTTGGCGTTGACGTAATTAAGCAAAGTGAAGGGTCGGATCCGGCAGCTGTTATGTATGACGCAGTCCGTGCCGCCAAATCGCGCGGCGTCGATGTCTTGATCTGCGATACGGCAGGGCGCTTGCAGAACAAAGTGAACTTGATGAACGAGCTGGAAAAAGTATACCGCGTCATTTCACGTGAAATTCCGGGTGCTCCTCATGAAGTGCTGCTTGCACTGGATGCTACAACTGGCCAAAATGCCTTGATCCAAGCTCAGATGTTCAAAGAAGCGACGGATGTAACCGGCATTGTTTTGACGAAATTGGATGGTACGGCGAAAGGCGGAATCGTTTTGGCGATTCGCAGCAAACTGAATATTCCTGTGAAGTTTGTCGGCCTTGGCGAACAGATGGATGATTTGCAGCCGTTTGATCCGCAAAAATATGTTTACGGTTTATTTGCCGAAGGCTTGGACAAAGAAGAAGAAACAGAAAACGCTGAAGCAGACAAGTAAAATTACTTGACGCTACTTGCGGTTTTCAGTATTCTAAACAGTAGAGTCAGTGGGGGTGAACAGCGATGATGGGGTTAGAAAAGACAACACGCATGAATTATTTGTTTGATTTCTATCAAGAATTGCTGACGCCAAAACAGCGCAGTTACATGATGCTGTATTATTTAGATGATCATTCCTTAGGTGAAATTGCTGAGACTTATAACATTACGCGCCAGGCGGTTTACGACAATATCCGCCGGACAGAAGCGATGCTTGAAGAATACGAAGCGAAATTGCAGCTTTTCGAGAAATTCCAGAAACGGCAGCAATTGGTTTCGTCATTTGAAAAACAGCCATTCTCAGAAGACCGGGTCCGGGAATTGCTGGACCAGCTTAAAGAATGGGATTAGGAGGCGGAAACAATGGCATTTGAAGGATTATCCGAACGCCTGCAAGGCACAATCCAGCGCATCAAAGGCAAAGGGAAAGTATCTGAAGCAGATGTGAAAGAGATGATGCGTGAAGTCCGTTTCGCATTAATCGAAGCGGATGTTAACTTGAAAGTTGTTAAAGAGTTTGTTAAAAAAGTCAGTGAACGCGCAGTTGGGGTAGATGTTATGCAAAGTTTGACGCCTGGCCAGCAAGTCGTAAAAATCGTTAAAGATGAATTGACGACGTTAATGGGCGGCGAACAAAGCAAAATCGAATTCTCAACTAAACAGCCGACTGTGATCATGATGGTCGGATTGCAAGGGGCCGGGAAAACGACCACTACGGGAAAACTCGCAAGTTTGCTCCGCAAAAAACACAACCGCAAACCTTTAATGGTGGCAGCGGATGTCTACCGTCCGGCAGCGATTCAGCAGCTGGAAACCATCGGCAAGCAATTGTCTCTTCCGGTCTTTTCGAAAGGGACGGATATTTCCCCGGTGGAAATTGCACGCCAAGCCATTGAATATGCAAAACAAGAACATATGGATACGGTCTTAATTGATACGGCAGGGCGTTTGCATGTGGATGAAAATCTGATGCAGGAACTGAAAGACATCCGTGCGTTAAAAGAACCGGATGAAATTTTCCTTGTTGTCGATGCCATGACTGGACAGGACGCGGTCAATGTTGCACAAAGCTTTAACGAAGCGCTAGGCATTACCGGCGTCGTTTTGACGAAGCTTGACGGGGATACTCGCGGCGGTGCGGCGCTTTCCATCCGTTCCGTAACCGAAAAACCGATTAAATTTGTCGGGATGGGCGAAAAAATGGATGCACTGGAAGCTTTTTATCCAGAACGTATGGCATCGCGGATTCTTGGCATGGGCGATATGCTGTCGCTGATTGAAAAGGCGCAGTCCAATGTCGATGAAGAAAAAGCACGGGAACTGGAAGAGAAGTTCAGGACTTCTTCGTTTACATTTGATGATTTCCTTGACCAAATGACCCAAGTGAAGCAAATGGGGCCGCTCGATGAAATCTTGAAAATGCTCCCAGGCGCCAATAAAATCAAAGGCCTTGAAAATGCGAAAGTGGACGAAAGCCAGATGGGTCGCGTCGAAGCGATTATCCGGTCGATGACCAAACAGGAGAAAATCACTCCTGAAATCATCAACTCAAACCGCCGCAAGCGGATTGCCAAAGGATCGGGCACATCTATCCAGGACGTTAACCGCCTGTTGAAGCAATTTGAAGACATGAAAAAAATGATGAAACAAATGTCCGGCATGAACCAAAAAGGCAAAAAGAAAATGTCTATGCCCGGATTGGACTCGCTTTTTAAATAATTTTTAAGGTGTTAAGAAAAAATACTTTACAAACTATTTAAAGCTTGCTAATATAATATCTTGTGTGAAACTATTCGGAGGTGCTTTAAGAAATGGCAGTAAAAATTCGCTTAAAACGTATGGGAGCTAAAAAATCTCCTTTTTACCGTATCGTAGTTGCTGATTCACGTTCACCACGTGACGGCCGTCAAATCCAGACAGTAGGTACTTACAACCCGCTAACAGTTCCAGCTGAAGTTAAAATCGACGAAGAATTAGCGTTGAAATGGCTTCACGATGGTGCAAAACCATCTGACACTGTTCGCAACTTGTTTTCTCAAAACGGCATTATGGAGAAATACCATAACGAAAAATTAAGCAAGTAAGGGAGTTTTTCTTATGAAGCAGCTGATTGAAACCATTGTGAAACCGCTGGTTGATCATCCGGATGAAGTTCGAGTCGAAACCGACGAAAATGCAAGCCGTATTGTCTACAAGCTTTCCGTGCATTCAGAAGATACAGGGAAAGTGATCGGGAAACAAGGACGCGTGGCGAAAGCCATCCGCTCCATCGTGTATTCAGCAGCAAGCAACTATCATAAGAAAAAGACTTACGTCGATATTGTGGATTAAGCAAAAAGGAAGGAGCCCTGGTTCCTTCCTTTTTTGTCAGATTAAAAGGAAATGAAAAACTAATAAAGATATGAATTTAGTTATTTATATAGGCTGGATAAATATTTTTGCTTTCTAATATTTCGCAAAACAGCTGCGAAGTTATTGGTCGAAGCTTGCGAGACCAATGGCTTTGCGACGAGCTTGCGCAGGAGCACAAGTCTTTGCCTTACCCGAAGCGGCCGAAGCGGTGTGTTAAAGGATATTCTTTAATTGAGAATAAAAAATGTTTAAATAGAAAGTGAAAGGGTGTTTTTGAGTGGAATGGTTTAATGTAGGGAAAATCGTTAATACCCACGGAATCCGAGGAGAAGTTCGGGTTTTATCGCGTACGGATTTCCCGGAAGAACGCTTTGCAATCGGGATGAAACTCGGCCTCTTTAAACCCGATGCCAAAAAACCGATCATGGTAACGGTTGCCAGCCACCGCCAGCATAAAAATTTCGAATTGCTGACGTTTGAAGGGTATCCGAACATCAATGACGTAGTGGAATTCAAAGATTCCTATTTGCGTATTGCGGAGCATGATTTGACGGAATTGGAAGACCATGCGTATTACCACCATGAAATTTTAGGCTGCATCGTCTTTTCAGAAGAAGGCCGGGAAATTGGCGCCATCACTGAAATTCTTGAAACTGGCGCGAATGATGTATGGGAAGTTACGCCGAAAGCCGGCAAAAAGCATTACATTCCGTATATCGAAGACGTCGTCAAAGAAATCGATGTGGATGAAAAGAAAGTGGTCATTGAAGTGTTGGAAGGTTTGTTGAACGAATGAAGATAAACGTCTTGTCTTTGTTTCCACCCATGTTCGAAGGGGTCTTCAACCAATCAATTTTAAAAAAAGCGCAAGAAAAAAATGCGGTCTCGCTCAATGTCACGGACATCCGTGAGTTTGCTGACAACAAACGCCAAGTGGACGATTATCCGTTTGGCGGCGGCGCCGGCATGGTTCTGAAGGCGGAACCGATTTTCAACGCAGTGGAATCCCTTGCCAAAAGCGAAAAAACCCGCGTAATCCTGATGTGTCCGCAAGGAGAACGCTTTACGCAGCAAAAAGCGGAAGAGCTTGCTCAGGAAGAAGAACTGGTGTTTATCTGCGGCCATTACGAAGGCTATGATGAACGCATCCGGGAACACTTGGTAACCGATGAAATATCAATCGGCGACTTTGTATTGACCGGCGGTGAACTGGCGGCAATGACTGTCATCGACAGCGTCGTCAGACTGCTTCCAGGCGTCCTTGGCAATGCGGACTCTCCTGTGCGCGACTCATTCTCGACCGGGCTGCTTGAACATCCTCAGTACACCCGTCCGGCTGATTTTAGAGGTTGGAAGGTTCCGCCTGTGCTGACATCTGGAAACCATGCAAAAGTGGACCAGTGGAGAGAGCAGCAGGCCTTGAAACGGACACTTGAACGGCGTCCCGATTTGTTTGATCATATCGAGTTGTCGGCGAGCCAGCAAAAGCTGTTGAATGAACTGAAAAAACAAGAAAATTAATTGGAATGTCTCTTGCATAAGCGGTTGTTTGGTGATACTATGGAGTCTGTACTTTTATGTGAAGTACAGGATCACGGTGTTCCGCTGCAACAGCTAATGTGTGCAAGAGCATCTGTAGAAGGAGAGAAAAAACATGCAAAACATTATTGCAGACATTACTAAAGAACAACTTCGCACGGATCTTCCAGATTTCCGTCCGGGAGACACTGTTCGTGTACACGTGAAAGTTGTCGAGGGAACTCGCGAACGTATTCAAATGTACGAAGGAGTTGTAATCGGTCGCCGTGGAGGCGGAATCAGTGAATCATTCACAGTCCGCAAAATCTCTTACGGTGTTGGTGTTGAACGTACATTCCCTGTACACACGCCAAAAATTGCACAACTTGATGTTGTTCGTCGTGGTAAAGTACGTCGTGCGAAATTGTACTACTTGCGTAACCTACGCGGTAAAGCAGCACGCATCAAAGAAATTCGATAAGATTGCATTAATGAAAGAGGGCGGAAGCGCCCTCTTTCTTTTTGTTTTCCTGGCAATTGCGAGCATTTTAAAAGCTCGGCTATTGAAGTCTTCTGGTGGGTATACAAAATTTCGCAATGCTGCTCAACTGCTCGTCTGGAGAAGGCTGCAGCCTTTTCGGTTTGAAGGGGGAGTGTGTATAGCCGCTTCCGCTTTTCTTTGCTAAAAAGAGGGAATCCTTGTACAATTAGATGAGAAAGTTTAGGGAGGAACACGGTATGGAACCTGAAGTGAAGAAAAAAAATGAAGTATGGGAATGGTCTAAGGCTCTACTGATTGCATTTGGGCTTGCTGCAATTATACGATTTTTCTTTTTCACGCCAATTGTCGTTGACGGTGAATCGATGATGCCGACTCTTGAGCACGGCGACCGCATGATCGTTAACAAAATAGGCTATACTGTCGGGGATCCTGATCGATTTGATATTATTGTTTTTCATGCACCTGAAGAAAAAGACTATATTAAGCGGATCATCGGTTTGCCGGGAGATCATCTGGCATACGAAAACGATCAGCTTTATATAAACGGCGAAGCGGTGGAAGAACCCTATTTGGATGCCTATAAACAAGGCATTACCGGAACGTTGACAGAAGATTTTACATTAGAAGAAAGAACCAATGAAAGTACGATCCCGGAAGGTTATGTATTTGTAATGGGCGACAACCGGAGAGCCAGCAAAGACAGCCGCCACATTGGCTTAGTGCCGATGGAAGAAGTCATCGGCAGCACCAATTTTGTGTTCTGGCCGATGCCGGAAGCGGGAGTCGTTAACTAAGGAGTGTTTTTATGACGATACAATGGTTTCCAGGGCATATGGCAAAAGCGAGAAGAGAAGTTACTGAAAAACTGAAATTGGTGGATATCATTTTCGAACTCGTGGATGCCCGGTTACCTTTATCTTCACGAAATCCAATGATTGATCAAGTGATTCAGCAAAAACCGCGTTTAATCATTTTAAACAAAATGGATATGGCCGATGAAGTTGAAACGAAAAAATGGATTCGTTATTTTGAAGAGCAAGGAACCCGCGCAGTTGCAATCAATTCCCTGGATGGAAGAGGTCTGCAATTAGTAACTAGAACATCGAAAGAAATATTGGCGGAAAAATGGGACCGGATGATTGCCAAAGGGATCAAACCACGGGCAATCCGTGCCATGATCGTCGGAATCCCGAACGTCGGCAAATCCACGCTCATTAACCGCCTTTCCAAGAAAAGCCTCGCGAAAACCGGCAATATGCCGGGTGTAACAAAAGCGCAGCAGTGGATCAAAGTAGGCAAAGAAATCGAACTGCTGGATACGCCGGGCATTCTGTGGCCGAAATTTGAAGATCCGGAAACCGGCTTTAAACTGGCTGTTACCGGAGCGATCAAAGACTCGGTCATCCAGATGCAGGAACTGGCGATTTATGCTTTGAAGTTCCTGGAAGAACGCTATCCGGAACGTTTAAAAGAACGCTACGGCATTGAACAAGTGGATGAAGATGTCGCTGTTGCATTTGAAATCATAGCCAAGAGACGAAGTTTTGTTTTGCCGGGCGGAGAAATTGATTACGATATGACGGCTGAAGCCATTGTCCGCGATATCCGGAATCAATACCTTGGCCGTGTCACTTTTGACTATTATGATGAAATGATTGTCGAGGAAGATTGAGGGAAAAGGCTGGCTCAAGCGATTGAGTCCAGCCTTTTTATTTTACAAAAGAAAAGGGATGAAAGCATGATGAAAATTGGAGAAGTCAAAGAACGACTGGCAGAAACCGTTGACTGGGAGACATGGATGGACGATATCCGTCAAGATCCACGGAAAAATGTCCAAGCGGCACTGGCGGGCTGGCAGCGCAAAAAAAATCTGCGCGACAAGCAGCAGCACGCCCATGATCAAAAAATTGAGTTCGACGCTTCTTTTAAAGAGAACCGGGAAGATCTTGTCTGCGGCATAGACGAAGCGGGGCGAGGGCCGCTGGCAGGTCCGGTTGTAACGGCCGCTGTGATATTGCCTGAAGATTGTTCCGTTTTAACCGGCTTGGATGATTCCAAAAAGTTGTCAAAAGCCAAGCGCGATCAGTATGCTGCGCTCATCAAAGAAATCGCCGTCAGTTACGCTGTGCACATCCAGCCGCCGGAAGAAATTGATGCCCAAAACATTTATCAGGCCACGAGAAGCTCGATGACCCAAGCAGCGCTGCAGCTGAATCCAAGACCTGATGTTATTCTGGCAGATGCCATGCAGCTGGATGCGGGAATCCATTGTGAATCGATTATTAAAGGGGATGCCAAAAGCCTGTGCATCGCGGCCGCATCGATTTTAGCAAAAACCGGCCGGGACGCCATTATGGCGGCGTACGCATCGGAATATCCGGCTTACGGTTTCGAGAAGCATGCCGGGTACGGAACGAAAGAGCATTTGATTGCGCTGGAGGAAAATGGTCCGTGCCCGATTCACCGGAAGACGTTCGAACCTGTAAAATCGATGGTTGAGCCGCCGCTTTCTTTGAGACTGGACTCCTAAGCTTGGCAGAAGTCTGAAGTTTTTTACAGGATAGCCGTCAACTGTGGACATTTTGGAACAACTTTAATACAATGATAAAGGCACTACATAAAGAACAAGATGTTTGATTGGAGGATGACAGATGAATATCCATGAATATCAGGGAAAACAAATCCTTAAACAATATGGAGTAGCAGTTCCTGAAGGCCATGTAGCTTTTTCTCCAGAAGAAGCAGTGAAAGCGGCTAAAGAACTAGGTACTGATGTTGTTGTGGTAAAAGCCCAAATCCACGCAGGTGGCCGCGGCAAAGCAGGCGGAGTCAAACTTGCGAAAAACTTGGATGAAGTGCGCACAATTGCGAAAGAATTGCTTGGCAAAGTGCTTGTAACTCATCAAACAGGTCCGGAAGGAAAAGAAGTGAAACGCTTGTACGTAGAAGCGGGAAGCGACATCCAGAAGGAATACTACTTAGGTTTGGTGCTTGACCGCGAAACTTCTCGTGTAACTCTTATGGGTTCAGAAGAAGGCGGAATGGACATCGAGGAAGTGGCAGCAAACAATCCGGAGCGCCTTTTCTATGAAGAAATCGACCCGGTTGTCGGCTTGACTGGCTTCCAGGCCCGCCGTATGGCATTCAACATGAACATCCCGGCGAAACTTGTCAACAAAGCAGCTAAATTGATGCTGGGCCTTTACCAGGCTTACGTTGATACAGATGCTGCCATCGTTGAGATCAACCCGCTAGTAGTGACTGGAGATGGACAAGTAGTGGCATTGGATGCGAAATTCAATTTCGATGCAAACGCTTTATACCGCCACCAGAACATTATGGAAATGCGCGATTACGACGAAGAAGATGCAAAAGAAATCGAAGCTTCAAAATATGACTTGAGCTATATTTCCCTAGACGGAAATATCGGCTGTATGGTTAACGGTGCTGGACTTGCGATGGCAACGATGGATACCATCAACTACTACGGCGGAACACCCGCTAACTTCCTTGACGTTGGGGGCGGTGCCACTGCTGAGAAAGTAACGGAAGCTTTCAAAATCATTCTTTCTGACAAGAATGTAAAAGGAATTTTCGTTAACATTTTCGGCGGTATCATGAAGTGCGACATCATCGCAGAAGGCGTTATCCAAGCTGCTAAAGAAGTTAGCTTGAATGTGCCTCTAGTTGTGCGCCTTGAAGGAACAAACGTAGAACTGGGCAAAAAACTGCTTAACGAATCAGGTCTTGATATTGTCGCAGCCGGCACAATGGCTGATGGCGCTAAAAAGATTGTAGAACTTGTAGGCTAAAGAAGGGCAGGGACAAAAATGAGTGTATATATTAACAAAGACACAAAAGTGCTTGTACAAGGGATTACAGGGTCAACTGCCCTTTTCCATACAAAGCAAATGCTCGAATACGGAACTAAAATCGTTGCTGGGGTAACACCTGGCAAGGGCGGCACTGAAGTTGAAGGCGTACCTGTATTCAATACAGTTGAAGACGCTGTTAAAGCTACAGGAGCAAACGTATCGGTAATTTATGTACCAGCTCCTTTCGCTGCAGATGCAATTCTTGAAGCGGTTGATGCTGATCTTGATATGGCAATTTGCATCACTGAACATATTCCGGTATTGGATATGGTAAAAGTGAAGCGCTACATGGAAGGCAAGAAAACCCGCCTGGTCGGACCAAACTGCCCAGGAGTTATCACGCCTGACGAATGTAAAATTGGCATCATGCCTGGCTACATCCATAAAAAAGGCCATGTCGGCGTAGTTTCCCGCTCTGGTACGTTGACGTATGAAGCGACTCACCAATTGTCTGAAGAAGGCATTGGCCAGTCTACAGCTGTTGGTATTGGTGGAGACCCGGTTAACGGAACAAACTTCATCGATGTACTGAAAGCTTTCAACGAAGACGAAGATACTTATGCGGTCGTTATGATTGGTGAAATCGGCGGAACAGCTGAAGAAGAAGCTGCTGCATGGATCCAAGAAAACATGACAAAACCGGTTGTCGGCTTTATCGGCGGACAAACTGCACCAGAAGGAAAACGTATGGGCCATGCCGGTGCGATCATTTCTGGCGGTAAAGGGACAGCTGCAGACAAGATCAAAGCAATGAACGCTGCTGGAATCGAAGTTGCAGAAACTCCTTCCGTTATCGGCGAGACTTTAATCCGAGTAATCAGAGAAAAAGGCTTGTACGACAAGTGTAAAACGCATTAATATAAAAGATAAGGCGCATCTTGCTGATGCGCCTTATTTTTGTTTAAAAAAAGGAGGAATATGATGAAAGATGATTACTTGCAGCGGCTCCTGGCTTTGCATTACGTTTACCCAAAACCGTTGAACCGGCTGCGGCGATTGATGTTCGACGATCCGGAACTGGAAAGGCTGGCAGCTCAAAGGCCGTCTGAACTAGCAAGCCGTCTGGAAATGCAGTTTGCCCAGGCAAACCAGTTAAAGAACGCCTACCTGGAAGCCTTAAGGACTCCATTTTGCGAAGTTTACGCAAAACATAAGATAACCCCCATATCTTATCGCCACCCACACTACCCCGACTCCCTTATGGAGCTGATCGATCCGCCGGCCGTCCTGTATGCGAAGGGCCGGACCGAATTGCTGCTGGCCTCCGAAAAAATAGCAGTCATCGGCTCTCGGAATGCTTCTCCTTATTCTCGGCAAGCCATCCATGCGTTGTTGCCTTCTTTAATTGAGCAAAATATTGTCATTATCAGCGGTCTGGCTAAAGGGGCAGATGCAATGGCACACGCAGCGGCAATTGAGCTCGGCGGGCAGACCATCGCTGTGACTGGCAGCGGCTTTATGCATCCGTATCCGAAAGAAAACGCCGGCTTGCATAATATAATAGAAGAAAAATATTTATCCATAACCGAATATCCGCCTTATATGCAGCCGAAGCGCTGGAATTTCCCTATGCGAAACCGCATTATCAGCGGGTTGTCGCAAGGCGTCCTCGTGACGGAAGCGAAAGTGAAAAGCGGTACTTTGAGCACGGTGGAACACGCTTTGGACCACGGAAAAGATATTTTTGCTGTTCCGGGAAATATATTTTCCGACTTGTCTGCCGGGCCGCATAAATTGATTGCAGAAGGCGCAAAACCTGTCTGGAAAGGCAGTCATATTCTTGAGGAATACAGGCAATTAATTGGGAAAAATGATTAGCGGCAAATGAAAAGCCTTGCATTCCGCTAAAAACTGTTATACATTTTGCAACAGGTAATTCTTTTATATATTTTAAGAAACCTCTATGAGGAGGAATATTCATGTCGGATTATTTGGTAATTGTTGAATCGCCTGCCAAGGCGAAAACAATTGAACGATATTTAGGGAAAAAGTACAAAGTCCGTGCATCTCTTGGGCATTTGCGGGATTTGCCCCGCAGCCAAATGGGTGTGGATGTTGAAAATAACTACGAACCCCGTTATATCACCATCAGAGGCAAAGGCCCAATTTTACAAGACTTAAAAAAAGAAGCGAAAAAAGCGAAGAAAGTCTTTCTCGCAGCTGACCCGGATCGCGAAGGGGAAGCAATTGCTTGGCATTTGGCCAATGCCCTCGGCGTTGACCAAAGCACTGAATGCCGAGTCGTGTTCAACGAGATTACAAAAGACGCCATTAAAGAATCATTTAAACACCCGCGGAAAATTGACATGGATTTAGTTGATGCCCAGCAAGCCCGGCGGATACTCGATCGCCTGGTCGGATACAGCATCAGTCCGCTGCTTTGGAAAAAAGTAAAAAAAGGCTTGTCGGCTGGGCGCGTCCAGTCGGTTGCTCTCGGCTTGATCATCGACCGGGAAAATGAGATCAAAAACTTCGAACCGGAAGAATACTGGTCCATTACAGGCGAATTTGAAAAAGCGAAAAAGAAATTTGAAGCACAATTTTATGGAACTGCAGATGAAAAGGTCAAATTGCAAAACGAAAGCGATGTAAAAGCAGTAATGGCATCGATGAAAGGCAAAGACTTTTCGGTAAACCGTGTTGTGAAAAAAGAAAGAAAGAGAAATCCTTCCCCTTCTTTTACAACTTCTTCCCTCCAGCAGGAGGCAGCCCGCAAATTAAATTTCCGTGCTAAAAAGACCATGATGCTTGCCCAGCAATTGTACGAAGGCATTCAAATCGGCAAAGAAGGCATAACGGGATTGATTACGTACATGCGTACCGATTCCACCCGCATCTCCGATACCGCGAAAAAAGATGCACTTGATTTTATTGTGGGTAATTACGGCGAAGATTATGTGACAAAAGCAGCCGCTGCAAAGCAGTCCGCCAAGTCGCAGGATGCCCACGAAGCGGTTCGCCCCACAAGCGTGCTGCGGACGCCGGAATCGGTGAAGAGCATCCTATCCCGTGACCTGTACCGATTGTATAAGCTGATCTGGGACCGCTTTGTTGCCAGCCAGATGTCGCCGGCTGTGCTTGACACCGTGATGGCAGAACTCCAAAACGGAGATGCTGTTTTCCGTGCCAACGGTTCACAAGTGAAGTTTCCCGGTTTTATGAAGCTTTATATTGAAGGAACTGACGACCAAACGGAAGACAAAGACAATATTTTGCCGGAAATGGCCGAAGGTGATACGGTTAAAGCGGTGGCCATTGAACCGAAGCAGCATTTCACACAGCCGCCTCCGCGCTTTACAGAAGCCCGTTTGGTCCGTACGCTCGAAGAACTGGGCATAGGCCGTCCGTCAACGTATGCGCCAACACTGGATACCATCCAGAAGCGCGGCTATGTAGCGTTGGATGCTAAGCGCTTTATCCCGACCGAACTGGGAGAAATCGTCCATAGTCTGGTCAGTGAATTTTTCCCGGATATCTTGAATATCGAGTTTACTGCAAAAATGGAAAATGACCTCGATAGCGTAGAAGATGGGGAAATTGACTGGCGTGCCATTATCGACTTGTTCTATCTGGATTTCGAAAAAGATCTCCGGGTCGCAGAAGAAGAAATGGAAAAAGTGCAGATCAAAGATGAGCCTGCCGGAGAAGATTGTGAACAATGTGGTTCACCGATGGTCTTTAAACTGGGCCGCTATGGCAAATTCATGGCGTGCAGCAATTTCCCGGACTGCCGCAATACAAAAGCAATCGTCAAACACATCGGCGTGACATGCCCAACTTGTAAAGAAGGCGAAATTGTCGAACGGAAAAGCAAGAAACGCCGGATCTTCTATGGCTGTGAACGCTATCCGGAATGTGACTTTGTGTCATGGGACAAACCGATTGAGCGGCCGTGTCCGAAATGTGCGCAGCTGCTTGTAGAAAAGAAAGTGAAAAAAGGCGTGCAGATCAACTGCACAAACTGTGATTACAAAGAAGAAGTTCAATAATTGATAGAGGTGTTTTAACATGACAAAATACGTAAACATTATCGGAGCTGGACTTGCAGGAAGCGAAGCAGCATGGCAAGTGGCAAAACGGGGCATCAACGTGCGCTTGTACGAAATGCGCCCGGTCAAACAGACGCCAGCCCACCATACAGACAAATTCGCCGAACTGGTTTGCTCCAACTCGCTGCGCGCTAATTCTTTAACGAATGCAGTCGGCGTCATCAAAGAAGAAATGCGCCATTTGAACTCGGTCATTATTGAATCTGCGGATCGCGCATCTGTTCCGGCTGGAGGGGCGCTTGCAGTAGACCGCCATGAATTCGCCGGTATGGTAACCGACAAAGTCCGCAATCACCCGCTTGTTGAAGTCATCAACGAAGAAGTGACGGAAATTCCGGAAGGCATCACCATTATTGCAACAGGTCCGTTGACGTCTCCGGCACTAGCTGAGAAAATCCGTGAACTGACCGGTGAAGAATATCTGTACTTCTACGACGCAGCGGCTCCGATTGTGGAAAAAGACAGCATTGATATGGACAAAGTCTACTTGAAATCCCGTTATGACAAAGGGGAAGCGGCTTACTTGAACTGTCCGATGACAGAAGAGGAATTCAACCGTTTCCGTACCGCTTTAGTGGAAGCGGAAGTGGTGCCGTTAAAAGAGTTTGAGAAAGAAATTTACTTTGAAGGCTGTATGCCGATTGAAGTCATGGCAGCGCGGGGCGAAAAGACATTGACATTCGGTCCGATGAAACCGGTTGGCCTTGAAGATCCAAAGACCGGAAAACGCCCTTATGCAGTCGTGCAATTGCGACAGGACGATGCAGCAGGTACGCTTTATAACATCGTCGGCTTCCAGACGCATTTGAAATGGGGACCGCAAAAAGAAGTGCTGCGCATGATTCCGGGACTTGAAAACGTGGAAATCGTGCGTTACGGAGTGATGCACCGCAATACGTTCATCAACTCGCCGCGCGTTTTGCAGCCGACGTACCAGCTGAAAGCAAATCCGAATATTTTCTTTGCCGGCCAAATGACGGGCGTTGAAGGATACGTGGAATCAGCAGGAAGCGGCTTGCTTGCCGGCATCAATGCAGCGAAATTGGCATTGGGCGAAGAACAGGTTGTGCTTCCGGCAGAAACGGCTCTTGGCAGCATGGCCCGCTACATTACCGAAGCGGACAGCAAGAACTTCCAGCCGATGAATGTGAACTTCGGTTTGTTCCCGGATCTTGGCGAACGCATCCGTTCAAAGCAGGAGCGTGCAGAAAAGCATGCTGAACGTGCGCTTGCTGCAATTCACAATTATATGAATACAGTGACTGTTTAATTTGAAAAAAGCCTCTAAATGTTGGTATAATTTAGAGGCTTTTGTATTTGCAAAAAAAGGTGGGTGCATTGGATGCAGAAAGAAGAAATGCTCAAATCTTTTATGGCTTACATTCAACTTGAAAAAAATTATTCTGAACACACCGTCCACCATTACGAGAAAGATTTGGAGGATTTTTTTCTTTTTCTGAATCAAGAAAATGTGCAGGATATCCGAGAAGTGGAATACTTGCATGCCAGGAATTATGTGACTCAACTTTATGAAGCCAAATTGTCGCGAACGACAATTTCCCGGAAAATCTCATCAATTCGTTCATTTTTCAAATACGGCAACCGGGAATTTGCTTTAAATGAAGCGGCGTTCCGTTCGTTGTATCATCCGAAAAAAGAAGAAAGGCTTCCTCAATTTTTCTATGAAGAAGAAATGGAAGCTTTGTTTGCGTCCGTGCAAGGCGAAGATAAATTGTCGATCCGCAACACCGCACTGCTGGAATTGCTGTATGCCACAGGCATGCGGGTCAGTGAGTGTGTCTCCATCCGCATGCAGGATCTGGACCGGCAAATGCAGATCGTGAAAGTGATGGGGAAAGGGCGGAAAGAACGATACATCCCGTATGGCCAGTTTGCCCACGATGCATTGGAACATTATATCGAGGAAGTTCGTCCTAAATTGATGAAGAAGCAGGACCATCAAGGCTTATTCGTTAATAACCGTGGCGAACAGCTGACAGACAGAGGGGTTCGCCACATTTTAAGCGAATGCATGAAAAAAGCTTCTGTCAACTCATCCATCTATCCCCATATGATCCGCCATACATTTGCGACTCATTTATTGAATAACGGAGCTGACATGCGGACTGTACAGGAATTGCTTGGGCATTCGCACTTGAGCTCGACTCAAGTATATACGCATGTAACGAAAGAGCATTTGAGAAAAACCTATTTAAATTCACATCCAAGAGCCTAGGGAGGACATGTATATGCAGGAATTTCATGCAACAACAATATTTGCAGTAAAGCATAACGGCGAATGTGCCATGGCCGGGGACGGCCAAGTCACTTTCGGCAATGCAGTGGTCATGAAACACACCGCGCGAAAAGTCCGGAAATTATACAATGGCCAAGTACTTACCGGATTTGCAGGATCCGTTGCGGATGCTTTCACTCTTTTCGAAATGTTTGAAGGCAAACTGACGGAGTACAACGGCAATTTGCAGCGTGCTGCAGTTGAACTGGCCAAGCAGTGGCGCGGAGATAAGATTTTGCGCCAATTGGAAGCGATGCTGATTGTCATGAACAAAGACGAACTTTTACTGGTGGCAGGAACCGGGGAAGTCATCGAACCGGATGACGGAATTTTGGCAATCGGTTCTGGCGGCAATTTTGCCCTTGCTGCCGGAAGAGCCTTGAAGAAGTATTCAGGCGACCAGTTAACAGCCAAAGAAATCGCGAAAGCGGCTTTGGAAACGGCTGCAGATATATGTGTTTACACCAACCATCAAATTATTGTGGAGGAGCTGGACAAATGAATAAACAGCAGGATTTAACTCCAAGACAAATTACCGATCATCTTGACCGCTACATCGTCGGTCAAAAAGATGCGAAACGCTCCATTGCCATTGCATTGCGCAACCGCTACCGCCGCAGCCGGCTTGATGAGGAGCTGCGTGAAGAAGTAATTCCGAAAAACATTTTGATGATCGGGCCGACAGGCGTCGGGAAAACCGAAATTGCCCGCCGCATTGCAAAACTGACCGGTGCACCGTTTGTAAAAGTGGAAGCTACGAAATTTACAGAAGTCGGCTATGTCGGGCGTGATGTGGAATCTATGGTGCGCGACTTGGTGGAAGCGGCTGTCCGCATTGTAAAAGAAGAAAAATTTGAAGCTGTGAAGGTACAGGCCGAAGCTGCAGCGAACGAACGAATCGTTAAGTTGCTGGCGCCTTCCCGCCGCAAAAAGCAAAACAGCCAAAATCCGCTGGAAGTTCTTTTTGGGCAAAAAATGGAAGCGGAAGAAGAGGATACAACCGCTGAAGTGGAAGTCCGCGTGAAGAGAAGAGAGCTTGCAGCAGATTTAAAAGCCGGCAAGCTGGAAGATGAATGGGTCGTAGTGGAAGTTGATGAGAATATCCCTTCCATGTTTGATGCCCTGCAAGGTTCGGGAATGGAACAAATGGGCGCAAACATGCAGGATGCTTTGTCTTCATTGATGCCGAAGAAAAAGAAAAAGCGCCGCTTGCAAGTAAAAGAAGCACGCCGGATTTTGGCAGCTGAAGAAGCAGCAAAAATGGTGGATGATGAAGAAGTTGCAATGGAAGCCATCCAGCGCTCTGAACAGCAGGGAATTATCTTCATCGATGAAATGGACAAGATTGCGAGCAAAAACAGTTCTTCGTCAGCGGATGTTTCGAGGGAAGGAGTGCAGCGTGATATTTTGCCGATTGTCGAAGGATCAACAGTCTCTACGAAATACGGTGCAGTCAAAACCGATTACATGCTGTTTGTAGCAGCAGGTGCCTTTCATATGACAAAACCGTCAGACTTGATTCCAGAATTGCAGGGGCGTTTCCCGATCCGGGTGGAACTGCAGAAGTTGGAAGTCAATGATTTTGTCAAAATTTTAACAGAACCAAAACATTCTTTGATAAATCAGTATAAAGCCCTTCTCGAAACAGAGGGAGTTGTGGTACACTTCAATGATGCGTCTATTGTCAGACTCGCGGAAATTGCGTATGAAGTGAATCAGGATACCGATAATATTGGAGCACGCCGGCTCCATACGATATTGGAACGCTTACTTGAGGATTTATCTTTTGAAGCATCTGAGATTTCGCCGGCACAAATTGACATTACACCCCAATATGTGAACGAAAAACTTGAAAATGTGGCGAAAAATAAAGATTTGTCACAATTTATCCTGTAATTCGAGGCAAAAGAGTTTCATTAAAGAGTAAAAACCTTTAGAATATTTAATAAATAGTGCTTGAAAACTGTAGGAGGTTCATTTAAATGAATTTATTGGAAAAAACAAGACGCATTAACTCGATGCTGCAAGCTGCAGCAGGAAAACCTGTGAACTTTAAAGACATGGCTGAAACATTAAGCGAAGTAATCGAATGCAACGCTTTTGTTGTTAGCCGCAAAGGGAAATTGCTTGGATTTGCAATTAACCAGCAAATCGAAAACGAACGTATGAAAAAAATGCTTGAAGAGCGTCAATTCCCGCTTGAGTACACGCAAAACCTTTCAAACATCCACGAAACATCTGCTAACTTGGATGTAAACAGCGAACACACAATCTTCCCTGTGGAAGAACGTGACTTGTTCAAAGGCGGTTTGACAACAATCGTTCCAATCATTGGCGGAGGAGAGCGTCTAGGCACACTTCTTCTTGGCCGTGTAAACGAGCCGTTTGAAGACGACGATTTGATTTTGGGCGAATACGGCGCAACAGTAGTAGGGATGGAAATCCTTCGCGAAAAAGGCGACCGCATCGAAGAAGAAGCACGCAGCAAAGCGGTTGTTCAAATGGCGATTTCTTCACTTTCATACAGTGAACTTGAAGCAATTGAACACATTTTTGAAGAATTGGACGGCAACGAAGGTTTGCTGGTCGCTTCAAAAATCGCTGACCGTGTAGGCATCACTCGTTCAGTTATCGTTAACGCATTGCGCAAACTTGAAAGTGCCGGCGTTATCGAATCCCGTTCTCTAGGAATGAAAGGGACATACATTAAAGTCTTGAACACAAAATTCCTAGCTGAATTAGAACAATTGAAAATGAACTAATCAAAATCAAAAGGTGCCGGTCCGTTCCGGCGCCTTTTTTTGTTCTCTAGAGCCGGCATGAAGATCGGCTCTAAAAATTGAGCTTAGAGTTGGACGTGCACCTGCACCGGGCTACTAGCCTGGCGAATCCATATAAAAACATCCAGGCACCCTTGTAAACCGGTGTTATTCTCTGGATATTGCCGCGCGGAAATTCGAGGCTTGAACAAGCGCTGGCAATTGCTTGCAACTTTTAAGAGAAACTTGTTGCAGAACGAAGAAGAGCCGTGGTATAATTTCAAATGGTGTTAAATACACACGCATTCAGATTTGTTCCGCAGGTGCTTTTTAAAAGTAACGGTTCAGAGAAGAAGAGTGCGGAGGGAAAAAATAACCTATCAGGAGGAAACACACATGTCAGTAATTTCTATGAAACAATTGCTTGAAGCTGGGGTACACTTTGGCCACCAGACTCGCCGTTGGAACCCGAAAATGAAAAAATATATTTTCGTTGAGCGTAACGGTATCTACATTATCGATCTTCAAAAAACAGTCCGCAAATTGGAGGAAGCTTACAGCTTCATGAAACAAGTGGGCGAAGAAGGCGGTAAAGTACTATTCGTCGGAACGAAAAAACAAGCTCAGGACGCGATCAAAGAAGAAGCAGAGCGCTCTGGCAACTACTACATCAACCAACGTTGGTTGGGTGGAACACTTACTAACTTCGGTACAATCCAAAAACGTGTAAACCGTTTGAAACAAATCGAGCGCATGGAAGAAGATGGAACTTTCGAAGTTCTACCGAAAAAAGAAGTTGTTCAATTGAAGAAACAACACGAACGCCTTGTTAAATTCCTTGGCGGTATCCGTGACATGAGTTCACTTCCGGACGTAATGTTCGTAGTTGACCCACGCAAAGAACGCATTGCTGTAGCAGAAGCAATGAAATTGAACATTCCAATCGTAGGTATCGTTGATACTAACTGTGATCCGGATGAAATCGATTATGTAATTCCTGCAAACGATGATGCAATCCGTGCTGTTAAACTATTAACTGGTAAAATGGCAGACGCTTTGCTTGAGTCTAAACCGGAAGAAGACGAAGAAACTCCAGCTGTTGCTGCTGAGTAATTCACAAGTAGTACAGGTGATAAGCGGCCAACCCCACTTATCACCTTTTTTTGAGAAAACGCAGATATTCTAAGGAGGAAATTAATCATGGCAGTTACAGCTCAAATGGTAAAAGAATTGCGCGAAAAAACAGGCGCAGGTATGATGGATTGCAAAAAAGCACTAGTTCAGACAGACGGCGACATCGATGCAGCAATCGATTTCTTGCGTGAAAAAGGCCTTTCAAGCGCTTCTAAGAAAGCTGACCGCATTGCAGCTGAAGGGATTACTTCAATCCTTGTAAAAGGCAATGACGCAGTAATTTTCGAAGTAAACGCTGAAACGGACTTTGTAGCGAAAAACGAAGGCTTCCAAACTTTGGTTAAAGAATTGGGCGAGCACTTGATCGAAACAAAACCGGCTACGATTGAAGAAGCAACTGCTTCAACAATGTCTAACGGTTCTACAGTTGCAGACCACATCTCAAATGCGATTGCTAAAATCGGTGAAAAAATCAATTTGCGCCGCTTTGAAATCCGCACTAAAACAGACGCTGACGCTTTCGGGCCATACCTTCACATGGGTGGACGCATCTCCGTACTAGTCGTTCTTGAAAACTCTACAGACGAAAGTGCAGCTCGCGACATCGCGATGCACATCGCTGCATTAAACCCTAAATACGTATCACGCGATGAAGTTTCTGCTGATGAAGTAGAACACGAGCGCAAAGTATTGACAGAACAAGCTCTGAACGAAGGAAAACCTGAAAAAATCGTTGCTAAAATGGTTGAAGGCCGCCTAGGCAAATACTTCGAAGACGTTTGCTTGCTTGACCAGGCATTCGTTAAGAATTCTGACCAAAAAGTACGTGACTTCGCAGCTTCAACTGGTGGATCTGTAAAAGAATTCATCCGTTACGAAGTTGGAGAAGGCATCGAAAAACGCGAAGATAACTTTGCTGATGAAGTAATGAGCCAAGTCAACAAAAAATAAGGTCTAATCTTATATGATTCAACCTGGGGAACACTGAAAGGTGTTCCCTATTTTTCAATAAAAGTGTAACGGAGGGTACCGATGAGTGTTCAACAGTATAAACGCATTGTGCTAAAACTAAGTGGAGAAGCGATGGCAGGCGGACAAGGGTTCGGTTTGTCTCCTGAAATTATCAAGGCGGTCGCTAGCCAAGTGAAAGAAGTAGTGGAACTTGGCGTAGAAGTTGCAGTCGTTGTAGGAGGCGGCAATATCTGGAGAGGCAAAGTCGGATCTGAAATGGGAATGGACCGCGCAACTGCAGATTATATGGGAATGCTGGCAACTGTCATGAATTCATTGGCACTGCAAGATTCATTGGAAAAACAAGGCGTCGAAACACGCGTCCTGTCTTCAATTGAAATGCGCCAAGTTGCAGAACCCTATATCCGCAGAAGAGCGATTCGCCATTTAGAGAAAAAGCGGGTTGTTATTTTTGCAGCAGGTACAGGAAATCCTTACTTCTCAACGGATACGACAGCTGCACTTCGCGCAGCTGAAATTGAAGCCGATGTTATTTTGATGGCGAAGAACAATGTGGATGGCGTCTACTCTGCAGACCCTAAAACAGATGATTCGGCAGTCAAATACGATGAGTTGTCTTACTTCGATGTAATTCAGCAAGGATTGCAAGTTATGGATTCCACTGCCTCCACACTTTGTATGGACAATGACATCCCACTCGTAGTATTCTCAATTATGGAAAACGGAAATATAAAACGGGCTGTACTCGGTGAAAAAATCGGGACAGTAGTGAGGAGAACATTATAATGCCGAAAAATGTGATGAACGAAACGAAGACGAAAATGGAAAATGCAATTTCAGCTTTTTCACGTGAACTTTCTTCAATCCGTGCAGGACGTGCGAACCCTTCTATCCTGAACAAATTGACAGTTGACTATTACGGTGCACCTACACCGATCAACCAGGTTGCGGGTGTATCTGTACCGGAAGCTCGTCTGATTGTAATTCAGCCTTACGATAAAACGATCATGGGCGATATCGAAAAAGCCATTATGAAATCGGATCTTGGCTTAAGCCCTTCGAACGACGGCACGGTAATTCGCCTAGCGATTCCAGCTTTAACAGAAGAACGCCGTAAAGACTTGGTGAAACAAGTGAAAAAAGAAGCGGAAGAAGCAAAAGTGGGGATCCGCAACATTCGCCGTGATGCAAACGACGATTTCAAAAAGCTTGAGAAAAAGAGCGAAATTACGGAAGATGATTTGCGCAGCTATGGAGATGAAGTCCAAAAATTGACGGATTCCTATATCAGCAAAATCGACGAAGTTGCTAAAACTAAAGAAAAAGAAATAATGGAAGTCTAAACCGAACTTTCACTATTGCTGAGCGTCCTGTATTACAGGACGCTTTTTCATGCCAAAAATTGTCTTGCATCGTGAAAGTAAGCGCACAATGCCGATTTTTTTGATATGATAAGCAATAGACATGCCGATTTGTAACAGGTGGAGGATTAAACTATGTTCAATAAATTATTAAAACGAATGGCAGATCCAGCTTTGGAAGATGCAGTGCTAGGATACGAAGAGCGCTTATATGAGGTTGCCAAAGAAGGAGTTCCGGCTCATATTGCCATTATTATGGACGGCAACGGACGCTGGGCCAAAAAACGTTCTTTGCCGAGAGTAGCAGGCCATCACGAAGGAATGAAAACGGTCCGCAAAATTACAAAGCTGGCCAATCATTTAGGCGTTGAGGTTTTGACCCTTTATGCATTTTCCACAGAAAACTGGAAACGTCCAAAAATGGAAGTTGATTTTCTTATGCGCTTGCCGGAAGAATTTTTATCCACATTTCTGCCTGAATTGATAGAAGAGAATGTCCGTGTTGAAATGATAGGCTATCACCACAATTTGCCTTCACATACGATTTCTGCGATCAGAAAAGCGAAGGAAGCCACAAAGCACAATACGGGACTTGTGCTGAATTTTGCGCTGAACTACGGCAGCCGTTCAGAAATCGTTGATGCCGTCAAAGATATAGCGGCCCAAGTGGCAGCAGGAGAACTTGATTTGGCAGACATCACAGAAGAACGTATTTCATCAGGGTTGATGACAAATGAGTTGCCGGAACCTGATTTGCTGATCCGCACAAGCGGAGAAGTCCGGTTAAGCAACTTTATGCTCTGGCAATTGGCCTACACGGAATTGTGGTTTACGGAAACTTTGTGGCCGGATTTCGGGGAAGAGTCTTTGCTGGAAGCAGTTGAGAATTACCAGAAGCGAAATCGCAGATTTGGAGGATTGAAAGGGGAAGAAGCAAATTGAAACAACGCATCATAACTGGAGTTATTGCTGCAGCTCTTTTCATTCCTTTTGTGTATATCGGTGGGACGCCATTTATTCTTTTGATGTATGCATTAGGAACGATCGGATTGCAGGAATTATTGAAGATGAAAGGCCGGACACTTTGGAGCATTCCAGGGCTCATCTCACTTTTTGGATTGTACGCCTTCATGCTGCCCGATCAATGGGCAGCTCAAATTTATGAGTGGACCGGTTACATAAAAGTGGAATTCGCTTTTTTAGCAGTGATTTTGCTGCTTATACATACGGTTGTTGTTAAGAATAGCTTTACATTTGATGATGCAGCATTTGCCGTGCTTGGTACGCTGTATTTAGGAATGGGCTTTTACTACACAATTGAAACACGCGAGTATGGGCTTGCTTATATTATTTTTGCGTTGTTCATCGTCTGGTTTACAGATTCCGGAGCGTATTTTACTGGCCGCAAAATCGGCAAACGGAAACTATGGCCGGAAATTTCGCCGAATAAAACCATAGAAGGCTTTATCGGCGGCATTGTATGGGCAATTGGCATCGGCTTGATTTTGAATTATTTTGTCGACTTGGACAAACCGATTCTGATTATCATCGCCGTATCGATTATTGCTTCGATATTTGGCCAAATGGGTGATTTAGTGGAATCAGCGTTAAAGCGCCATTTCAACGTCAAGGACTCAGGGAATATCCTGCCTGGCCACGGCGGCATACTGGACCGCTTTGACAGCATTCTGTTTGTCATGCCGTTGCTGCACTTTTTACATTTCATCTAAGAAAGGGTTTTTCAAATGGCAAAAAGCATTATTTTGCTGGGTGCCACCGGTTCGATCGGTGTGCAGACAGCCGATATTATCCGTGAACATCCAGAAGAGTTTTCATTGGCCGGATTCGCTGCCGGCAAAAACATGGCAGTAACTCGGGAGTTTATCCGTGAATTTCATCCGGAAATTGTTTGTGTACAAAACGATGAAGATGCCGCTTCCTTGAGAAATGAATTTCCTGGCGTCCATGTCGTTTCCGGTGATTCAGGTTTAATCGAAACGGCTACATACGAAGCGGATGTTTTGGTCAATGCAGTCCTTGGCAGTGTCGGGCTGAAACCGACTTTAGAAGCGATCAAGCTGGGGCGTACGGTAGCGATTGCCAACAAAGAAACATTGGTAACGGCCGGCCACTTGGTCATGCAAAGCGCTAAAGAATATGGAGCGACCATTCTACCGGTCGACAGTGAGCACTCAGCGCTGTTCCAGTCACTGAACGGAGAAAAAAGAGAACAGGCCAGCCGTTTGATTCTAACCGCATCTGGTGGCAGCTTCCGCGACTCTACCCGTGACGATTTAAAAAACGTCACGGTAAAAGAAGCATTGAACCATCCCAATTGGTCCATGGGCGCAAAAATTACGATTGATTCGGCGACCATGGTCAATAAAGGGCTGGAAGTGATTGAAGCCCACGTATTATTTGACTTTGACTACAACGACATCGACGTCTTGCTGCACCGTGAAAGCATTATCCATTCCATGGTGGAATTCCAGGACACGAGTGTGATGGCGCAATTGGGTACACCGGACATGCGGGTGCCGATTCAATACGCGCTCACTTATCCGGATCGATTGCCGCGCCCGGAAGCCAAACGGTTGAATTTGGCGGAAATCGGCAAACTTCATTTTCGGGAAATGGATTACGACCGTTTTCGTGCATTGAAAATGGCTTTTGAAGCGGGCCGCGCAGGCGGTACGATGACGACGGTTTTGAATGCCGCCAACGAACAAGCTGTGGCGATGTTTTTAAATGAAGAAATTACATTTTTACAAATTGAAGAGTTGATTGAACGCGCGATGCATAGCCACCAGCTGGTTTCAGCGCCGGATTTGGAAACGATTTTACACGTAGATGCTGAAACAAGAAAATCCGTCAAAAACATGCTAAAATAACGAAAGATTAAAACCGAAAACGGTTTATAAGGATGGGTTTAAATGGAAACAGTACTAGCGTTTATAATTATTTTCGGTGCTTTAGTATTTTTTCATGAATTTGGCCATTTTCTGTTTGCAAAACGTGCCGGCATCTTAGTGCGTGAGTTTGCAATCGGGATGGGCCCGAAAATTCTGGGCATTACGAAAGGCGAGACGATCTACACGCTGCGGCTATTGCCGATCGGCGGCTATGTCCGTATGGCCGGAGAAGACATGGATTCAATCCATCTGCAAGCAGGGCACCGCATCGGCGTGCTGTTGAATAAAGATGGAAAGGCTGCAAAAATTGTCATGAACCAGAAAACGATGTACCCGGACATTTTGCTGATGGAAGTGGAAGAAGCGGACCTGGAGAAGGAACTGTACATCAAGGGATATGACGAAGAAGACAAATTTGTCCGCATTGAAGTTGCACGTGATGCTGTAGTTGAAGAAAACGGCAGAGAAACGATTCTTGCTCCTTATGACCGCCAGTTTGATTCGAAAAGCCTTGGCCATCGTTTTATGACGATACTGGCTGGGCCGTTGTTCAATTTTATCCTTGCGTTCTTCATTTTTACCGCAATCGGATTGATGCAAGGCATCCCGACCAATGAACCGGTGATTACAGAAGTAACCGAAGACAGCCCGGCTGCTGAAGCCGGTTTGCAAAACGGGGATTTGGTGAAGGAAATTGATGGCAAGTCCATCGCTTCATGGAATGAGTTAGTGGAATCCGTTCAGGACAACGCCGGCAACCCGCTGCCTTTTGAAGTGGAACGCGGCGGCGAAACACTTGATTTCACCATCACACCGGAAGTGTCAGAAGAATCTCCTGAAAAAGTGGGTGTCATCGGTGTGCTTTACCGAAGCCCGCTCGAAAAGGATTTCTTGGGATCTTTCGCTTATGGTGCTGAACAAACCGTGTTCTGGTTCAAAGAAATCTTCCGTTTGCTCGGAATGCTGGTAACGGGCCAATTTACGATTGATGCATTATCCGGACCTGTAGGAATTTACAAAACGACTGAAGAAGTTGCAAAGTATGGCATTTTCACGTTGATGAACTGGGCAGGCATGCTGAGCATCAACTTGGGGATCATGAACTTATTGCCGCTTCCGGCACTTGATGGAGGCCGCTTGATGTTCTTCATTATTGAAGGCATCCGTGGAAAACCGGTCGACCGCCAAAAAGAAGGCATGGTCCATTTCGTCGGCATTATGCTGCTGATGCTGCTGATGATTGTGGTCACCTGGAACGATATCCAAAAATTCTTTTTTTGATTGAACAGCAGACAATTGCCCGCTAAGCCCCGACAAGCGCCGGAAGGCCTGGGGCCATTGCGGGCTTTGCTATTTTCATTAAGTATGAAGTAAACTTGTAAGACTAGGCGTTAGACTTAGAAAAGTAAAACCGCATTAAAAAAATTAAATAGTCAGTTGAGGTGCATTTTGGAATGAAACAAACAGCAACTTTTATCCCTACATTAAGAGAAACACCGGCGGATGCAGATGTTAAATCGCATCAGCTATTATTGCGGGCTGGATTTATCCGCCAAAATACGAGCGGTGTTTATTCGTTTCTGCCTTTAGGCAAACGCGTTCTGCAAAAAGTGGAAAATGTGATCCGCGAAGAAATGGAAGCAGTCAACAGTGTGGAAGTCTTCCTTCCGGCGCTGCAACAAGCAGAGCTTTGGCAAGAAACCGGCCGCTGGTATTCATACGGCGACGAATTGATGAGGCTGACCGACCGCAATAACCGTGAATTTGCTCTTGGAGCAACACATGAAGAAGTCATTACGAGCCTGCTTCGCGATGAGATCAAATCCTATAAGAAATTGCCGTTGAATTTATTCCAGATTCAGTCGAAATTCCGCGACGAAAAACGTCCGCGCTTCGGTTTGCTTCGCGGGCGTGAATTCTTGATGAAAGATGCATATTCGTTCCATGCAACGAAAGAAAGCTTGGATGACACATACAACGATATGATGCAGGCGTATACGAATATTTTCACACGTCTGGGATTAAACTTCCGCGCAGTCATCGCTGACTCAGGAGCTATTGGCGGAAAAGACAACCATGAATTTATGGTGCTTTCTGAAATTGGCGAAGACACAATTGCCTATTCCGACACGTCTTCCTATGCTGCAAATATTGAAATGGCAGCAGTGAACATGGAATATCCAAAATCGGATGAAGCGGTAAAAGAGCTGGAAAAAGTGGCAACGCCGGACCAGAAGACCATTGTGGATGTTGCAGCCTTCCTGAACACAACACCGGAACAATGCATCAAGACATTAGTATTTAAAGCGGACGAGGAATTGGTAGTGGTATTGTCCCGCGGCGACCACGAAATCAATGACGTCAAAGTGAAGCATGCAACAGGTGCGACAATCGTCGAGCTTGCTGAACCGGAAGAAGTGCAGCAGGCATTGGGCTGCGAAATCGGTTCTCTTGGGCCGGTGAAATTGCCGTCATCGATCAAGGTGTACGCAGATCATGCGGTACAATCAGTAGTCAACGGTGTCACAGGCGCGAACGAAGATGGCTTCCATTTCATCAACGTCAACCCTGAAAAAGATTTCTCTGTTGAATCTTATGCGGATCTTCGCTTTGTCCAAGAGGGAGATCCTTCTCCAGACGGTGAAGGCACCATCCAATTTGCCAAAGGCATCGAAGTCGGCCATATCTTCAAACTGGGTACGACTTACAGCGAGCCGATGAAAGCGACATTCCTGAACGACCAGGGCAGAGCGATGCCTTATATCATGGGCTGCTACGGCATTGGTGTATCACGTGTGATGGCGGCTGTTGCTGAACAGTTCCAGGACGACAATGGCTTTATCTGGCCGGACGCAATTGCGCCGTACGAAGTGCATATTTTGCCGGTCAATATGAAAGACGAAACGCAGCGCGAGCTTGGAGAAGATTTATATAAATTATTGAAATCTTACCGCTACGAAGTGCTGCTTGACGACCGCAATGAGCGTGCAGGCGTTAAATTCACGGATGCTGATTTGATCGGCTTGCCGGTCCGCATCACCGTCGGCAAAAAAGCTTCTGAAGGAATTTTGGAAGTGAAATACCGCCGCACTGGAGAAACATTTGAGTGGAAACGGGAAGAATTGCTCGATCACCTGCAGCAATTCTTTAAAAAATAATCGGCAAATCTGATATGATGGAGAGGAAAGTACAACTGTACTTTCCTTTCTTTATTCTTATTGAATTAATTTTTTATGAAGGGGATAGTTATGACAAACCAGCAAGATCCAAAGATGCGATTCAAGCTACTTCTTCAGCATCTCGACCTGACAGACGATGTACACATGCCTTTTTTCGAAGAGGCTGAACTGACACGGATGACGGTCCATAAAAAAGAGCGGACCTGGCGTTTTCTGATTAAAGTAAAACAAACTTTGCCGCTGAAATTATTTCTATTATTAAAAGAACGTTTGAATACAACTTTTGCGACCATTGCAAATGTGCAGCTTTCGATTGAAAGCGAAAGCACAACAGCAGACGGCGATCTGGTCATGGAATACTGGCGTTATGTAGTCGAAGAGTTTTCAGACATGGCCCCGCCTTTGCGCGACCAGCTGCTTTCACAAGTACCGGAATGGAACGGCAGCAAGCTGATGCTATGCTGCAGCCATGAACATGAAATGATGGCCTTGAAGTCGAAGTATACCGACAAATTGTCAGGTGCCTTCCAGCAATTCGGGTTTCCGCGTATAGCCATCGAGTTCCAGCTCGCTGAAGGCGACCAGGAAGCAGCTCATTTAGCCTTTATGGAACAGCGCCGCATCGAAGAAATAGAAATGGCATCCAAGGCGTTGGCGGACATGAAGAAACGGGAAACCGACCGCAAAGAAAACGGTGTGCCATCGGGACCATTCCAGATGGGTGTGGCTATCAAGCCGGATGAGAAAATTGTGGAGATCAAATCGATTGTCGATGAAGAACGCAGAGTGACAATCGAAGGCTTTGTCTTCGACGTGGAAGTCCGCGAGCTTCGGAGCGGACGTTCGCTGCTGACCGTGAAAATGACAGACTATACCGATTCGATTTTAGTGAAGATGTTCTCACGCGACAAAGAAGACGCAGAATTGATGGGCAGCCTGAAAAAAGGCATGTGGCTGAAAGCGCGCGGTTCCATTCAAACCGATACCTTTGTGCGTGATTTGGTGATGATGGCGCAGGATATGGTGGAAATCAATCCCCAGCTCCGCAAGGATACTGCAGAAGAAAAACGGGTGGAATTGCATCTGCATACGCCAATGAGCGCAATGGACGCTGTTTCGTCTGTTGATTCCCTGGTGTCGCAAGCTGCCAAATGGGGACACCCGGCCATTGCGATCACGGACCATGCCGGCGTGCAATCTTTTCCGGATGCTTATGCTGCCAGCAAGAAATACGGCATTAAGGCGATATTTGGGCTGGAAGCGAACTTGGTGGACGACGGCGTGCCGATCGCCTACGAAGAGCGCCATGCGTTGCTTGAAGAAGAAACATTTGTCGTATTTGACTTGGAAACGACCGGACTGTCGGCCGTTTACGATACCATTATCGAACTTGCCGCTGTCAAAATCAAAGGCGGCCAGATTGTCGATAAATTTGAAAGCTTTGCCAATCCGCATCACGATTTGTCCGCAACGACTATAGAACTGACGGGCATCACAGATGACATGGTGAAAAATGCGCCGGAAGTGGAAGAAGTCATCCGCAAGTACCATGAATGGGCAGGCGACCATATCATGGTTGCGCATAACGCATCATTCGATATGGGCTTTTTATACGTGTCTTATAAAAAATACGGCATTGACATGAAGCATGCCACGATCGATACATTGGAACTGGCCCGTATGCTGCATCCGGAATTGAAAAACCACCGGTTGAATACGCTCGCGAAAAAATTCGGCATCGAATTGACCCAGCATCACCGGGCCATTTACGATACGGAAGCCACTTCGTATTTGCTGACGCATTTGCTGAAAGAAGCACACGAAAAAGGCATCCTTTACCATGACCAGCTGAATGATTATGTCGGCGCTGGTGATGCTTACAAACGTTCACGCCCGACCCATTGCACTTTGCTAGCGCAAAATGAGGAGGGGCTGAAGAATCTGTTCAAACTGGTTTCTGCTTCGCATATCGATTATTTCTACCGGGTGCCGCGTATTCCGCGCTCGCTGCTGCAGCGCCACCGAAAAGGGCTGCTTGTCGGCTCGGGCTGCGACAAAGGGGAAGTATTCGAAGCGGTGATGCAAAAATCGATGGAAGAAGTCGAACAGACGGCCAAGTTCTATGATTATTTAGAAGTCCATCCAAAAGAAGTGTACTCCCATTTGATTGAAAAAGAATTGATCCGCGATGAATGGAATCTGGAAGACGTCATGCGCAAGCTGGTGAAAGTCAGCCGCAAACTGGAATTGCCACTGGTGGCAACCGGGAACGTCCATTACCTGGACGAAAACGACGCTATTTTCCGGCAAGTGCTGATCGGTTCCCAAGGCGGCGCCAATCCGCTGAACCGCCAGAAATTGCCGAAAGTCCATTTCCGGACGACCGATGAAATGCTGGAAGCCTTCGATTTCCTTGGAGCCGAGACGGCGAAGGAAATCGTAGTCACCAACTCCAATAAAATAGCGGATATGATTGAAACGGTAAAACCGATCAAAGATGATCTGTATACACCGAAAATTGAAGGTGCGGACGAAGAGGTACGGGAATTGAGCTACGATATGGCCCATAAAATCTATGGTCCGGATTTGCCGGAAATCGTCGAAGCCCGCATCGAAAAAGAATTGAAATCGATTATCGGCCACGGTTTCGCTGTAATTTACCTCATTTCGCATAAACTGGTGAAGAAATCGCTCGACGACGGCTATCTTGTAGGTTCGCGGGGATCGGTTGGTTCTTCACTGGTTGCGACATTGACGGAAATTACGGAAGTCAACCCATTGCCGCCGCATTATATTTGCACGAAATGCAAAAAATCCGAGTTTTTCGATGACGGGTCTGTCGGGTCGGGATTCGATTTGCCGGACAAAAACTGTCCGGATTGCGACATTCCTTTCCAAAAAGAAGGGCAGGATATCCCGTTTGAAACTTTCCTCGGCTTTAAAGGGGATAAAGTTCCCGATATCGATTTGAACTTCAGTGGTGACTATCAGGCAAGAGCCCACAACTACACGAAGGAATTGTTCGGGGAAGACAATGTATTCCGTGCCGGCACCATCGGAACGGTAGCGGAAAAAACAGCGTACGGCTATGTCCGGGGTTATGCCAATGACCACAATTTAGCGTTCAGAGGCGCGGAAATTGACCGGCTTGTCCAAGGCTGCTCCGGCGTTAAGCGAAGCACAGGGCAGCATCCGGGCGGAATTATCGTTGTTCCAGACTATATGGATATTTATGATTTCTCGCCGATCCAGTTTCCGGCAGATGCCCAGGATTCGGAATGGAAAACGACGCATTTTGACTTCCATTCGATTCACGATAACTTATTGAAACTTGATATACTTGGACACGATGATCCAACGGTGATCCGGATGCTGCAGGATTTATCCGGCATTGATCCGAAAACGATTCCGACGGATGATCCGGAAGTGATGAAAATCTTTTCCGGCGTAGAGTCTCTTGGCGTTACGGAGAAACAGATCGGCTGTAAAACCGGAACGTACGGCATTCCGGAGTTTGGGACGCGTTTTGTGCGCCAGATGCTCGAAGAAACAAAACCGACGACGTTTTCCGAGCTCGTCCAGATTTCCGGGCTTTCCCACGGAACGGATGTATGGCTCAGCAATGCCCAGGAATTGATTCAAAACGGAACATGCCAATTGTCCGATGTAATCGGATGCCGGGATGACATCATGGTTTACCTGATTTACCAGGGGCTTGAATCTTCATTGGCGTTCAAGATCATGGAATCGGTCCGTAAAGGGAAAGGGCTGACTCCGGAAATGGAAGAAGCGATGAAAAAAGAAGGGGTCCCGAACTGGTATATTGAATCGTGCAAAAAGATCAAATACATGTTCCCGAAAGCCCACGCCGCCGCTTATGTGTTGATGGCTGTGCGCATCGCCTATTTCAAGGTGCACTTCCCGATCCTTTACTACGCAGCGTACTTTACGGTACGGGCAGAAGATTTCGATGTCAACGCAATGGCCAAAGGTTCGCAGTCCATCCGTGCAAAAATCGATGAAATCAATGCCAAAGGGCTTGAAGCTTCGACGAAAGAAAAGAACTTGCTGACGGTTATGGAATTGGCACTTGAAATGGTTGAACGCGGCTATACATTCCAGAAAGTCGATTTGTATAAATCGTCTGCCGATCAGTTCATCATCGATGGCAAAACGCTGATTCCGCCGTTTAATGCGATTCCGGGACTCGGGACGAACGCCGCCAAATCGATTGTTGCTGCCCGCGAACTAGGAACGTTCTTGTCGAAAGAGGACTTGCAGCAGCGGGGGCGCGTTTCAAAGACCATCATCGAATACATGGACGACCATGGCTGCTTAGAAGGCATGCCGGATGCCAATCAGCTTTCGCTGTTCTAGTAAGTTGCACGGCGCTGGGGATTATGGTATTATTGTAATAACATTTACTGATAGCTCTGTCGCAGAAGAGTGGGATTTCCCGCTCTTTTCTGTTGTTATGGCATAAAGTGAAACTTTACACAGTGGATATTTTGACCCGCCACTGCGTGTGGGTTCAACCAATCAAACTTTTACCGTCAGTTAATCTCCCACATGCCAATGCTGGGGGATTTACTGGCTGTTAAAGTGGGATAAAAACCGCGGGAGGCATATATGAGCAAAATTACAGAACAAATTGAACAACTTGCTTTGCCCATCACAGAAGAACTTCAATTGGAACTTGTGGATGTGGAATTTTTAAAAGAGGGGCGCAGCTGGTTTTTGCGCGTCTATGTCGACAATCCGGCAGCACCGATCGACATCGATCAATGCGCGCTGGTCAGTGAAAAGCTGAGCGAGATTCTGGATAAGCTGGATCCGATTGAGCAAAACTATTTCTTGGAAGTTTCTTCACCTGGTGCAGAACGTCCATTGAAAAAAGAACAAGATTTCGAAAAAGCGCTCGGCAAGTTCATTTACATTAAAACGTATGAACCCGTTGAAAACGCAAAAGAATTCGAAGGTTACCTGTTGTCTTATACCGATGAAGAAGTTGAAATTGAAGTTAAAATCAAAACACGCAGAAAGAAAATTGTCATTGAACGGAAAAAGATCGCTGTTATCCGTTTAGCCATTGATTTTTCTGCAAAACTTGATTGAAGAACATGGGAGTGAATAAGAAGATGAGCAATGAGTTATTGGATGCATTGGATGCTTTAGAAAAGCAAAAAGGGATTTCAAGAGATGTTTTGATTGAAGCGATTGAAGCAGCGCTAGTTACAGCTTACAAACGCAACTTCAACCAGGCGCAGAACGTGCGAGTGGACTTGAATTTGAATACAGGGACGATGCTGGTCTATTCACGCAAAGACGTCGTCGAAGAAGTGGAAGACGAGCGTTTGCAAATTTCGCTGGAAGATGCGAAAGCAATCAATCCGGCATACGAACTGGCGGACATCGTAGAAGAAGAGGTAACTCCTCGGAACTTCGGACGCATTGCTGCCCAAACTGCGAAGCAAGTGGTAACGCAGCGTGTGCGCGAAGCAGAGCGCGGATTGATTTTCGAAGAATTTGTGGACCGTGCTGATGATATCGTCAACGGCATCGTTGAACGCATGGATGCCCGCAACCTATATGTAGGCCTTGGAAAAGTGGAAGCAGTGCTTCCACAGACTGAGCAAATGCCGAATGAATCCTACCAGCCGCATGACCGCATCAAAGTGTATATCACAAAAGTGGAGCGCACAACGCGCGGGCCTCAGGTATTTGTATCCCGTACGCACCCTGGATTGCTTCGCCGCTTGTTTGAAAACGAAGTTCCTGAGATTTTCGAAGGAATCGTTGAAATCAAATCAATTGCACGTGAAGCTGGAGACCGTTCGAAGATTTCTGTCGTTGCACACCGCGACGATATTGACCCGGTCGGCTCATGTGTTGGAGCAAAAGGCGCACGCGTTCAGACAATCGTCAACGAATTGAACGGCGAGAAAATTGATATCGTTGAATGGTCCGAAGAACCGGTAGTGTTTGTCGCAAATGCGCTTAGCCCTTCAAAAGTTCTGGACGTCCAAGTCAACGAAGCCGAAAAATCGACAACCGTTGTGGTACCGGATTATCAATTGTCATTGGCAATCGGTAAACGCGGACAAAACGCGCGTCTTGCTGCAAAACTGACAGGCTGGAAAATCGATATCAAGAGCGAAACGGATGCCCGTGAACTTGGGATTTACCCAAATGAAAATTCAACAATCGAACTGGTTGAGTCCGGTGAAGAGCTTGACGATTTTGATTTTTATGAGGAAAAAGAATAACGTAGAGAAGGTGATGTCCGTTGGCTCTGCAAAAGAAAATTCCATTGCGTAAATGCGTCGCCACTGGCGAGATGCATCCTAAAAAAGAAATGATCCGTGTAGTCCGGACAAAAGAAGGCGAAGTGTTTGTCGATTTGACTGGCAAAAAGTCAGGCCGCGGCGCTTATGTCTCCAAATCGGAGGACGCCATTGAACTGGCGCGGAAAAAGAAAGTTTTGGACAATCAATTGGAAGTTAAAGTTCCGGCTGAAATTTACGACGAATTAACGCGCGTAGTCCTAAGAGAGCAGTTGAAGAAGTAATGAACACTGAACAACTAAAGACCAAAGAGAAATTCCTGCAAATTTTAGGATTGGCTACCCGAGCCCGGATGACGACCTCCGGAGAAGGCATGGCAGTGGCTGAAGTGCGGAGTGGCAATGCAAAATTGGTCATATTGTCAGAAGATGCATCAGAGAATACCAGCAAGAAAGTGCATGATAAATGCAAATCGTACAATGTTGATCTCCAAGTATTCGGAACGCGTTTTGAACTTGGACATGCAATAGGCAAAGCAGAGCGTGTAGTAGTAGCAATCACCGATCAAGGGTTTGCAAAAAAACTAGCGAGTTTGCTTGAAGAAATTAACCGGGGGTGAGCAGATGACCAAAATTCGAGTACATGAATACGCTAAAAAAGTAGATAAGCCAAGCAAAGAGATTATTGACCAGTTATCAAAGCTTAACATTGAAGTGGCCAACCATATGGCGACATTGGAAGACAATGCTGTAACAAAATTGGACGGCATTTACAAAAAACCTGCTGCAGGACGTACACAAGCACGCCAACAGCACCAGGCACAAAACCGTCCATCAGGTCAGGGGCAGTCCCGTCCACAAAACAGTGGCCAAGGGTCATCACGCCCAGCAGGACAGGGACAATCCCGTCCGCAAAACAGCGGACAAGGGCAATCGCGTCCAGCAGGACAAGGCCAGTCTCGTCCACAGAGCAGCGGACAAGGCCAGAACCGTCCGGCAGGAGCAAAAGGATCGAACTTTACGCCTAAAGCAGCAAAACCGACTGCAGGTCCAGGACAGCGCAACAACCGTCCGGGCGGCGGCGGAGGCCGCGGAGGCCAAAACCGCAATCGCAAAGGCAGACAACAGCAGCCAGTGAACCCGCTGCCGCCAATGCCAAAACGCGAGAAAGAATTGCCGGCTAAAATTACATTCAGCGAGTCTTTGACTGTAGCGGAACTGGCAAAAAAATTAGGGCGCGAGCCGTCTGAAATCATCAAAAAATTATTTATGCTTGGTGTAATGGCTACTATCAACCAAGAATTGGATAAAGACGCAATTGAATTGATTTGTGCGGAATACGAAGTGGAAGTGGAAGAAGAAATCCTGGTGGATAAAACCGACCTGGAAGTCTACTTCGAGCCGGAAGACGAAACACTTCAAGAAGAGCGTCCACCTGTTGTTACGATCATGGGACACGTTGACCATGGTAAAACAACTTTGCTTGATTCGATCCGCAACACGAAAGTGACTGCCGGAGAAGCAGGCGGAATTACGCAGCATATCGGTGCTTACCAAGTAGATGAAAATGGCAAAAAAATCACATTCCTAGATACACCGGGACACGCGGCGTTTACAACAATGCGTGCACGCGGAGCTAAAGTGACGGATCTTGCCATTATCGTTGTAGCTGCTGATGACGGCGTTATGCCGCAGACAGTAGAAGCGATCAACCATGCCAAAGCTGCTGAAGTGCCAATCATCATTGCGGTCAACAAAATGGATAAGCCAAGTGCCAATCCTGACCGCGTCATGCAGGAACTTACAGAACATGGCCTTGTGCCGGAAGCTTGGGGCGGCGAAACGATTTTCGTGCCGATCTCTGCTTTGAAAGGCGAAGGCATCGACGCTTTGCTTGAAATGATTTTGCTTGTTTCGGAAGTAGGCGAGTTGAAAGCCAACCCGGCGCGCCGTGCAATTGGTACGGTTATTGAAGCCGAACTTGATAAAGGCCGCGGTTCGGTAGCTACTTTGCTTGTACAAGATGGTACGTTGCACGTTGGAGATCCGATTGTTGTCGGGAATACATTTGGCCGTGTGCGTGCGATGGTCAATGACCTTGGCCGCCGTGTGAAAGATGCAGGCCCGTCGACTCCGGTTGAAATTACAGGATTGAATGATGTCCCGCAAGCCGGTGACCGTTTTGTCGTATTTGAAGATGAGAAAACAGCTCGCCAAGTCGGGGAAACCCGTGCAACTTCAGCGCTTCAAGTACAGCGTTCTGAAAAAACACGCGTCACGCTTGATAATTTGTTTGACCAGTTGAAACAAGGGGAAATGAAAGAATTGAACCTGATTGTTAAGGCTGACGTTCAAGGTGCAGTTGAAGCAATGGCGGCTTCATTGATGAAAATCGATGTAGAAGGCGTCAATGTGAAAATCATTCACACGGGAGCCGGTGCCATTACTGAATCCGATATTTCCCTAGCGGCTGCATCGAATGCCATCGTCATCGGTTTCAACGTCCGTCCTGATGTTAATGCGAAACGCGCTGCAGAAGCAGAAGGCGTCGATATTCGTTTGCACCGCATCATCTACAAAGTAATCGAAGAGATTGAATTTGCGATGAAAGGGTTATTGGATCCTGAATTCGAAGAAAAAATCATCGGGCAGGCTGAAGTGCGCAGCACGTTCAAGGTATCCAAAGTGGGCACGATTGCCGGAAGTTATGTAGTGGAAGGCAAAATCACTCGAGACAGTGGTGTGCGCATTATCCGTGAAGGCATCGTGGTATTCGAAGGCGAACTTGATACGCTGAAACGTTTTAAAGATGATGCAAAAGAAGTTGCCAAAGGATACGAATGCGGTATCACGATTAAAAACTTTAACGACATCAAAGAAGGCGATGTTATTGAAGCATTCGTTATGGAAGAAATCGAACGCAAATGATCGTATATATGGAATGTGAATTCTTCATTCCGGTTGCGCATTCATTGAAAGAAAAACGGTCAGTATTAAAAAGCATGCTGACCCGAACCAAACAGAAATTCAACGTTTCAGCTGCGGAAGTTGATCACCAGAATGTATGGCAACGGACCCGCATCGCCTTTGTTACCGTTTCTTCCTCAAAAGAGATGGCGGATAAGGAAATGGCGCAAGTATTGCAATACTTGGAAAGCAACCCCGCCTGGGAATGCCTTGAAGTTCAACAAGAATATTTGTAAGAACGAGGTGAATATACAATGACGATGCGTTCAAATCGTGTAGGCGAGCAAATGAAGAAAGAACTTAGCGAAATCATCAGCCGCAAACTGAAAGATCCAAGAATCGGCTTTGTCACTGTGACAGATGTCGAAGTAACAGGCGATCTTCAGCAGGCTACTGTCTACATCAGTGTGCTGGGTGATGAAAAAGTGAAAGAACAGACTTTGCTCGGGTTGTCGAAGTCAAAAGGGTTTATCCGTTCCGAAATCGGACAACGGATCCGTTTGCGCAAGACGCCGGAATTGTCGTTTGAATTTGATTCATCTATCGCATACGGTAATCGAATTGATTCATTACTCCGTGACATTCAAGAACCAAAAGAAAACCAGTAAAAAATGCTTCGCCCAGGACATTTTAGGCTGGCGTGAAGCATTGGTTAAACTGGAGCCTGCTAATTTCATGATTAGCAGGCTTTTTTTATACATATTAAGCAAGGGGCTGAAGCAAATGGCAATGAATGGTGTGCTGCCTTTATGGAAAGAAAAAGGGATGACTTCCCATGATTGTGTATTCAAACTGAGAAAAATTCTGAAAACCAAAAAAGTCGGCCATACCGGTACACTTGATCCGGACGTGGACGGCGTGCTGCCGATCTGCATCGGAACAGCGACCAAAGTGGCGGAATACATTACAGACCAAGGCAAGACCTATGAAGCTGAAGTGACCATTGGCTATTCTACTGAAACGGAAGACGCGAGCGGTGCAATTGTTGATGCCGATGAGTCCGAGAAACACCTGAATAGAAATGATCTGATGGAAGCGCTCGAAAGCTTTACGGGTGAAATCAAACAAATCCCGCCGATGTATTCGGCAGTAAAAGTAAATGGGAAAAAGTTGTATGAGTATGCCCGCCAAGGCATTCAAGTGGAACGCCCTGAGCGCATCGTGCGGATCGATTCGATTGAACTGCTGGATGAACAAGCGGAATGGAGCGGCAAAGAGCTGAAATTCTCCATCCGTATTAAGTGTGGAAAAGGAACTTACATCCGGACATTAGCCGTCCAAATCGGCGAAGCGCTCGGCTATCCTGCGCATATGTCGAAATTGACGCGGACCGAATCAGGGAAATTTACGGCAAAAGACTGCGTAACACTTGCCGAAGTGGCCGAACTTGCTCAAAATGGAGATATCAGCTCTGTTTTAAAGCCGCTTAGCTACGGGTTAAGCAATTTTCCGTTTGCCGAAATTGATCAGAAAGACATCTTTGCCATCAAGAATGGCCAAGTTCTGGATAAGCACCCATTGCTGGAGGCGGAGAACTTTCTCGTATTGACGGTCGATGGACAGCCATTGGCGCTTTATAAAAAGCATCCTGAGCGAGCGGATAAAATGAAGCCTGAAAAAATGTTCGGAATCCCGAGTATCGACGAGGTGTAATATGGAAATCATTCATTTAAGCTACCCCAACCACATCAAACCGGAAAAAGAGCTTGGGCCCATTTCCTTGGCGCTCGGTTTTTTTGACGGTGTACATAAAGGGCATCAGCGGGTCATCGGTGAAGCGATCGCTCAAGCGGAAAAACGCCAAGTGAAATCCGCTGTTATGACATTCGATCCTCATCCGTCTCTTGTGCTTGGCGGAAGAAAAGAAGAGGTTTTTTACATTACGCCGATGCAGCAGAAATTGGAGATTCTGGAAAGCATGGGGCTGGATGTTTGTTTTGTGGTCCGTTTCACTTCTGATTTTGCCCAGTTGACGCCGGAGCAGTTTATTGAAACGTTTATTAAAGAATTGAACGTTGTTCACGTTGCTGCTGGATTTGATTTTTCCTTCGGCTCCAAAGGAAAAGGCAATATGAAGGTGATGGAAGAAGCCGGCCAAGGCCAATTCAGTGTGACCACGATTGAAAAGCAAGTCGACTCAGCAGAGAAAATCAGTTCAACGCGAATCCGCAGTTTGTTGAAAAGCGGAGATGTGGGGGAAGTTTGCCGTCTGTTGAACCGGCCATTCCGGATTTCGGGAACTGTCGTAAACGGCGACAAGCGGGGCAGAACAATCGGTTTTCCAACGGCCAACGTTGAACCGGAAATCGGATCGTACGTGCCGGGCCGCGGCGTTTATGCAGTAAGGATCTGGGTGCAGGGAATCGAATATAACGGTGTCTGCAATGTCGGTTACAAACCGACGTTCAACAATCCGGATGTGAAAAAGCAGACGGTGGAAGTCTACATTCTGGAATTCGACAAAACGATCTACGGCGAAATGGTGGATGTGGATTGGTACCGGCGAATCCGGGATGAACAGAAATTTTCCGGCATTGACGAACTGAAAATGCAGATTCAGCGGGACAAGGAAACAGCAATCCAGTTTTTCAAAAGCTTAAACTAAGGTGGTTGGTTGATTTTGAAAAGCTGTTATGCTATGATTTAAAAGTACTAAAAGTACGAACCATTGCTTGGCAAATCGATTCACCAACGGTTGCTCGGTAATAGGGGATATTAGAAATTAGGAGGTGGAACAGTATGGCAATCACTCAAGAACGTAAAAATGAATTGATCAATGAATACAAAGTGCATGACACAGATACTGGGTCTGCAGATATTCAAATCGCCATTCTTACAGAAGACATCAACAACTTAAATGAGCACTTGCGTACTCATAAAAAAGATCACCACTCACGTCGTGGTCTATTCAAAATGGTTGGACGCCGTCGTAACTTGCTGAAATACTTGCGCGAAAACGATGTACAACGTTACCGCGAGTTAATCGCAAAACTTGGCCTACGCCGATAATAGCAATTAGTAAAAGCGGGATTCGTCCCGCTTTTTCTTTATGGATAAAAATTAAAACATTCAATCGCACAGTGATTGCTTTTTTGATACACTACTATTGGATACATAAAGAGAAACTTTAATCAGTAGGAAGTTTCTTTATTCCCGCTGATTACGAGTTGATCCAATTGGGCTTTTATGGCCACTGGATCTCCCGCGGGAGTCCTGCTGGCCGTGAAAGCGGGATAAAGAGAATGATGAAACAGTGTAAGAGAGAGGAGCTCGATTATGGAGCAAACGAAAAAAGTTTATACATTTGATTGGGCAGGCCGCGAATTACAGGTTGAAGTTGGCCAATTAGCGAAACAAGCCAACGGCGCAGCGTTGATCCGTTACGGCGATACGGCAGTATTGTCTACGGCTACTGCATCTAAAACTCCAAAAAATACCGATTTCTTCCCGCTCACAGTAAACTATGAAGAGCGTTTATATGCAGTCGGCAAAATTCCAGGAGGTTTTATTAAACGGGAAGGCCGCCCTTCTGAAAAAGCGACTTTGACAAGCCGTTTGATTGACCGTCCGATCCGTCCGTTGTTCCCTGACGGCTTCCGCAACGAAGTTCAGGTCATTTCAATGGTTATGTCTGTAGATCAGGATTGCCCTTCTGAAATGGCAGCAATGTTCGGATCATCTCTTTCATTGATGATCTCTGATATTCCATTTGGCGGCCCTATTGCCGGTGTCATCGTCGGCATGATCGACGGAGAGTACATCATCAACCCGACAAACGACCAGCTGGAGAAAAGTTCCATGAACTTGACCGTTGCCGGTACGAAAGATGCGATCAATATGGTGGAAGCTGGAGCGAAAGAAGTTTCAGAAGAAGCGATTCTTGAAGCCATCATGTTCGGCCACGAAGAAATCAAGCGATTGATTGCTTTCCAGGAACAAATTGCAGAAGAAGTCGGCAAAGAAAAAACGGCTATTCAACTGTATGAATTAGATCCAACTTTAACAGAAGCGATCAAAGCGCTTTCTGAAGACGATATGAATGCGGCAGTGCAAACAGCTGAAAAAATGGCGCGCAACGAAGCAATTGCAGCCGTTAAAGACCGTGTCATGGAATCATACGCTGAAGCGGATGAAGACGTGAAAAAACAAGTGGGCCAAATCCTAGATAAAATGGTTAAAGACGAAGTCCGCCGTTTGATCACGGATGAAAAAGTCCGTCCGGATGGCCGTACACCTTCAGAAATTCGCCCATTGTCTTCTGAAGTCGGCATTTTAAACCGCACACACGGCTCTGGTTTGTTTACGCGCGGCCAAACGCAGGCAATGAGCATTTGTACGCTTGGCGCACTCGGCGATGTTCAAATTATTGACGGCCTTGGAATCGAAGATACAAAACGCTTTATGCACCATTACAACTTCCCACTGTTCTCAGTAGGGGAAACGGGATTCCTTCGCGGACCGGGACGCCGTGAAATCGGCCATGGTGCGCTTGGTGAACGGGCGCTTGAAGCTGTTATTCCGGATGAAAAAGAATTCCCTTACACAATCCGCCTGGTTGCAGAAGTTCTGGAATCCAACGGATCCACTTCCCAAGCAAGTATTTGTGCATCAACGCTTGCAATGATGGATGCCGGAGTACCGCTTAAAGCGCCAGTAGCCGGAATTGCGATGGGCTTGGTTAAAAAAGGCGAAAACTATACAGTTCTTTCAGATATTCAAGGCATGGAAGATCACCTTGGCGATATGGACTTTAAAGTAGCAGGTACTGCCAAAGGCATTACAGCTCTTCAAATGGACATCAAGATTGACGGATTGTCGCGTGAAATTCTGGAAGAAGCATTGACGCAAGCCCAGATTGGAAGAATCCACATCCTGGAATCGATGATTGCGACCATTTCAGAACCACGGGAACAGCTGTCTAAATTTGCTCCAAAAATCATCATGGTTAAGATCAACCCGGATAAGATCCGCGACGTTATCGGACCTGGCGGCAAAGTGATCAACAAAATCATCGATGAAACAGGCGTTAAAATCGATACAGAACAAGACGGCACCATCTTCATTTCTTCAGTTGACCAGGAAATGAACGCTAAAGCGAAAGCGATGATCGAAAACATTGTCCGCGAAGCGAAAGTGGGCGAATACTACGAAGGCAAAGTGAAACGCATTGAGAAATTCGGTGCTTTTGTGGAGCTATTCCCTGGCAAAGACGGTCTTCTCCATATTTCCGAAATCCAGGAAGAACGGACAAAAGAAGTGGAAGATGTCTTGAAATTGGATGATGTAGTCAAAGTCAAAGTCATTGAAATTGACCGCCAAGGCCGTGTAAACCTTTCACGCAAAGTGGTTTTAAAAGAAGAAAAAGAAGCAACTGAACAAGCAAATCAATAAGCAAACGAAATTGCCAGCATATGTTGGCAATTTTTTCGTATTAGGAGGAATGATGGATTGGTTACTACACATGTATGCAGCAACGGACTTCGAATTGTTTCCGAATCGATACCGCATTTTCGTTCTGTTGCAGTAGGTGTATTTGTAAAAGCGGGTTCACGCGATGAGCTGCCGGCAGAAAATGGCATGACGCATTTTATCGAACACCTGCTGTTTAAAGGCACAGAAACACGGACCGCCAAGCAAATTGCGCGGGAATTCGACCGGATCGGCGGGGACATCAACGCTTATACGTCAAAGGAATATACCTGCTATTACGCCAAGGTGCTGGACCAGCATGCGGAACACGCCGTCGAAGTTCTGGCCGATATGTTCTTCCACTCAAAATTGGACCAGGCTGAAATCGACAAGGAACGCCAAGTGGTCATTGAAGAAATCAGCATGACGGAAGATATGCCGGACGATGACGTCCATGAACAATTATGGAAAGTGATGTATCCGCATCATTCCATGGGAGCTCCGATTTTGGGGACCGTCCATACATTGAAGAGTTTTACTAAAGACAAAATTGAACGCTTTATGGAACGGCATTACACGCCGGAAAATACCGTGATTTCGGTTGCCGGGAACATCACGCCTCAATTGATTGAATTGATCGAGCAGCTGTTTGGTTCATTCCAGCGGAAAAGCCATGAAAAGCAGTACCAGTTCCCCGGCTTTACAGCGGGCCATTCGTTAAAGCATAAAGAAACTGAACAAGGGCATCTTTGCTTAGGATATCCGGGCTTGTCCATAAAAGACGAAAACATCTACAATTTTGTAATCTTGAACAATATCATCGGAGGGTCCATGTCATCCCGCCTGTTCCAGGAAATTCGGGAAGAGCGTGGATTGGCATATTCAATTTACTCCTACCATTCGGCCTATTCCGACCACGGTGCACTTGCTATTTACGGCGGAACATCCAATGAGCAAATGCCTGAACTTCAGGAAGTCATCGTTTCTTCACTGCTCGACATGCAGAAAAATGGTCTGACTTTGGAAGAAGTGACTGATTCAAAAGAGCAGATGAAAGGCAATATTATGCTCGGGCTTGAGAGCACGAGTGCCCGCATGAGCCGCAACGGGAAAAATGAATTGCTGTTGGAAAAGCATCAGCCATATGATGAAGTGCTCCGTTTAATCGATCAAGTATCCATTGAAAAAGTGACTTCTCTGATGGAATTGTTAGCAGGAGACCCAGCAATTTCCATTATCCGTTCGAAGTAAGCTTCCTTGAAAAAGGGAGCTTTTTTTATAGCTTTTTTTAAGAACACATGTTTAAAAGGGCAAAAAGCAACAAAAGGGAAGATTTTCAAACAAGCCGTTCCTCTAGTGTGTTAAATTGTGTTACAATTACGCCAATCATCATTGAAGGAGAGAGTTGTGTGAAAACTTATAACGTAGCAATTATGGGAGCAACGGGTGCAGTAGGACAACAAATGAAAGAGCAGCTTGAGAAAAGAAACTTTCCAATCAATCAAATAGTTTTTCTGGCGTCGAGCCGTTCAGCGGGGCAGGAAATTGAATTTAAAGGGGAAACCTATACCGTCCAAGAAGCAAAGCCGGAATCGTTTGAAGGCATTGATATTGCGTTGTTCAGCGCAGGCGGCAGCATTTCGGAGAAATTTGCGCCAGAAGCGGTTAAACGTGGGGCCGTTGTCATCGACAATACGAGCGCATTTCGGATGGACAAAGAAGTGCCGCTTGTCGTACCGGAAGTCAATCCGGCCGATATCGCACAGCATAAAGGAATCATCGCCAACCCGAACTGTTCAACGATACAAATGGTTTGCGCTTTGCAGCCGCTAAAAGAACAGTTTGGCCTAAATAAAATCGTCGTTTCCACGTATCAGGCGGTATCGGGCGCCGGCATCAATGCCATCAACGAATTAAAGGATCAGGCAGCAGACTTTGACAATGCACCGAATGCAGATGCGAAAGTGCTGCCGGTGAAGTCCGCTGAACGCCATTACCCGATCGCTTTTAATGCAATTCCGCAAATTGATCAATTTACCGAAAACGGCTATACGTTCGAGGAAATGAAAATGATCAATGAAACCAAGAAAATCATGCACGACGATACTTTATCCGTCGCAGCGACATGCGTGCGCCTTCCGGTCGTCACAGGCCATTCGGAGTCGGTTTATATCGAACTGGAAGCTGCACCAACCCTTGAGGAAGTCAAGCAGGTAATTGCTGCAGCTCCGGGTGTGGAATTGATGGACGACCCAGCAAACCAGGTTTATCCGATGCCGCTGATGGCGGCAGGGCTTGATGAAGTTTTTGTCGGCCGGATCCGCCAGGACTTGGATAATCCACAGGGATTCCATCTGTGGATCGTTTCAGATAACTTGATCAAAGGCGCATCACTAAATTCGGTTCAAATCGCTGAATCGATGATTGAACAAGGCATTGTCTGAACAAAAAATTGAATAAAAATCCCGACACAATAAACCGGACTGGGCTCCGGTTTATTTTTTCTTTGGACTGTTTCCTTGTATTCCCGTATAATAAGGTCTATGGATGTGTACGGGTAAATTATAGGAGGAAATATATTGAGTAAAATAAAAAACGAATTAATTAGAGTAATCCCGCTTGGCGGAGTCGGCGAAATCGGTAAAGCGATGTACGTCATTGAAATTGATGAAGATTTATTTGTAGTGGACAGCGGGTTGATGTTCCCGGAAGATGAAATGCTGGGCATTGACATTGTCATTCCGGATATCTCTTTCCTGGAAGAAAACAAAGACCGGGTGAAGGGGATTTTCCTGACGCACGGCCATGAAGACGCGATTGGCTCGATTGCTTACTTATTGAAGAAAATCCAGGCACCCGTCTACGGCTCGAAGCTGACGATTGCCTTGGCGAAAGAACACATCAAAGAACAGGGTTCATTGAAGCATGTGAAGTTTTTTGAAGTAACGAACAAAAGCCGCATGAACTTTGACAAAACGCATGTGACGTTTTTCCATACAACGCACAGCATTCCGGATGCGCTTGGAATTGTCTTCCACACATCGGAAGGCGCAATTGTCCACACGGGAGAATTCAAATTCGATCAGTCGGCAAAAGGAAGCTATAAGCCGGATATCGCCAAAATGGCGAAATTGGGCGAAGATGGCGTTTTAATCTTGTTGTCCGATTCAACTGAAGCGGAACGCCCAGGGCACACAACACCTGAAACGGTCGTTTCCGATCACTTGTTGTCAGCATTTTTAGCGGCTGAAGGCCGTATTCTAGTATCGCTGTATTCATCCAACTTTATCCGGATCCAGCAAGTATTTGATAATGCCAAAGCTACAGGCAAAAAAGTGGCAGTCGTAGGGAAAAGCCTGGAGAGCAGCTACGAAGTCGGCTTGCGCCTCGGCTACTTGGCAGTCGATGAAGAAACTGTCATCTCCATCAAAGAGCTGGAACAGTACCGCGATGAAGAAGTCGTCATCATTGTAACAGGCAACCAGGGGGAACCTTTAGAAGCACTGGACAAAATGGTGCGCAAACAGCACAAAGATGTAAAAATCAAAGACACGGACACGGTGATGATCACGTTCACTCCGTCTCCGGGCATGGAAGTCCAAATGTTCCAGACGATGAACAAACTGGCGAAAGCCGGAGCCAATGTGTTGACTTCCAGCAAAAAAGTCCACGTTTCCGGACATGGCAGCCAGGAAGACTTGAAAATGATGCTGAATATGATGAAGCCCAAATACTTCATCCCGATCCAAGGCGAATACAAAATGCTGATTGCCCATTCCAAATTGGCTCAGCAAATCGGTATGCACAAATCTGATATCTTTATCGCTGATAAAGGGGATATTGTGGAATACAAAGGCGGAAAAGTCCGCATGAGCGGCCGGGTGACTGCTGGGAATGTCTTGATTGACGGCATCGGCATCGGCGACGTTGGCAACATTGTCCTTCGCGACCGGAAACTCCTGTCTCAGGACGGCATCTTTATCGTGGTTGTTACGCTGAACCGCAAAGAGAAGAAAATTGCTTCCGGACCGGAAATGATTTCACGCGGATTTGTATATGTCCGCGAATCCGAGCAGCTAATGGAAGAGTCCACTCAATTGGTTCGCAAAATTGTCGAAAAATACGTAGTAAAAGACGCTTTTGAATGGAATAATATCAAACAGGAAATTCGGGACACGTTGAATTCTTATTTATTCCAGCAAACAAAACGACGTCCGATGATTATTCCAATTATCATGGAATACTAAGAGACAGAAAGTGAAAGGATTTCCATACCGAACTACTCGGTGGAAATCCTTTTTCAATTTTAAAGGAAAGAGGGATCGATATGCCACGGGCACAGGCAAAGAAAAAACCGAAAACAGTTGCTCGGAAAAAACCGGCAGCCAAAAAGAAAAAACAGCCGATGTCCCTGATCGGGTATGAAGTGATCGGGTTACTGCTGATTGGTGTTGCGGTCCTCATGGCTTTTCAGCTTGGGGTGATCGGGAAAATATTATTGAATACAGCTGAGTTATTGACGGGGTATTTGGCGGTCTTTGTGCCAATCCTCTTGCTGCTGTTGGCAGCCCATATCATGGTGAAACGGCAATGGCCGAAACCGCGCATGAAAATTGCGGCAAGCTCTGTATTTCTCATTACCGGTATTTTATTAATCTGCCATTTGATTTGGGCGGCCGGATCGATTTTGCCCATCACTTCAGGCAATGTATTAACAGAAACCATGCGCTCGACCCAAGTCACCGGATCGCTTTGGGAAACCTATACGGCAAGCGGCGGCGGATTATTGGGAGCTGTGCTTTATGCGATGTTCCATGTGCTGTTCGATACAGCGGGCACTTGGATCGTAGCGTTTATCTTGCTGTCAATCGGCGCCATTATTTTGACCGGCAAAACGGCAGCTCCATATATTGCGGAAAAAGTGCCAAGTTTGCGTCCGGGACTGGAATCCGTTGTGGCCCGCTTGAAACCAAGCAAGCCAAAACAAAAACGCCTGCCGGCACCGCGCCGGAAAGAGCAGCCTGAGCAAGTGATCGAAGTGGATGATGCACTGGAATTTGACGAAGAAGAAACGGTTCACGTGATGGAGCAGGAGGAGCCGATCATTTCAGCGTTCACAGAGAACGTCCGGCCGAAAAAAGCGGAAGCGCCTCCTGTAGAGCAAGTCGACACAGAAACCGGCGAAGTGACGTTGTCTTCGGGAGAAGAAATGGAAAACGAAGAATACCAGCTGCCGCCGATCGACTTATTGACTTTGCCGCCGCACTCTGACCAAAGCGGCGAGTATTCGGGAATCCAGAAAAATGCGAAAAAGCTGGAAAAAACTTTCCAAAGCTTTGGTGTTCGCGCCAAAGTGACACAAGTCCATTTAGGACCAGCAGTTACAAAATACGAAGTGCTGCCGGATACCGGCGTTAAAGTCAGTAAAATTGTGGCGTTGCACGATGACCTGGCACTGGCACTGGCTGCACGGGATATCCGGATTGAAGCGCCAATTCCAGGCAAGTCTGCGATCGGCATTGAAGTCCCGAATTCTGAAGTGGCGATTGTCAGTTTGCGGGAAGTACTGGAATCCGAGGAAAATGACAAACCGGAATCTAAGTTGCTGTTTGGCCTCGGCCGGGATGTAACGGGCCAAGCCGTCATGACCGAACTTAATAAAATGCCGCATTTGCTGGTTGCCGGTTCGACAGGAAGCGGGAAATCGGTGTGCATTAACGGCATCATCACAAGCATCATCATGCGTGCAAAGCCGCATGAAGTGAAAATGATGATGATTGACCCGAAAATGGTTGAACTGAATGTCTACAACGGCATTCCGCACCTACTGGCTCCTGTTGTAACAGACCCAAGAAAAGCCGCGCAGGCGCTAAAGAAAATCGTTTCAGAGATGGAAAGAAGATACGAATTGTTTTCGCATACCGGAACACGGAACATCGAAGGCTACAATGAGTATGTTCGAATTTTCAATGAAGAAAATGAGGAAAAGCATCCGAAATTGCCATTTATCGTGGTAATCGTCGATGAATTGGCGGATTTGATGATGGTCGCTTCAAATGAAGTGGAAGATGCCATTACGCGCTTGGCACAGATGGCGCGTGCTGCCGGCATCCATTTGATCATCGCTACACAGCGCCCAAGCGTTAACGTCATCACAGGCGTCATCAAAGCGAATATCCCGTCCCGAATTGCGTTTGCTGTTTCATCTGCTATCGACTCACGGACGATTCTTGATATGGGCGGAGCGGAGAAATTGCTGGGCCGCGGTGACATGCTGTTCCTCGGCGCCGGCAAATCGAAGCCGGTGCGTGTGCAAGGTGCGTTCTTGTCGGACTCGGAAGTGGAAAAAGTGGTCGATTTTGCAATTGAACAGCAAAAAGCCCAATACCAGGAAGACATGATTCCGACTGAAGTGGAAGAATCGGCAATCGACGATGACACAGACGAAATTTACGACGAAGCGGTACAATTGGTTTCAGAAATGCAGACAGCTTCGGTTTCCATGCTGCAACGGCGCTTCCGTGTTGGGTATTCCCGGGCTGCCCGAATCATAGACCAAATGGAGCAGCGCGGCGTGGTTGGCCCTTATGAGGGCAGTAAGCCCCGTACGGTTTTAGTTCCAAAGCAGGAAGATTATTAAAAAATCAAGCGTTTTTTGTGACGATATGATTACACCTGCTAAAAGTTTTGGAATGAAAATTCGCGAAATTCGACAAAAGACTATTTATTTAGTTTTGAATAAGTGTTATAGTAATTTTGATTAGTAGGAATGTTTTACATCAGATGTCTGATCTCTGTCATTGGTGGTGAATCGCATGACAATAAAATCGGATCATCGTGCTCTGTATCTCCAAGTGATCGATCGGATGAAGCAGGATATTGCTGCCGGATTGTACAAAGAAAAAGAGAAGTTGCCTTCCGAATTCGAATTGGCAAAAACACTGGGAGTCAGCCGCGCGACTTTGAGAGAAGCGCTGCGGTTGCTGGAAGAAGATAATATCATTGTCCGTCGGCATGGCGTCGGTACATTCGTCAATCCGAAGCCCGTCTTTACATCGGGCATTGAACAATTGACAAGTGTGTCGGACATGATTCGGCAAGTTGGAATGGAGCCGGGTGTGATTTACTTAAGCACTTCTGAGGCTCCTCCTTCCGAGGACGATTTAAAACGCTTTCATTTCAGAGCCGATGAGACAGTCATTACTATTGAACGCGTCCGAACAGCCAACGGAGAACCGGTCGTCTATTGCATCGATCAAGTTCCTTCGAGTTTTTTGCCGGCTGATTTTCTCGGGCGCAAAGAAAGTTCCATTTTCTCTGCAATAGAGGAATCCGGGGATGTCCGCATTTCGTATGCGGTCACCTTTATCGATCCAATCGGCTATCATGAACAAGCTTCGCCGATTTTGGAATGTGATCCGGAAACTGCTTTACTTGAGTTAAAACAGCTCCATTACGATGAAGACGATCGTGTGGTGCTTTATTCAAAGAACTACTTCCGGGCTGATAAATTCAGTTTCCATGTAGTTCGAAAACGTGTGTAAAACGGCAAATTCCTGCTAATATGAAAAAATTACCTTGGGGGTTATTACATTGACAAAACGTAAATTTGGTCTGGGTCTTTCGATGATGCTTGCTGCAGGAACTATGCTGGCTGCTTGCGGCAGTGAGGAAGGCACTTCAACTGGCGATTCTGGAAGCGGCGAAGAGAAAAGCGATTTCTCAGTTGCTATGGTTACAGATGTCGGCGGTGTGGATGATAAATCATTCAACCAATCCGCTTGGGAAGGACTGCAAGCATTTGGTGAAGAAAACGGCCTGAAAAAAGGTGACGGTGGAATTGACTATCTGCAATCAGCTTCTGATGCTGATTACAATACAAACCTGAACAACTTGATCCGCCGCGATTTTAACGTAGTCTTTGGCATCGGATTCTTGATGGAAGGCGCGGTAAAAGAAATTGCTGAACAGCAGCCGAAAGCTCAAATTGGAATCATTGATGCAGTTGTTGATGCTCCAAACGTAGCAAGCGTATTGTTCAAAGAGCAAGAAGGAGCTTACCTTGCAGGTGTAGCAGCAGCTTTGATGTCTGAAACGAAAAAAATCGGATTTGTTGGCGGGATGGAAATTCCAGTTATCGAACGTTTTGAAGCAGGATTCCTTGAAGGCGTTAAAGCGGCAGACCCGTCTGTTGTAGTAGACGTTCAATACACAGGGGCATTTGATAAAGCAGAATTAGGTAAAACAACAGCTAACCGTATGTACTCTGCTGGCGCAGATATCGTATTCCACGCAGCTGGCGGTACAGGAAACGGTGTATTCACTGAAGCTAAAGAACGCAAAGAAGCAAATCCGGACGAGAATGTTTGGGTTATCGGCGTAGATGCTGACCAGTACGACGAAGGGCAAGTCGGCGACACGAACGTAACATTGACTTCTGTTCTTAAAGGCGTAGACAAAGCGGTTATTGATATTTCAAACAAGGCCAAAGAAGGCAAATTCCCTGGCGGCGAAACAATCACTTACGGTTTGGCTGAAGACGGTGTAGGCCTTGCAGATTCACGTGGAGCAATCCCTGAAGACGTTATGGCTAAGATCGATGAGTACAAAGAGAAAATCGCCAGCGGCGAAATCACTGTACCAGAAACTGTGAAATAAGCACACTAGATACGGTCATCATAAAGACCGGGGAATCCGGTCTTTATGATTTTTTTTCGTCTATTTTTGGAAAATTAATAATAGATGAAAGGTTTTTAGCGATAAAAGCCTTTCCTGTATTAATTAAAAAAATAAGAAGTCAGCAGTTTTCGAAGGAGTGGAAACAGTGGAACATGTAATCGAAATGCTCAATATCCGCAAAGTGTTCGGGAATTTTGTTGCGAATGACAATATAACCCTGCAGTTGAAAAAGGGCGAAATTCACGCATTATTGGGTGAAAACGGAGCAGGCAAGTCGACTTTGATGAATGTGCTTTTCGGTTTATACCAGCCGGATGGCGGAGAAATCCGGGTGCGCGGCAAGAAAGTCGATATAACAAATCCAAACGTGGCGAATGATTTAGGAATCGGCATGGTGCATCAGCACTTTATGCTGGTCGAAAATTTCACTGTCACTGAAAATATCATTTTAGGAAGTGAACCGACTAAATTCGGCATCACCAATAAAAAAGACGCAGCAAAACGGGTAAAGGAAGTGTCGGAACAATATGGATTGAACGTTGATCCGCATGCGGTCATCGAAGACATTTCAGTCGGCATGCAGCAGCGTGTGGAAATCCTGAAAACCTTGTACAGAGGCGCGGAAATTTTGATTTTCGATGAGCCGACGGCTTCTTTGACGCCGCAGGAAATCGTCGAATTGATCCAAATCATGAAACGCCTGATTGCCGAAGGAAAATCGATTATTTTAATTACCCATAAATTGAAAGAAATCATGGATGTCTCAGACCGGGTAACGGTTATCCGTAAAGGGCAGGGCGTGGGAACTGTTACGACTTCTGAAACAAGTCCAGCTGAACTGGCCTCATTGATGGTCGGCCGGCAAGTGGAATTTAAAACAGTTAAAACGCCTGCAAATCCGAAAGACGTTATTTTGAACATTCAAAAGCTGGTTGTCGAAGACTACCGCGGCGTTGAAATGGTAAAAAGCTTGGATTTGAATGTCCGTCAAGGCGAAATTGTCGGAATTGCGGGAATCGACGGCAATGGACAGTCGGAATTGATTGAAGCGATTACCGGGCTCCGCAAAGTGAAAAGCGGGCTCATCACCATTCATGGAAAAGATGTTACCAATATGAAACCGAGAAAAGTGACGGAATCCGGCGTTGGACATATTCCGCAGGATCGCCACAAACACGGGCTGGTCCTGGATTTCCCGATTGGCCATAACATTTCCTTGCAGACCTATTACACTGCCCCGATTTCCAAAGGCGGGATTATCGATTACGACAAGATTGATCAAAAAGCAAAAGACATTATTGCTGCATACGATGTCCGCACACAAGGGCCGCATGAACCGGCTCGGGCATTGTCGGGAGGAAACCAGCAAAAAGCCATTATCGGCCGTGAAGTGGACCGCAATCCCGAATTGTTAATTGCAGCCTTGCCGACTCGAGGATTGGATGTGGGGGCGATTGAATTTATCCACAGCCGTCTGATCGAGCAGCGGGACAATGGAAAAGCGGTATTATTGATTTCGTTTGAACTGGATGAAGTCATGAACGTGTCTGATCGCATTGCGGTTATCCATGACGGCGAAATCGTCGATATTGTGAAACCGGAAGAAACGACTGAACAAGAATTGGGATTGTTGATGGCTGGTCATCACATCCGTGAAGGATTGAAAAACGGGTTAGAAAGAGAAGGTGAGGATCAGCATGTCGACTAAAGCAACAAATATTCTGGTCCCTGTCATTTCCGTTATTTTAGGGTTAATCGTTGGAGCGATTATTATGCTGGTCAGTGGGTACAATCCAGTCGACGGCTACCTTGCTTTATGGAACGGGATTTTTGGCGACTTATATACAGTAGGGGAAACATTGCGGCAGATTACGCCATACCTATTGGCCGGTTTAGCGGTAGCTTTTGCTTTCCGTTCCGGACTGTTCAATATCGGAGTGGAAGGGCAATTGATCGTCGGCTGGTTTGCAGCAGCATACGTCGGCGTAGCGGTCGAATTGCCGAAAATCATTCATTTGCCGCTTGCGATTTTAGCAGCAGCGGCAGCGGGCGCTCTTTGGGGATTTGTACCGGGTCTGTTAAAGGCGAAATTCCATGTTCATGAAGTAATCGTTACCATCATGATGAACTACATCGCACTTCATGTGACGAATGCATTGATCAAAACCGTTTCAGGCGACGGCGACCGTACAGAATCCATTTTTGCCAGTGCATCGCTGCGCTCTGAATTTTTTGAGAACCTGACAGAATTTTCACGGCTTCATTACGGAATTATCCTGGCGCTGGTGATGGTCGGCGTGATGTGGTTCATCCTGGAAAAAACAACTTTAGGCTTTGAATTAAAAGCGGTTGGCTTTAACCATAATGCTTCTCAGTATGCCGGCATGAATGTGAATAAAAACATCGTGCTCGCAATGGTGATTTCCGGAGCTTTTGCCGGTCTCGGCGGCGCGATGGAAGCGCTGGGAACATTTGAGTATGTATCTTCGAAAGCCGGATTTACCGGTATTGGATTTGATGGGATTGCAGTTGCCTTGCTGGGCATGAACACACCGCTCGGCGTTATTTTCGGAGCCACACTATTCGGTTCCTTGAAATACGGAGCGCTGAATATGCCGAACGCAGCTGGTATTCCTTTGGAAATTGTTGAAATTGTTATTGCCGTAATTATTTTCTTTGTGGCATCAGGATATGTCATTCGCTTGTTCCTGCTGCGTGCGGCTAAGAAGAAGGAGGCGAAGTAATATGAGTTTCTTAGAAGTTTTGTATTTCATCGTTCCTTCAGCGATATTTTATGCAGCTCCGCTCATTTTAGTTGCTATCGGCGGCGTGTTTTCCGAGCGATCGGGTGTCATCAATATCGGCCTCGAAGGTTTGATGGTCATTGGTGCCTTTGTGGGCATATTGTTTAACTTGTTTTTTGCAGATACATTCGGCAACGCTACACCTTGGCTGTCATTGATTGCGGCAATGGCTGCGGCTTTATTGCTATCGCTAGTCCATGCGGTTGCTTCAATTTCGTTCCGTGCAGACCAGACGGTATCCGGTGTAGCCATCAACTTATTAGCCATTGCATTGGCGTTGTACTTAGTGAAAAAGATTTTTGGCAAAGGGCAGACGGATTTTATCACGGAGCGTTTCTCGCGCAACGATATTCCGTTTTTGTCTGATATTCCAGTGATCGGGCCGATGTTCTTCAGCTCGGTTTACTACACATCTGTCCTGGCAATCGCAGTTGCGATTTTGGCCTGGTTTGTAATCTACAAAACGCCATTCGGCCTGCGTCTGCGTTCTGTCGGAGAACACCCGATGGCCGCGGATACAATGGGAATCAATGTAGCGAGAATGCGTTATGTGGCAGTTATGATTTCCGGTGCTTTAGCGGGAATCGGCGGCGCCATCTATGCACAGACGATTTCTGGCGACTTCGGCCACGCGACGATCAACGGCCAAGGGTTCATGGCGCTTGCAGCGATGATCTTCGGCAAATGGCATCCGCTTGGCGCGATGGGCGCAGCGTTGTTCTTCGGGTTCGCCCAATCCTTGAGTATTGTCGGGCCATCCATCCCGTATATTCAAGATATTCCAAACGTCTTCTTGCTGATTCTTCCGTACGTACTGACTATCCTGGCTTTAGCCGGATTCATTGGCCGTGCCAATGCGCCGAAAGCGAACGGAATTCCGTACATCAAAGGGCAGCGATAAGAAAATGAAAAAGAGCCGTTTCGACGGCTCTTTTTTGTTTTGCTTAAAACGCTAAATAGCCATTTCCTCAAGTCCTCCAGCGCTTGGCGGGGCTAAACGGCCCCCTACACTTTTCATGTCTAGCTGCAACGGCCAGCTCCTCGGGTCATAAGCCATCCTGGCTGTGCGGCAAAAGCGCCGCTTCGCCTAAACCCTTATTGCTCCTGTCCCTGCATCGCTGCGCTAGCTTCAGGACATGAAAGGGCGTTGCAGCACTTTGTGCTTCGTCGCAAAGATATGGACCAAACTGTTTTTGGTCCATATCTTGCCTGTCGAAGCTAAGCGGCCGTTTCCGCTTTTCATTGTTGTCTAGCTCCGGTGGCCAGCCCCTCGAGGTCGCTTCGGCCTTTCGGAAAATGGCCAAGAGCGCCATTTCCTTAAGTCCTCCAGCGCTTGTCGGGGCTAAACGGCCCCCCTACGCTTTTCATGTCTAGCTGCAGTGCCCAGTTCCTCGAGACGCTTCAGCCTCACCGGCAATGGCAAAAGACGCCATTGCCGGCGAAGCTTCCAGCGCTTGTCGGAACTACCCGGGCACTTCCGCTTTTCATTATTTGCATTTAGCTGAAAAGGTTCGGTATAGTTAGACTATGAACGAAGAGAGGGGATTTCCATATGTTTCAAACGATGAATATTGCAAAAGGCGTGAATGTGCATGTCAACGAAACGACGCAATTTAAAACGATCAATTTTTCGTTGAAGTTTAAAGATAAATTAACAAAAGAAAAAGCGTCTGCACGGTCGATCCTGGCGAACGTTCTGCAGCACAGCAACGAAGTTTACCCTTCTCATACAGCACTTCGTATGGTGCTTGACGATTTATACGGCACATCTCTTTACATAGATTCTTCCAAAAGAGGCAACGAACATATCGTGACGCTGAACGTAGAAACGGTGAATGACCAGTATCTGTCAGAAGAAGGGGTACTCGAAAAGGTTTTGAATTTGATGTACATCGTTTTGTTTAAGCCGAATTTGGAAAACGGCTTGTTCAAAGAAACGATTTTCAATCGTGAGAAAGAAGCGATAAAGCAGCGAATCGAATCGATTTTTGATGAAAAAACGCGTTATGCGCAGCAGCGCATGCTGGAACTGGCACTGCCAGAACATCCGGCTTCGATTCCGGCAAATGGAACGCTTGAAGAAGTGGAGCGTGTCACAAACGAAAAACTGTTTGAAGAATATCAAGCGATGATCCATGACAACGAAATTGAAATTTACGCGGTCGGCGATATCCAGGCCGAAACCATTTCAGCGTACTTGAAAGAGTATTTCAAATTTGAAGATCGGGAAACTTCAGTTGATGCTCCTTCTGTAGAATTGGTGCAGCCAGCGGAAACGCGCGTGGTTGAATATGAGGACATGAAGCAAGGCAAACTTCATATGGCTTTCTTTACACCGATTACATTCCGCGACGAGAAGTTTCCGGTGATGCAATTGATGAACGGCGTGCTCGGCGGCTATGCGCACTCGAAATTGTTTGTGAATATCCGTGAAAAAGAAAGCATGGCTTATTACGTTTCAAGTTCATACGCTTCCCAGTTCGGTTTGATGTTTGTGTTGGCGGGCATTGATTCGAAACTGGAAGAAAAAGCAGTGAAGCTAGTTCTGGAACAATTGGAAGAAGTGAAAAAAGGCAATATTACCGATACGGAACTTGATCAGACAAAAGCATTGCTGGTTAACCAATTGAGAGAAGCACTCGATTCGGCGCGCGGCCAGATTGATATCTATGACCAGTACATGGAACTGACGGAAGCGTTTGAGCCGGATTATTTGATCAGCAAATGGAAGGCTGTCACGAAAGAAGACATTGCACAAGCAGCACAGCAATTGTCCTTGGAAATGACGTACTTCCTATCAGGCAAGGAGGATGATTCTGTTGAATAAAGTACATTTTGACCAATTGGATGAAACATTATACAAAGAACAATTGCCAAACGGGCTGGAAGTTTACATCCTGCCGAAAAAAGGGTTCTCCAAAACGTTCGCCACGTTTACGACAAAATACGGTTCCATCGATAACCATTTTGTGCCGTTCGGCGGGCAGGAACCGGTCAAAGTGCCGGATGGCATCGCCCATTTCCTGGAGCATAAAATGTTCGAAAAAGAAGACGGCGACGTATTCCAGCAATTCAGCAAACAAGGCGCATCGGCAAATGCCTTCACGTCTTTTACACGGACGGCGTATCTGTTCTCAGCTACCGATCAGGTCACTGAAAATGTCGGCACTTTATTGGACTTTGTGCAAAGCCCTTATTTCACGGAAAAGACCGTTGAAAAAGAAAAAGGCATCATTGCACAGGAAATTACCATGTATGACGACCAGCCTGACTGGCGCCTCTATTTTGGCATCATCGAAAATTTATACAAAAACCATCCTGTAAAAATTGATATTGCGGGTACAGTGGAATCGATCCAGGATATCACAGCCGAGCATTTATATACGTGCTATAACACGTTCTACCATCCATCGAATATGGTGCTGTTCATTGTCGGCGCTGTGGAGCCGGACAGCATGATGGATTTCATCAAAGCAAACCAAAGCGAAAAAACCTTTGAAGAGCCGAAAGAAATCGTGCGGATGTACCCGGATGAGCCGATTGAAGCGGCCGTCAAAGAACGGACCTTGGAAATGAGCGTCCAAAAACCGAAAGTCTTTGTCGGCATCAAACCGGAAGCCCTGAACTTATCAGGAGATGAAATGCTGAAACACGAACTGGCTGCACAACTGGCATATGAGCTTCTTTTCGGCCGCACGTCTGATTTTTATCATCAAGCTTATGAAAGCGGCTGGATCGATGAATCGTATTCATTCGACTACTCTTTGGAAAATGGATTCGGCTATGCGTTGATCGGTTCTGATACAGCTGAGCCTGAAGTGCTGGCCCGGGAAATTCAGCATACACTTGGTAATGCAATGGAAAAATGGCCATTTGGGCAAGCGGATCTCGATCGCGTGCGCCGCAAAAAAATCGGCTTTTTCTTGAGAGCATTAAACTCACCTGAGTATATTGCCAATCAGTTTACCCGCTATGCGTTTAACGGCATGAACCTGTTTGACGTAGTGCCGTTCCTGGAAGCACTGGAAGTGCCGGATCTCCAGGCAGCGTTTGCGACAGTCAGCGCAGAAAGCCAGCGTTCGGTCTTTACCATCCTGTCTCCTAAGAAGGAAACTGTGTGAAACGCTTCGCTGTGATATTGGGGGCTTCCGGAGAAATTGGACAAGCGATTTCGCGTCAGCTTGCCGGCTCCGGCTGGTCGCTTTATCTTCATTGGAACACTGCTCCGGTATCGGCATTGGTTGACGAGCTGGCTTTAAAGCATCCTCTCCAGGAATTTATCGGTGTGCAGGCGGATTTTGCAAAAGACGATGGGGCCCGGAAATTGGCAGAGCAAGTGTTTGACGCGGCATGCATCATTGTCGCGAGCGGCCATGCTTTAGTGAAAATGCTGATTGATACGACAGAAGATGAAATGGATGCCTTGTGGCGTGTCCATGTCCGCAACCCGGTTTCAGCCATCCGGCTAATTTCTCCTTTTTTCCATCGCTACCCTAAAACTTATGTGGTGTTTGTTTCATCGGTCTGGGGAGAAACAGGAGCGGCGCTTGAAACGGTCTATTCCTCGGTCAAAGGGGCGCAGTCAGCTTTTGTCAAAGCGTATGCGAAGGAAATGGCGCTTTCTGGCACGCGTGTCAACGCCATTGCCCCGGGCTTTATCCAAACCAAAATGAATGAATCTTTTTCAGATGAAGAACTGCTTGCCATATCAGAAGATATTCCCCTTGGGCTCGGGTCTCCTCAAGATATAGCCGATGCGGCTGATTTTTTGGTGAGCGGCAAAGCCGATTATATAACTGGACAAACGCTGCACGTCAACGGCGGCTGGCACATGTAACAAAGGGTCTTTTGTCTATCTTCGTTGGTTTTATGCATGAGTAAATAGTTGCGAAGGGGTTGATAGGCCTTGGTTTAAAGGCCTGCCCCTTTTTTTATTGCCCCTTTTCTTGCTGTAGCAAATCAGCTATCATAAGAGATAGGGTTTTAACATGCCATATACATAATGTGAAAGGTCGGATGATGAATGAAAGAATGGTATTTTGAATACGAAATTCAAGTGAATCGTCCGGGTTTATTAGGGGATATAGCTTCACTTCTCGGAATGCTCCGCGTCAACATTGTGACCATCAACGGCGTCGATCAAGGCAGACGCGGAATGCTTCTGCGGGCGGAACACGATGTTCAGCTGGAACGCTTCGAGCAAATCGTTTCAACCATCGAGACGATTGCCGTGAAGAAGTTCCGCGAACCTAAACTTCGGGATATTTTAGCCGTTCGCCATGGCCGCTATATTCAACGCGATGCCGATGACCGGAAAACGTTCCGCTTTGTCCGCGACGAGCTGGGGTTATTGGTTGATTTCATGGCGGAGATATTCAAGCAAGAAGGCCATAAACTGGTCGGCATCCGTGGAATGCCGCGTGTTGGTAAGACGGAATCCGTTGTTGCGGCAAGCGTCAGCGCCAATAAAAAATGGATTTTCCTATCGTCCACCATGATTAAGCAAACCGTGCGGAACAGTTTGATGGGCGATGAACACAACTCGAACAATATTTTTATTTTGGATGGCATTGTGACGCGCCGCTCTGCGGATGAGCGCCATCAGCAGCTGGTGCGCGAAATGATGCGCATGCCGACCATTAAAGTGGTGGAGCATCCCGATATGTTTGTCCAGCAATCCGAATACAATATTGAAGACTTCGACTACATTATCGAATTGCGCCATCATCCGGATGAAAAAATCACCTATGAAGTGCTGGAACGGAATAACTTTATGGGCGATCAAAATCAATCGGATATGTTCGGCGGCTTCAACTTCTAAACAGGCAGGTGAAAGCATTGAGTGAATTAGGTACTCGCTTGAAAGAAGCGAGAATCGCAAAAGGATTAAGTTTAGAGGATTTGCAGGAAGCGACAAAAATTCAGAAACGCTATTTGGCTGGGATCGAAGAAGGTGATTTTAGCATGATGCCGGGCCCTTTTTATTCGCGGGCTTTTATCAAGCAATACGCCGAGGCGGTAGGGCTTCACCCAGATGAATTGTTTGAACAATACAACGAGGAAATCCCGGCGATCAAAGAAGATCCCTATACTCCGCCTACGCCTTCGCGGCGGCAGACGTTCGCCAGTCAATCCTCGAGCCGGACAAACGAAATCATGCCGAAAGTGATTGCGGCATTGTTCATTGTCACTGTATTGGCAGTAGTGGTTTTCTTTTATTCAAATCTGGATACAAACGATCCGATCGAAGAAGGCACCGCAAACGACAGCGGCGTGCCGTATGAAGAACCGGCAGAGGAGGCTCCTGCAGAACCGGCTGAAAAGCCGGCGGAAGAGAAGGCGGAAAAACCTGCCGAAGCTCCGAAAAAAGAGGAACCGAAGGAACCGAAAGCGAGCATTAAAGCAGGGAAGCCTGCTGGACAAACGACCACATATGATTTTTCCGGTCCAGCTAAAAGAGAGCTGGTCATTAAAGTTGTAGGCGGCCCTTCTTGGGTGCAGGCCGCTGATTCAAACCAGAAAGAGCTGTTTAAGCCGGATACCATGGCTGCCGGTGCCACAGAGAAGCTGGATGTCAGCGGGCTGAAGCAAGTCCAGCTGCGCCTTGGCAAAGCTGCAAATGTCCAGCTGGCCGTCAATGGCGTGCCAGTTGAATATAAGCTCGATGCAACAACACAAAATATCGTTATTCGATTTGCAGAAGCGGAATAGCCATCTTTTGATGGCTATTTTGCTTGATAGGTTGAAAGGAGAAACAAGATGAACATTCCAAACCGCATCACCATTTCCAGAATTTTATTGATTCCTGTTTTCATGATCGTTATGCTAGTTGATTTTAACTGGGGGAACATGACGCTTTTCGGAGCGGACATGCCGGTTTCCCATTTTATCGGCGGATTGATTTTTATCTTTGCCTCTTTGACAGACTGGGTCGACGGCTACTATGCACGCAAATACAACCTGGTGACCACTTTTGGGAAGTTCCTGGATCCGCTTGCTGATAAATTGCTGGTGTCGGCAGCCTTGATTATTTTGGTAGAACTTGATTTTGCCGCTTCATGGATTGTCATCCTCATTATCAGCCGTGAGTTTGCGGTAACCGGACTGCGCTTGGTGCTTGCGGGTGAAGGGGAAGTTGTAGCAGCTGGAAGTCTAGGCAAAATCAAAACGACGGCGCAGATTTTGGCGATTTCGGCGTTATTGCTCCATAATACTATTTTCACTTTAGCAAACATTCCATTCGGAGAAATCATGCTGTACATCGCATTGATCTTTACCGTATGGTCCGGCTGGGATTATTTCTATGCCAACCGCCGGGGATTGCTGGCTTCCAAATAATCAGCTTTAAATAAAGGGGTGGGGTTACAATGAATGCAGAAATTATTGCAGTAGGCTCTGAACTGCTGCTCGGGCAAATCACCAACTCAAATGCCCGTTTTTTATCCAGCCATCTTGCTGAACTGGGCATCAATGTGTATTACCATACAGTGGTTGGAGACAACGCCGGACGTCTGGAAGACGTGATCCAAATCGCAGAAGAACGCGCCGATTTGATCATCTTTACAGGCGGACTTGGCCCGACCAAAGACGATTTGACAAAGGAAACGATTGCCCGCCATTTGGGTACAACTCTCGAAATGAATGAGGAAGCGCTTGAGTCGATTGTGGCGTTTTTTGAACGTGCCGGCCGCATCATGACTGAGAACAACAAAAAACAGGCACTTGTTTTAAAGGATAGTGATGTGCTTGTAAATAACCATGGCATGGCTCCGGGAATGCTGTATCCAAAAGATGGACGTGTTTATATCTTGCTTCCAGGGCCGCCAAAAGAAATGGAGCCGATGTTCCAGTTTGAGGCAAAACCGAAACTGGCGCGCCTTTTAAATCAGGCGGATGTTATTTTGTCTCATGTGCTGCGGTTTTATGGCATTGGAGAGGCGGAGCTTGAAGACCGTCTGCAGGACCTTTTGGACCGGCAAACCAATCCGACCATTGCGCCGCTAGCTTCAGACGGAGAAGTCATGCTCCGGCTTACAGCGAAAACAAACTCGGAAGAGCAGGCATGGGAATTGATCAACGAGGCAAAAACGGAAATCCTGGAGCGGGTTGGACAGTACTTGTACGGCTACGACAATGATTCCCTGGCTTCGAAGACAATTGAACTCCTGAAAGAACAGTCCAAGACCATTTCCGCTGCCGAAAGCCTGACAGCCGGCCTTTTCCAATCGGAACTGGCTGCAGTAGCGGGCGCCAGTGCGGTTCTTACGGGCGGCGTGATTGCTTACAATGAAGAAATGAAAATCGAACAGTTGGGGATAGCGCCTGAACTGCTGAAAGAATCCGGCGTTGTCAGCGAAGAAACCGCTATTGCGATGGCAGAAGCGGTGCGCCGGAAGTTTGATACGGATATTGCGGTTGGCTTGACCGGAGCTGCAGGACCGGATGCGCACGGCGACCAGCCGGCGGGGACGGTGTGGATCGGCATTGCGACAGCAGACGGCACCAATGCTTACCGTCTTCAATTATCGGGGATGCGCAACACCAATCGCTTGCGAGCGGTAAAATTAGCTTTATCTTATATCATACGAACACTGACAGAAGGAAATGCACGCAAAATTTAATTTTGCGTGTTTTTTTATGCTCAAAACGGGAATTTGCTGTTTATAGGGCCTGCAAAAATGATATTTGAAAACACGAACACGAATAAACGTTCGCTTTTTTCTTGTGTATTTCTCATTAACCTAGTATACTAGAGACAGGTAGAAAAATTGGTTTTAATTAGAGGAGGATTTCTTTTGAGCGACCGTAAAGCAGCGTTAGACATGGCGTTAAAGAGTATAGAAAAGCAATTTGGTAAAGGTTCGGTCATGAAATTAGGCGAGAAAAGCGACCGCAACGTATCATCGGTTTCAAGTGGTTCATTGGCACTTGATACGGCACTGGGAATAGGCGGATATCCGCGTGGACGGGTAATCGAAATTTACGGCCCTGAAAGTTCAGGTAAAACAACTGTATCCCTGCACGCAATTGCAGAAGTACAAGCAATCGGAGGAACAGCAGCATTCATCGATGCGGAGCACGCATTAGATCCGATGTATGCCAAAGCGTTGGGCGTTAATATTGATGAGTTGCTCCTGTCTCAGCCGGATACAGGCGAACAGGCACTTGAAATTGCGGAAGCTTTGGTACGAAGCGGCGCTATCGATATCGTAGTTGTCGATTCTGTAGCGGCACTTGTGCCAAAAGCGGAAATTGAAGGCGAAATGGGTGACTCCCATATGGGTCTGCAAGCCCGTTTGATGTCGCAGGCACTTCGCAAACTTTCAGGCGTCATCAATACATCAAACACCATTTTTATTTTCATCAACCAAATCCGTGAGAAAATTGGTGTAATGTTCGGGAACCCGGAAACAACTCCTGGCGGCCGGGCATTGAAATTCTATTCTTCTGTCCGTTTGGAAGTAAGACGTGCAGAAGCATTGAAATCCGGTACGGATATCATCGGTAACAGAACAAAGATCAAGATTGTGAAAAACAAGGTAGCGCCGCCGTTCCGTACAGCTGAAGTGGATATTATGTACGGAAAAGGGATTTCCCGTGAAGGTGAAATCGTGGATATCGGTTCAGAACTGGACATCATCCAAAAGAGCGGTTCTTGGTATTCTTACAACGAAGAACGCATTGGACAAGGACGCGAAAACGCGAAGCAGTTCCTTCTTAACAATCCGGAAATGCGCAATGAAATTTCCAACAAAATCCGCGAATCTTTTGGCATGGCAGCAGCCAACTACACGATTGCAGCCAATAAAGACGAGCCGGAAGAATTTAACTTGCTTATTGACGACGAAGAATAAGATAGAAGGCACAGCCAGCTGTGTTTTGAATCTGAGAGCTGCCCAGCTTTAGCTGGGCAGCTCTTTCTTTATCTCCATACTTTAAGGGCAGGAGTTAGGACAAGATAGGAATTATGCATGCACAAAAAGCCGTGAGGGGCTGTAAAAGCCGCCATGGATTGATGCAATGTGCATATCCGTGCGCTTTTCAAGCTTCTCAATGGGTTGACACGACATAAGACCAACTATACAATTAAAATTGTATAATTTACTATTTTTACAACGATTGATGTAGAACAATGGTTTTATTATTTCGATTTTTTGAACAAGTTAACAGAATAGCAAGAGGAGGTGTCCGAATGGGTATTACAGAGATCATCTTCGCTTTGCTTGGTATCATCGTCGGTGTAGTTGTTGGATATTATGCATTGAAAAAAGCAAACGACTCCAATATCGCAGGCGCGAAAAATTCTGCGGAGCAAATAGTTGAAGATGCGAAAAAAGAAGCAGAAGCCCTGAAAAAAGAAGCGTTATTGGAAGCGAAAGACGAAAATCATAAATTGCGTACTGAAACAGAATCTGAAATTCGGGAACGCCGATTAGAACTTCAAAGACAAGAAAATCGGTTGTTGCAGAGAGAAGAAAATTTGGATCGCAAGGATGATGCTTTAAACAAAAGAGAGGCAAGTCTGGAACGCAAAGACGAAGCACTCGCAGAAAAACAACAGCATATTGTACAGATGGAGAGCAAAGCTGAGGAATTAGTCCGGCAGCAGCAGTCCGAGATGGAACGGATTTCATCTTTGACTCGCGAAGAAGCGAAAGCCATTATCATTGAGCAAGTGGAAAATGAGCTTTCAACAGACCTTGCGACTATGGTCAAAGAATCAGAATCCCGTGCAAAAGAAGAGTCGGACAAAAAAGCGAAAAACATCCTGTCGTTGGCTATGCAGCGATTTGCAGCTGACCACGTAGCGGAAACCACCGTTTCTGTAGTCAACTTGCCAAACGATGAGATGAAAGGCCGCATCATTGGACGCGAAGGGCGCAATATCCGGACGCTTGAAACGTTGACAGGCATCGATTTAATCATCGATGATACGCCTGAAGCGGTAATTCTATCTGGATTCGACCCGATCCGCCGCGAGACGGCCCGCTTGGCACTTGAAAAACTGGTGTCTGACGGCCGAATCCACCCGGCACGCATTGAAGAAATGGTTGAGAAGTCAAGACGTGAAGTGGATGAGCAAATACGCGAAATCGGTGAACAAACAACGTTTGACGTAGGCGTCCATAATTTGCACCCGGATTTGATCAAGATCCTGGGCCGCCTTCGCTACCGCACGAGCTATGGACAAAACGTCCTGAAGCATTCCGTGGAAGTTGCCTTCCTGTCCGGTTTGATGGCTGCGGAACTTGGCGAAGACGTTACCTTGGCAAGACGTGCTGGACTGCTGCATGACATCGGTAAAGCGATCGACCACGAAGTCGAAGGCAGCCATGTCGAAATCGGCGTAGAGCTTGGCACAAAATACAAAGAACATCCTGTTGTGATCAACAGCATTGCTTCTCACCACGGGGACACAGAAGCGACATCGATTATCTCGGTAATTGTCGCAGCCGCAGATGCTTTGTCTGCAGCACGTCCAGGGGCAAGAAGCGAAACTCTCGAAAACTATATTCGCAGACTCGAAAAACTCGAAGAAATTTCCGAATCGTACGAAGGCGTTGAGAAATCATTTGCCATTCAAGCGGGACGCGAAATCCGGATCATGGTCCGGCCGGAACAAATTGATGATATGACAGCGCATCGTCTGGCACGCGATATCCGGAAACGGATTGAAGAAGAGCTTGACTATCCTGGACACATCAAAGTGACGGTCATCAGAGAAACACGAGCAGTTGAATATGCAAAATAATAAGAGTAAGGCTTCGATGAATGTCTATTCAAAGAAGCCTTTTTCTTATGGAAAAAGGTGAGCAAACATGAAAATTTTATTTATTGGAGATATCGTCGGATCGATTGGCAGAGATGCACTGGAGTCGTATTTGCCACGGTTAAAGCGAAAATATGCACCGGACGTGGTCATTGCGAACGGAGAGAACGCAGCGGCTGGCCGCGGCATCACGAAAGCGATTTATCAGGATCTGCTCTTTATGGGCGTGGATGTCATTACGATGGGCAACCATACGTGGGACCAGAAAGAAATTTTTGATTTCATCGATGACGTCGATTACTTGATTCGTCCGGCCAACTTCTCGCCGGAAGCCCCGGGCCGCGGCATGGCTACCGTTACAAAAAATGGCCAAACTCTATCGGTGATCAACTTGCACGGCCGTGTCTTTTTGCCGCCGCATGATGATCCATTCCAAAAAGTGGACGAGTTAATTGCGGAAGCCAAAGCGATTTCACCATTGGTCTTTGTCGATTTCCACGCCGAAGCGACTAGCGAAAAAATTGCCATGGGCTGGCATTTGGACGGGCGTGTTTCTGTCGTTGTCGGCACGCATACACATGTGCAAACGGCAGATGCACGAATTCTGCCAAACGGCACTGCCTATATTTCCGATGTCGGCATGACAGGGCCGTACGATGAAATTCTGGGGATGACAAAAGAATCGGTGCTTTACCGCTTCAAAACGAATATGCCGACCCGCTTTGAAGTGCCAAAACGTGGACGCTCCGTCGTCAGCGGCTTTTTTACGGAAGTCGACGACCAAACCGGAAAAGCGCTGTCTTTTGAACGGGTTTACATTAATGACGATTACCCATTCCAAAACTAATAGCCGGTCTATGTCGATTCTCCGACAATTGGACCGCCTGCCTTGTAGAGAGGCAGGTCCATTCAGTATAATAAAGTGATGATTGAAAGGGGTTTTTTCATGAATGAGGAGCAGCGACTTCAATCCACCCAAGTGAAGGCTTCACCATCAGACGACAAGGCTGAAAAAGATTACAGCCAATACTTTCAAAGCGTGTATACGCCGCCTTCATTGAAGGAAGCGAAAAAACGAGGGAAAGAACAAATTTCTTACTTCGATAACTTTACGATCGATCCCCGCTTTGAAGGGATGGGCAAAGGCCGTAAGTTTTACATCCGCACCTATGGATGCCAGATGAATGAGCACGATACGGAAGTGATGGCCGGCATTTTTATGCAGCTGGGCTTTTCTCTTACGGATTCGGTCCAGGATGCAGATGTCATCTTATTGAACACATGCGCCATCCGGGAAAACGCTGAAAACAAGGTGTTCGGGGAATTGGGGCATTTGAAACCTTTGAAACTGGAAAAACCGGATTTGCTGATCGGCGTCTGCGGCTGCATGTCGCAGGAAGAGTCCGTGGTCAACAAAATCCTGAAAACCTACGATCAAGTAGATATGATTTTTGGCACACATAATATCCACCGGCTGCCTGAGATTTTAAACGAAGCGTATTTGTCGAAAGAAATGGTCATCGACGTTTGGTCAAAAGAAGGCGATGTCATTGAAAACTTGCCGAAAGTGCGCAAAGGAAAAATCAAGGCATGGGTGAATATCATGTACGGCTGTGATAAATTCTGTACGTATTGCATTGTTCCGTATACACGGGGAAAAGAACGTTCCCGCCGTCCGGAAGATATCATCCAGGAAATACGCCATCTGGCAGCGCAAGGCTATAAGGAAGTAACGCTGCTCGGGCAAAATGTAAATGCATACGGCAAGGATTTCACCGATATCAAGTATGGGCTGGGGGATTTGATGGATGAACTGCGGACGATCGATCTGCCGCGCATCCGGTTCACCACTAGCCATCCCCGTGATTTCGATGATCAGTTGATTGAGGTGCTCGCAAAAGGCGGAAACCTTGTTGACCACATCCATTTGCCTGTACAATCAGGTTCGACGAGCATGTTGAAAATCATGGCCCGCAAATATTCATGCGAACATTATTTGGAATTGGTCCGGAAAATACGGACAGCCATTCCGAATGTTTCGTTGACGACGGACATCATTGTCGGCTTTCCGAACGAAACAGACGAGCAGTTTGAAGAAACACTTTCTCTGTTCAAAGAAGTCGGTTTTGAAATGGCCTTTACGTATATCTATTCTCCGCGTGAAGGTACGCCGGCCGCAAAAATGGCCGATAATGTCCCGATGGAAGTGAAAAAAGAGCGGCTGCAGCGTTTGAACGCCGTCGTGAACGAATATGCCTTGAACGCGATGAAGGCTTACGAAGGGCAAATCGTCGAAGTCCTGGTTGAAGGCGAAAGCAAGAAAAATTCCGATGTGTTATCCGGCTATACAGCCAAAAACAAATTGGTCAATTTTGCAGGGCCGAAGTCGATTGTCGGCCAATTGGTAAAAGTTAAAATTACAACAACAAAAACATGGTCATTGAACGGTGAACTAGTCGAAGCCGGGTATGGCCAAGAAGTGGGTGTCTAAGAAGATGACGTATTCAAAAGAAGAAATTATTGCAAAAGCACGCGAAGTGGCAGACATGATTGCCGAAACAGAAGAAGTGGAATTCTTTAAACGTGCAGAAGCTCAAATAAATGAAAACCAAAAAGTCCGCGAGAAAATCGCTTCCCTGAAAAGCCTTCAAAAACAGGCAGTCAATTTCCAGGCTTATGGAAAAGAACGCGCTTTAGGCCTGATCGAGGGCAAGATCCAGAAAATCGAAGAAGAAATCGACGCTGTGCCGATTGTTCAAGAGTTCAAGCAATCGCAAAGCGACGTCAATTCACTTCTGCAAATGGTTTCTACAGCCATTGCGAACCAAGTGACAAACAACATCATCACTTCAACGGGTGGAGACATTCTGCGCGGCGAAACCGGCTCGAAAGTCAAAGCCAGCAAACCGACAAAACTGTCTTAAGAAAAGCGAAAACGGCCGTTCAGCCCCGACAAGCGCTGGAGGGTTTGGCTTGAATGGCGGATTTTGCCATTCGACCCGAGACCGAAGCGACCTCGAGGGGCTGGCCGCCGGAGCTAGACAATAAGAAAAGCGGAAACGGCCGTTCAGCTCCGAAAGGCATAAGACAGATTGGCGAAGCGGTGTTCTTAACCGCACAGCCAAGATGGCTTATGACCCGAGGAGCTGGCCGCCGGAGCTAGACAATAAGAGAAATAATGGAATATAAACTGAAGGAGCTGCGGCTCTTTCAGTTTTTTCTTTTCTCCCTTTGTTTTTGTTATAATGGAAAGAAGACGAAAAGTTCGCGAAAGAGGTAAAAAAATGGCACCTACACCAATGATGCAACAATACTTGCAAGTGAAATCCGATTACCAGGACGCATTCCTGTTTTTCCGCCTGGGCGATTTTTATGAAATGTTTTATGACGATGCCTTAAAGGCGTCCCAAATCCTTGAAATCACACTGACGAGCCGGGGCGGCACCGGCGACGACCGCATTCCGATGTGCGGCGTTCCGCATCACGCGGCGCAAAACTATATCGATCAGCTGATTTCCAAAGGCCACAAAGTGGCGCTTTGTGAACAAGTTGAAGACCCGAAAACCACGAAAGGCATGGTCAAGCGGGAAGTCGTCCGCTTGATTACGCCAGGCACGCATACCGAAGGCAAAAGCATCGATTCCAAATCGAATATGTTTTTGGCTGCGGCTGAACAGAAGGCAGATGGCTTTGCCTTGTCGTATGTCGATATCAGCACCGGGGAAGCGAGCGCCATTTACATAGCAGGAACAGAAAACGCGCTGCTGCAGGAATTGCAGTCGTTGAATATCAAAGAACTCGTTGTTTCCGATCAATTGTTTTTATTGCTGAACGAAGAATCACAGGACCTGGTGCTGTCGATTGAGCCGATGGATTTTGTCTACACGGCGGACGAACGATTGTTGGCTGAATGCCCGGATGACCTCAAACTCAGTATCCAGCGTCTGTTGACGTATATTTCCCGGACGCAAAAGCAGTCGCTCGACCATATTCAGCCGTTCACGTTTAATGAAAACGGACAGCTTCTGTCAATCGATTTCCATTCGAAGCGCAATCTGGAATTGCTGCAGTCGATCCGCGGCGGCGAAACAAAAGGGACGCTTCTGTGGCTATTGGACGAGACCGTTACGGCTATGGGCAGCCGGAAACTGAAGCAATGGCTGCATCAGCCATTGGCAAACCGCCATTTGATTGAAAAGCGGCAGCAATTGGTCGAATCACTCATCAATCAATATTTTGTCCGGGTGGAACTTCAAGGCCTGTTAAAAGAAGTTTACGACCTGGAGCGTTTGAGTGGGCGAATCGCTTTTGGCAGCGCGAGCGGGCGGGACTTGGCCCAGCTCCGAAGTTCGCTTGAAAAAGTGCCGGCGATCATTTCCGAACTGGCCAATTCAGGGCACGGCACACTCGCCAATTTCAGCGACAAGCTCGACCGCTGCGGCGAAGTATGCGAATTGCTTGGCGCCATCAGTGAAAACCCGCCGCTGTCTTCGAAAGAAGGCGGCGTCATCCGGGACGGATTCCATGCAAAATTGGATGAATACCGGTATGCCTCACGAAACGGCAAAGACTGGATTGCCCAGCTTGAACAGGAAGAGCGCCAGCGGACAGGCATCAAATCGTTGAAAATCGGCTATAACCGCATTTTCGGCTATTATATAGAAATCTCCAAAGCCAATATGCATTTGGCGGATTTGGAGCGCTACGAACGCAAGCAGACGCTTGCCAACGCGGAACGCTACATCACACCGGAACTGAAAGAAAAAGAAACGCTGATTTTAACCGCAGAAGAAGAAAGCCTGAACCTGGAATACGAGTTGTTCGTGAAAATTCGCGAAGAAGTGAAACAATACATTGGCCGGATCCAGCAATTAGCTTCCACACTCAGTGAACTCGACGTCTTTATGAGCTTTGCAAATGTCGCAGAGAAATACCGCTTTGTGAAACCGGTATTCAATGACTCCCGAGAAATTTCCATTATTGAAGGACGCCACCCGGTCGTAGAGAAAATGCTGAACAAGCAGCATTATGTGCCGAACGATTGCGTATTGACCGACAATCAGAACATGCTGCTCATCACGGGCCCGAACATGTCCGGTAAAAGTACGTATATGCGCCAAGTCGCATTGACGATTGTGCTGGCGCAAATCGGTTCTTACGTGCCGGCTGAATCGGCAAATCTGCCGATTGTCGACCAGATCTTCACGCGCATCGGGGCAGCGGATGATTTGGTATCCGGCCAAAGCACATTCATGGTGGAAATGCTCGAATCGCAGTACGCCATTACCCATGCGACGGAACGGAGCCTGCTATTGTTCGATGAAATCGGGCGGGGCACATCCACTTACGACGGCATGGCGCTCGCGCAGTCAATGATTGAATACATCCACGAGAACATCGGCGCCAATACCTTGTTTTCAACGCATTACCATGAATTGACGGCACTCGACCAGTCGCTCGACAAATTAAGCAATGTCCATGTGGCCGCGATGGAACAGTCCGGCAAAGTGGTGTTTTTGCATAAAGTGAAAAAAGGGCCGGCGGACAAGAGCTACGGCATCCATGTAGCAGAACTGGCCGAATTGCCGCAGCCGATTTTAGCGCGTGCGCGTGAACTATTGGTCAGCTTTGAAGCCGAAAACAAAAAGCATGTGAGCCAAGTGGAGCAATTGTCGTTTTTCGACGACCGCGACACTGAAAGCGAAGAAGTGCTGCAAATGATTGCAGATGTCAACATTGCGGCCATTACGCCGCTGCAGTCCCTGCAATTATTGAACGACCTGCAAGTCAAGCTAAGCAAAAAGGAGTGAGAATATGGGAGTCATTCGATTGATGGATGAACCGTTATCCAATAAAATAGCTGCCGGTGAAGTGGTTGAACGGCCGACCTCGGTCGTCAAAGAATTAGTGGAAAACGCCATTGATGCGGGCTCAACAGCGATTGAAGTGCTGCTGGTTGAAGCCGGACTCACCTCTATCCAAATCATTGATAACGGAGCCGGCATGGACTCGGAAGATGCATTATTGTCCTTTTCGCGCCACGCCACCAGCAAAATCGCCAATGAACATGACCTCTTCCGGATCCGGACGCTCGGGTTCCGCGGTGAGGCTTTGGCGAGTATTGCGTCGGTATCAAAAGTGACGCTCCACACCTCCAACGGGGAAAACGGGACATTTGTCCAAATGGAAGGCGGGCGCTTGATCGAGCACCGGGCAGGTTCGCTCCGGAAAGGCACTGATATTAAAATTGACCAATTGTTCTTTAACACACCAGCGCGTTTAAAATACTTGAAGACGCTGCAGACGGAACTTGGCCATTCGATTGATTTGATGAACCGGCTGGCGCTCAGCTATCCGGCAATTTCATTCAAATTGGTCCATGACGGCAGAACCATTTTGCAGACATCCGGCAGCGGCGAAATCCAACGGGTCATTTCGGACATTTACGGCGTGTCGATTGCTAAGAAAATGATCCCGTTTGAAGCAGAATCCCATGACTACAAAATCTCGGGCTATACGTCCCTTCCCGAAGTGACCCGCGCCAATAAAAATTACATTTCGCTGTTCGTCAATGGGCGCTGGGTCAAGCATTACGCCATCGCCAATACGGTCCATAAGGCGTATCACACGTTCCTGCCGCTCGAACGCCAGCCGATCACGATTTTAAACATTGAAGGCGATCCGTATTTGACGGATGTCAACGTCCATCCTGCGAAACAGCAGATTCGCCTGAGCAAGGAAAAAGAATTGATGGACCTGATCCACGAAACCATCCGCTGGACAATCAGCGGAGCGGTGCGGGCGCCGATCATTGAACAGCCGAAAGCGCCGAAGCAAACACCGAGCAGACAGCTCGATTTATGGAAAACAACGCATACGGTGAAGGAGCCTGACATCCATTCTTCCCGTTCATATGCTCCGCCTGTTCCTGCTCGGACGTTCAATCCGATGCCGGAGCTGGAAGCAATCGAAGTACCCGGTGCAAATGAAGCTGAACCGACGGCAATTGCCGAGCCGCCAATTCCTGAAGCGGAACCTGAACAAATCCCTGAAACACCGGAACACCGTTTTGAAAATCCTTTTGAAGAAGAAAGCCCCCAATTTCCGGAACTGGAAGTGGTGGGGCAAATTCACGGCACGTATATCGTGGCGCAAAGCACCGACGGTTTTTACTTGATCGATCAGCATGCGGCGCAGGAACGCATCAAATACGAGTTTTTCCGCGAAAAGGTCGGGGAAGTCGATACCAGTGAACGCCAGGCGCTTTTGCTGCCGTTGACGTTCCACTACAGCCGCGACGAGGCCCTGCGCTTGAAGGAAGCACTGGATGTATTGGCAGAAAGCGGCGTCTTTTTGGAGGAGTTCGGCGATACGTCCTTTATCGTCCGCGAATATCCGACCTGGTTCCCGAACGGTTTCGAACAGGAAGTCATCGAGGATTTGATTGAGCAAGTGCTGAACGAACGCAAAGTCGATGTGAAAAAACTGCGGGAAGATGCCGCCATCATGATGAGCTGCAAGCGCTCCATCAAAGCCAACCATTATTTGCAAAAACATGAAATGGAACGCTTATTGGCCGATTTGAAATTGGCGGAACAACCGTTCACTTGTCCGCATGGCCGACCGGTAATCATCCATTTCAAAACTTACGATGTAGAGAAAATGTTTAAACGGGTTATGTAACAGGGGAGAGTTATCATAAGGGATACCAGCCCGGCCGCTTGAAAAAGCGGTTCTTTTCAACTGCAAAGGGGGAAGCGGAATGTTTTCAGCCAAACAGCGGAGTATGCAAATGAATTTATTGGCCCTTCGCGAATTTGATTTGCTCGTAATCGGAGGCGGTATTACAGGTGCCGGAATCGCATTAGATGCCATATCGCGCGGCATGAAAGTGGCGTTGGTCGAAATGCAGGATTTTGCAGCCGGTACGTCCAGCCGCTCAACAAAGCTTGTTCACGGCGGCTTGCGGTATTTGAAGCAGTACGAAGTCAAGATGGTGGCAGAAGTCGGCAAAGAACGCGAAATCGTTTATGAAAATGCGGTCCATGTGACTGAACCTCAGCAAATGCTCCTGCCGTTCCACAAGGGCGGCACATTTGGCCCGTTGATGACTTCTTTTGGTTTGCGCTTTTATGATTTTTTGGCAGGCGTCAAAAAAGGGGAACGGCGTGTGATGTTGTCGCCGGATGAAGTGCTGAAGCGTGAACCGCTGGTCAAAAGCGAAGGCTTGCTGGGCGGCGGCACGTACGTGGAATACCGGACCGACGATGCGCGGTTGACGCTGGAAGTTTTGAAGAAAGCGGCCGAACTCGGAGCGGTTTGCATCAATTACATGAAAGCGGATGGCTTTCTTTACAAAGGCGGAAAAGTGTCTGGCGTCCAAGCGACGGACACGGTTAGTGGCAAAACGCTTGCGATCAATGCACAAAAAGTGGTCAATGCCACAGGTCCCTGGGTCGATGGAGTAAGAGAACTTGATACGGCCGGTGGAAACAAACAGCTCCGTTTGACAAAAGGCGTCCATATCGTCGTAGACCGCAGCAAACTGCCGCTTCGCCAGGCGGTCTATTTCGATGCCCCGGATAAGCGGATGATTTTTGCGATTCCGCGGGACAACAAAGCGTATATCGGAACGACCGACACCTTCTATGAGGAAGACCCGGCCGAGCCGGCAGCGACTCAAAAAGACGTAGAGTATTTGATCAATGCAGTAGCTTCGATGTTTCCGACAGCCAAGTTAACTGCCGAAGATGTTGAATCGACATGGGCAGGGCTCCGGCCGTTGATTTATGAAGAAGGGAAAGACCCTTCTGAAATCTCAAGGAAAGATGAAATCTGGGAGTCGGATAGAGGCTTGATTTCAATAGCGGGCGGCAAGCTGACCGGCTATCGGAAAATGGCTCAAACGATCACCGATTTGGTAGCGAAGCGACTGAAACAGCAGACCGGCAAGAAGTTTGGAAAAAGTTCAACTAAAAACCTCCCTTTATCTGGAGGGGATTTTGGCGGGGCGAAGGAATATCCGCGTTTTATCCATCAAACCGCTTTGGAAGCCGAGGAGTTTGGGTTGTCGCCTGAAGAAGGGCAGATGTTTGCCCAGTTTTTCGGCACAAACGCAAAAAAAGTGTTCAAGCATTACAACAAGCTCCCGGATGCAATTCCAGAAAGCATTCCAAAAACTTTGGCTGCTGTTGTCGAGTATGCGGTTGAAGAAGAGATGGCGCTCACGCCTGCCGATTTCTTTGTCAGAAGAACGGGGGATTTGTACTTCCATATGGAAGACGTCTTGAAGTACAAAGAAGGCGTACACCATTATATGAGCCGTATATTGGGGTATACGCCGCAGCAGCAGCAAGCGTACCGGGAAGAACTGCAGCGGGAAATCGACAACGCGACCCGGTTCAGAGAAGGGGTGCAGTCTTGAAAATCACGAAGGCTTTTTTAGAAGCATCCGATGGCCACGAAATTTACTATGAACTCTACGAACCGGAAGCGCCAGTTGGGCATGTCCATATTGTTCACGGCATGGCAGAACATATTGCACGCTATGAAGAGTTCGCACAGTTCCTGGCATCGCATGGATTCGCTGTTTCCGGGCACGACCAGCGCGGGCACGGCAGAACCGCTGAGCGCAACGGCGTGCAAGGCTATTTCGGGGAACAAAAAGGTTTTGACCGGGTGGTTAAGGATGTCGAAGAAGTGATCGCTGTCGTGCAAAATCAGATTGGCCCTTTGCCGTTGATCCTCTTTGGCCATAGCATGGGCTCTTTTGTAACGAGGCGCTATATCCAGCTGCACAGCCAAGACATTAGCAGCGTCGTTTTATCCGGAAGCGGCGGCGATCCAGGCGCTGCAGGAAAAGCAGGGCTCGTTGCCGCTCTTATGGCAGCGAAAGCCAAAGGCAAGGACCAGCCGAGCGCACTGCTCGGGAAAATGACATTCGGCAGCTTTATGAAACCGTTTAAAGATGAGGAATCGTCCTTTGCATGGCTCAGCCGTGACCGAAACGAAGTGGCGAAGTACGAGGCGGATCCGATGTGCGGGTTTCCATCGACCAATCAATTTTACGTGGATTTGTTTACCGGCCTCGCATTGATCCATAAAAATGCGGAAGTAGGAAAAATCCGCCAAGACTTGCCGATGCTGTTGATCAGCGGCTCGAATGATCCGGTTGGCGGAAACGGCGAAGGCATTTTTAAAGCTGCCAAACAATACGTGGAAGCGGGTTTGTCGGACGTTGCCGTTTATCTCGCGGAAGATGCACGGCATGAACTGCTGCACGAAACCGATAAAGAAAAGCATTTCGAAACAATTTTAGAATGGATGTTGGCAAATGATTGACGTATTAGCCATTGTCGGCCCGACCGCTTCAGGCAAGACAGCACTTAGCCTGGAACTCGCGGAACGGCTTGGCGGTGAAATTATTAATGGCGATTCCATGCAGGTGTACCGGGAAATGTCGATTGGCACAGCAAAAATCGAACCCGATGAAATGCGTGGAATCCCGCACCATCTTTTGGACATCAAGGATCCGGACGAATCGTTTTCGGTTGCAGAATACCAGAAGTTGGTGCGTGAAAAAATCGAAGAGATTCAATCACGCGGGAAACTGCCGATCATTGTCGGCGGATCCGGTATGTATGTACAAGCGGTGCTGTTTGACTACCGCTTTGCGGAAGAACAGGCGGATGAGGGCTTGCGTGCTGCTTTGCGGGCGGAACTGGCCGAACATGGCCCTCTTCACATGCATGCACAGTTGCTGGAGCTGGACCCCAAAGCGGACATCCATCCGAACAACACACGGCGGGTTCTCAGGGCCATTGAAATCATCAAAAGCGGCCATGGAACAAGCGAACGCAATTTGGCGCTGTCGCCGATGTACAACGAAGTAATCATCGGCCTTAATATGCCGCGGGATATTTTGTATGACCGGATCAATCAACGGGTGGATATCATGATTGATAAGGGATTGCTGCAAGAAGTCCAACTGCTGCGTGAACGGGGAATCCGCGAGGTGCAGTCAATCCGTGCAATTGGCTATAAAGAAATCTACGACTATTTGGATGGCAAAGTGGATTGGGAGCAGGCTGTGGATTTGCTGAAGCAAAACTCACGGAAATACGCCAAACGCCAATTTACGTATTTCCGGAACAAGCTGCCGATTTTCTGGATCGACGCATTGGAAAATCCGGGAAAAAACATTCAGAAAATAGAAGCCTTTATGCAGGAAAAAGACCGCCAGCGTCGAATTGGAATTATAGAACAACAAAATCCAGATAAGAGGTTATGAGGGGGATATTCATGAAGCCAGTAAACATTCAAGACGTTTATTTGAATCAGCTGCGTAAAAATAATATTTTTGTTACAGTCTTTTTATTGAATGGTTTTCAATTGAAAGGGACCATTAAATCCTATGATAATTTTACGGTGCTGGTTGAAACAGACGGCAAGCAGCAATTGATCTACAAACATGCAATCTCCACTTTCTCGCCTGCAAAATCGGTGCCGATTGAGCACCAGGAATAATTGAAAAACCAGCCTGAAAAACTTCCGGCTGGTTTTCTATTGTTCTAGAATCAATAATGAGTGAACAGCCATAGACGAAAGCAGCGCTTTATTTGACAGTGCCGCTTGTGGCGGTTACCATTTTCAGAGGAAATCCATTTAAAGCAGGAGGCAATAACAGATGAAATCCATTACAACCGATGATTTGCTTGAAATTGTAGAAGCCGGACAGGAAATCCAGTTGATAGATGTCCGTGAATACGAAGAAGTGGCGTACGGCATGGTGCCGGGTGCCAAACACATTCCGCTTGGTGAATTGCCGGAACGCATAGAGGAACTGGATGCATCTGCACCCGTTCATATCATTTGCAAAGCGGGCGGCCGCAGTGCGATGGCGTGCGACTTTTTGGAGACGAACGGCGTAGAAACAGTCAATGTTGAAGGCGGCATGATGAACTGGAGCGGTGAAACCATCGCATAAATAAAAGAACGGCCCAGCTTTTACGCTGAGCCGTTCTTTTGTTTATTCATACGGAGTGGATTTTGCGTGTCGGCAGCCTCCATTTATAAAGATAAGACAGAACGCGCAAAGTTGTAATGCAGATGAACAGTCCATACAATATGAGATCGGTCTGGATCATATCGAAACTGATTAATATGCCGGCAATGGCTGCCCAGACGGCATAAATTTCCGCCCTTAGCACCAGCGGTTTCCGGCCGGCAAGCAGATCCCGTACCATGCCTCCGCCGGAGCCGGTCAAGACGGCTGCCACAACGACGGCATACACCGGCATGTTCAAATCCACGGCATACAAGGCGCCTTGGATGGCAAAAGCAGACAAGCCGATGGCATCGAAAAAATTCCCCCAGCGATTCCACGGGCCGAGCAGCCGGTTTGGAAACAAAAAAGCCAGTGTAATGGATGCGAGCGCCAGCTGGAACATCATTTCCTGTTCCCAGAGCGCCGACACCGGAACCCCGATCAGCAAATTCCGGATCGCCCCTCCACCGAATGCCGTCACCACGCCCAACAAGTACACTCCGAAAATATCATATTCTTCTTCCATTGCGATAATAGCGCCGGACACCGCAAAAGCGATCGTCCCGATAGCACTTAATACTTCCCACGCCATTTTGGCATCCTCCCAATCTCTTCAACTCTATGAATTGTAGCAGAATTTGACGCATTTTCAAGTTTCCTTGCATAATAGATAAGTAAGTACACAAGAATGGAGAATTAGATGCAAACGATGATCAGGGATATAGAAGAAACCATACAAAAAGAGCTAAGAAAAGCAGACGATATTGCCTTTTTGAATCAAAAGAAGGTGCTGGATGCCTTCCACCGCCAGAAAGTCAGTGACCATCATTTCAATCCGTCGACCGGCTATGGCTATGACGACGAAGGCCGCGATACGTTGGAACGGGTGTATGCCGATGTTTTTCGTGCGGAAGCGGCACTGGTGCGCCCACAAATCATTTCCGGTACGCACGCCATCACGATTTCCTTGTTCGGCGTTTTGCGCCCGGGGGACGAATTGTTGTACATTACCGGCAAGCCTTACGATACGCTCGATTCCATTGTCTCCGGAGGCGAACAAGATACGGGATCGCTGAAAGACTTCGGCATCAGCTACCAGCATGTCCCGCTGACTGAATCCAATGAAATTGACTGGGCAGCTGCGGAATCGGTGATCCACGAGAAAACGAAAGTCATTGCGATCCAGCGATCGCGCGGCTACGATACACGGCCTTCATTTACGGTAGATGAAATCGAAGACATGGTGACAAGAATCCGTGTGCTGAAATCCGATGCCATCATTTTTGTCGACAATTGCTACGGTGAGTTTGTCGAAGAGCGCGAACCGATTGAAGCGGGAGCAGATTTGATTGCGGGCTCGTTAATCAAAAATCCAGGCGGTGGCATGGCAAAAATCGGCGGCTATATTGCCGGAAAAAAAGATTTAGTCGAAAAATGCGGTTACCGCATGACTTCTCCGGGTATAGGAGGAGAGGCTGGGGCTTCTTTAAATGCGCTTCCTGATATGTATCAGGGCTTTTTCATGGCTCCGCATATCGTATCACAAGCGTTGAAAGGCGCTATTTTCACTTCCGCCTTGCTTGAATCGATCGGTATGCACACCACGCCTCATTACTCGGCTAAACGGACGGATTTGATCCAGTCTGTATCGTTCAAGACCGCTGAGCAAATGATTGCTTTTTGCCAGACCATCCAGGCAAGTTCGCCGGTCAATGCGCAGTTCAAACCGGAACCGGCCTATATGCCGGGCTATGAAGATGATGTCATCATGGCCGCAGGCACGTTTGTCCAGGGCTCCAGCATCGAACTGACGGCAGATGGCCCGATCCGTCCGCCTTATACCGCTTTTATCCAAGGCGGCTTAACTTATGAACATGTGAAAATTGCTGTCTTAAATTCAGTGGAGACCTTAAAAAACAGCGGATTGCTGTAAGCTTAGTCCCGCATTTTACGATGCGGGATTTTTAATGTGTCAGGTTATCTTACATGGTGTTGACAGATAAACTGACATGACTTATACTGAGAGAGTAGTAATAAGTGAAAAGGGTGAAAAAAATGACGAATCGGGTTCGCCGGACCATGCCGCTTCTTCCAATCAGCATTGTCATGCAGCTGACGGAACTCACAGCGCGCCAAATCCGTTACTATGAAGAGCACGAGCTGATCAGCCCTGCCCGAACAGAGGGAAATAAGCGCATGTTTTCGTTAAATGACGTGGATACCCTGCTGGAGATCAAAGATTATTTGGATCAAGGCTTGAATATGGCCGGCATCAAGAAAATTTTTTCCATGAACGTTCAGCCAAAAGTTGAACAAGCTAATCCGAAAACAATCAGCGATGCTGAATTGCGCCAGATTATGCGGGAAGAATTCATGAGCTTAAAGGCTTATGACAGAGGCGGTCATCGCCAGGGGGATTTATCCCGTTTCTTCCATTGAGACGGGTTACATAAAACTTATAGGAGAGTGAAGAGAACATGGGCAAGTACACGAAGGAAGACATTAAACGATTAGTGAAAGAAGAAGAAGTAAACTTTATCCGACTGCAATTCACCGACATCCTCGGAATCATTAAAAACGTTGAAATTCCGACGTCCCAATTGGACAAAGCACTCGATAATAAAATGATGTTCGACGGTTCTTCCATCGATGGATTTGTGCGCATCGAAGAATCGGATATGTACTTATTCCCGGATTTGGATACTTGGGTCGTCTTCCCTTGGATCACCGGGAAAGGGAAAGTCGCGCGTTTGATCTGCGACATTTACCGTGCGGATGGTACGCCGTTTGAAGGCGATCCACGCAATAACTTAAAACGTGTACTTAAAGAAATGGAAGAGCTGGGCTTCACGCATTTCAACCTTGGGCCGGAACCGGAATTCTTCCTGTTCAAATTGGACGCGAGCGGGGAACCTTCGCTTGAACTGAACGACAACGGCGGATATTTTGACTTGGCTCCTATGGACCTTGGCGAAAACTGCCGCCGCGACATCGTTTTGGAATTGGAAGAGATGGGCTTTGAAATTGAAGCTTCCCATCATGAAGTAGCTCCAGGCCAGCACGAAATCGACTTTAAATATGCTGCTGCCTTGAAAGCATGTGATGATATTCAGACGTTCAAATTGGTCGTTAAGACGATTGCGCGTAAACACGGATTGCATGCTACATTTATGCCGAAGCCATTATTCGGTGTGAGCGGATCAGGGATGCACATGAACGTTTCCCTTTTCAAAGGAAACGAAAATGCGTTCCTTGACGAAGACGGCGAAATGAAATTAAGCGAAACAGCTTACCAGTTCTTAGCGGGGATTCTTGAGCACGCCCAAGGCTTTACGGCAATTACAAATCCTACAGTCAACTCGTATAAACGATTGGTGCCAGGATATGAAGCGCCTTGCTATGTGGCTTGGTCGGGGCAAAACCGCAGTCCGTTGATTCGCGTTCCGGCTTCACGCGGTTTGTCGACGCGTGTAGAAGTGCGTTCAGTAGATCCAGCAGCCAATCCGTATCTGGCAATGGCGGCTCTTTTAGCAGCTGGCCTTGATGGCATCAAGAACAAAATGACGCCGCCGAAAGCGGTTGACCGCAACATCTATGCAATGAACCGGAAAGAACGCGAAGCTGTTGGCATCCAAGACCTTCCGCCGACATTGTATGCCGCACTACAAGAACTGCAAAGCGACGAAGTGATGAAGAAAGCTCTTGGCGAGCACATCCTCAATAACTTTGTTGAAGCAAAAGAAATTGAGTGGGACATGTTCCGCATTGCCGTACACCCATGGGAGCGCGAGCAATACTTGAAGATGTATTAATAGATGGACCGTTGGAGCTTTTAAGCTTCAACGGTTTTTTTATTTCTTTATATTCTTGATCATGCTTGCCAACCTTAGAAAGATCGCAAGCTACATGTTATACTGATGCCAATAAGTCAGTATACGCAGGAGGCACAATATGAAAAAGATATCTCTGGCATTTCTAATAGCAAGCGGCATGTTGCTCAGCGGCTGTTCGGCGCTTGAAGGGGTCAACAATACTTTGAATTACGCCACGGAAGCTTCCGAATACGCAAACGAGGCCACAGCTTTTGGCAAGGAAGTCCCGGATCTGGCAAAAAGAGCGGTCAATGACGAGCAGGCTGCAAAAGAACTGGAGACAAAGCTGGAAGAAATGAAAACAAATATCGAAGAATTCAATGAGCTGGAAGCCCCTGAAATCGGGGCAGACCTGCACCAGCAAGTAGTGGACCAAAACAAACGCGCAGTGGAAGGCATCGACTTGTATTTGGAGAACATAGAAGGCGGCAAACTCAATTCAGAAGTGCTGAAGAATAACCAGGCGTTCCAATCTCTTCAGGAAATTACCAGCATCATTGAACAAATCAAAAATTTAGGCAATTAAATAGAGCATTTTCAGAACCGAACTGCCAGCAGACCAATGCTGGCTTTTTTAGATACGTATAAGCTGCTGACTTTTTCCGAAATAGTGAAAATCGCTGAAATTCGTTGGTTTTTAAAGGATTCAAGCAGATGATTGAAGAAAGTTTAAAGAGGAGGTGAGACCGTGAAAAAATTTGTGATCCAGTATTTTTTGGAAAAAGGGCTGACAGTTGAAAGAACGGTAGAAGCGGAGTCGAGGGAAAACGTCGCTGCAATGGCTCTTTCTGAAAATATTGTCCAATTTGAAGATGTCTTTGGCGAATTGAATATTTTTAATAAAACCGACATTAAATTAGTGAAAATCAAAAATTACACGGAACCGGTGACCACTTCGAGAAGAGGGGGTTAAAAAAGCTGCATATCGGGTATGAATAAAAGTACCCTTTTAATATGTTAATAACTCGTACTGAATTTTCTGTGGCATATGTGCCAGGAGGATTTTGTGGGGGTGATTAAATGAAAAAGATACAAGGGATAAAAAATCTGCTGGAATATTTGGAAACAGTGGGTTACCCAATGACCGAAGAGCGGGTGCAGCACTTTATGGCCCAACGAAAGATTCCGCATAGCCAGGCATATGGAGACATGATCTTTTTCGATTCAAACCATATTGATTGGTGGATAGCTGAGCAGCGGAAACTGAAGAACGAAAATTAAGTGAGCTTTGACCCTCAACACCCTGAAACTGGATCCTTTTCTAGAAAAGAGTCCAGGTTCAGGGTATTGTCTATTTTAGAGACTGTAACTTTTTTGCTGGAGTAGCGTCTTAATAGCAAAGATAAATTGGAGGATTCATAGATGAAAATATTGAAAGTCTTAATTGTACTGCTCGTTGTGTTTTCTTTAGGCGCCGTTGCTGTGTATTATTTCGGAACAAATATGGCTTCGGAGAAAATAGTAGATGAGGCAACTGAACAAATGGAAAGCAGCGGGAAACTGGATGAAGTTAAGGAATATGTAGAAAGCGATCCTGAGCTATCCGGGTATATCGAAGAGGCAAAAGCAGCAGATGAAAGTTCATTGCCCTTTAATACAACAGGACAGGCGACTCGGGTACTAGTTCAAAAAGTTGGCATGACTGAACTGAATACGATACGAAATGGTGTCCAAAGCGGCACCATGACGCCACAGGAAGCCGTGCAGAAACTGGAAGGCAAACTGACGGAGGAAGAAATGCTGGCCCTGAAAGTTATTGCCTATAAAGAAATATATAATCAGCAATAGCCTGCCGGTATGTTACACTGAAGGAAGCGTCTTAAAGCAATAACAGAGGAGGTCACCAAATGAAAACATTTCAAGTGGAATTTTATTTCGACCAAGGCAACACGATTGTTCTTTCTGTACAAGCTGTAGACAAAGAATCTGCTTTAGCCAAAATCCCTTCAAACGGAACATATGATGTGACGGATGAAGCAAGCAAAAAAATTTACCGGATCACGATTAATCTTGTAAAATATATCGTTGTCAATGAATCTTGATAAAACAAGCATCGCTCTCGCAGCGCATGCTTGTTTTATAGCCAAAAAATGGGATAGAAAACAAAGGGGGAATCGCAGCATTGGAATTCAAAGGCTCAAGTGTATATGACCAAACTGATTTTTTATCGAATTATTTAAAACGCAGAGGGCGGCAAGAAAGCCCGAACAATGCAATTGAAAAGCCGATCATTTTCGAACTGTTAGGAGATGTGAGCGGGAAGCGCATCCTGGATTTGGGTTGTGGAGATGCCGCTTTCGGGCGTGAACTGATGGCTGCAGGAGCAGTATCCTATGAAGGAGTCGAGGGATCTGAAGCCATGGCCTTATTGGCGAAGGAAACCTTAAAAGAGACCTCTGGCACTCTTTTTCAAGGGACAATGGAAGAATACCCTTTTCCAAAGGGAAGGTTTGATGTAGTGACGTCCCGCTTTGCCATACACTATATAGAAGATGTCGAAACATTATTTGCCAAAGTGTACGCAAGCTTAAACGAACAAGGCCATTTCCTGTTCAGTGTTCAGCATCCTTTGACGACTTCGTCATTTGAAAGCAAGCAAGCCGGTGAAAGAAGAGAAAACTGGCTGGTCGATGACTATTTTATCCAAGGTGAACGAAAAGAACCTTGGATTGATAAAATCGTCGTCAAACACCACCGGACAATTGAAACTTATTTTACAGCTTTGACAGGAGCCGGTTTTAAAGTGAAAGCTTTGCGTGAAGGGGAACCCGACCGCCAATCGTTCACCAGCGAGGAAGAGTATCAGCGGCGCCGGCGCATCCCGGTCATGCTGGTGTTTTCGTGTGAAAAATAAAAAGCACAAAGTCATTCCAAATGAAAAAACGCTGAGAAAAAAATCTCAGCGTTTTTTCGTTTGGGCCATCATGGTTCTTGCATAGGTTAACAAGAAACAATCTTTTTTAATGAATTTGGCGGTAGACGCCGACGACTTTGCCCAAAATGGAGACTTGGTCTACGATAATCGGATCCATCGAGGAGTTTTCAGGCTGCAAACGGAAGTAGCCTTCTTCGCGGAAAAAGCGTTTGACGGTTGCTTCGTCATCAGCAGTCATTGCGACAACAATGTCGCCATTGTTTGCGGACTGCTGCTGGCGTACAACAACGTAGTCCCCGTTCAGGATGCCTGCTTCGATCATACTTTCACCCATAATTTCCAGCATGAAGATATGGTCTTCTTCCGTGCCGTAGCTTTGCGGCAATGGGAAGTATTCTTCCACGTTTTCAATAGCCGTAATTGGCAAGCCTGCCGTAACTTTACCGATCAAAGGCACATGCAATACAGGATTTTTTTCGATTAACGCATCGTCTGTGCTGATAATTTCAATCGCTCTTGGTTTTGTCGGGTCGCGCCGGATTAAGCCTTTGCTTTCCAATCTTGCCAAATGGCCATGGACAGTCGAACTTGATGCCAAGCCAACTGCTTCTCCAATTTCACGTACGGAAGGCGGATAGCCTTTTGCCCGAACTTCGTCTTTTATGAAAGTTAAAATATCTTCTTGGCGCTTCGATACTTTTTTCAACAGTTTCACCTCTTTTTAGTTGTTCAGTTATGTTTTTCTACCCATAGTATATCAACTTGGGCTTTGAAATGCAAACATAGGTTCGAATTTATTTGTTGACAAAAACACTTGTTCGCATTAACATAAGAACATATATTCCGAACACACATTCCTAGGAGGCGGTTCATATGACAATTATCCAAAAACATTCTTATTTTACTGCATTATTTACATTGATTCTTATATTTTCGATTTTTACCGTGGTGAACCACAATAACGAAGAAGCTCAAATGAGCCATGTGCAAATTGAAGAAGGCGATACTTTATGGACATTAGCGGAATCTTTCAGCGGTGAAACTCCCCATCAGCAGTGGATAGACGAAATTATGAAGGAAAACGGTTTAACTACTTCGAAAATCGTCGCCGGTCAATCGATTAAGATTCCCAGTGATCGACTAAAATATGCCCCAGATGAAACCATCAAGCTGGCAGGTGATGCAGAATGAAAAAGACTGCGTTAATCTATTGCCGAGTCAGTACCACGAAAGACACTCAAGAAACTTCGCTCGAAAGACAAGAAGAAGAATTGCTGAAATTTGCATTTGAACAATCGTATATCGTTGACCAAATTTTTTCCGATCAGCATAGCGGCTATGAAATGGACCGGGAAGGTCTGCTCGAAATGCTGAATTGCATCAAGACTGAAAAAATCGATGCGGTCTTTGTCCAGGACGAAACCCGTCTTGGGCGAGGCCATGCCCGCATTGCTCTTTTGCATGTCATGAAAAAATACGGAGTTGAAGTGTATACCTTATCCGACCGGGGTCCAATCGCGTTAAACGATATGGACGATATGGTGCTGGAAATTTTAGCGATTGTAGAAGAATATCAACGGAAAATACATAATGCCAAAATCAAGCGCGGCATGAAGCGCGCAGTCGAAAATGGCTATAAACCTGAAAAAAACTTGAAAGGCAAAGGCAATCCGGAAGGCCGGGAACGCCTTGATTTGCCGATTGACCAAATTGTCAGCCTGAAAGAAAACGGATTGACTTTCCATGAGATTGCGATCACCTTGCAAGGGTTTGGCTACAAGGCCAGCAAAGCAACCGTCCATCGGCGCTATAAAGAATTTGAACAGATGAAACAGGGCTAATATATTGCAGAAATGCCTCTTCTTTTGTACGATATGAAAGAAGAAAGGTGGTATTTGATGTTATCTCCAGATAAATTAAAGCGAATCAACGAATTATCGCGTAAATCGAAAACTGCTGGCTTGTCAGTTGAAGAAGCAAAAGAGCAATCTTCCTTGCGGGAAGAATATTTGCAGGTTTTCCGCAAAACGATGCGCGGAACAATTGAAAACGTAAAAGTGATCGATCCGAACGGCGACGATGTAACGCCTGACAAAATTAAAAATATCCGCGAGAATAAGTATTTAAATTAATACTTATTCTTTTTTTATTTGTATTCTTTTCTATTGTTGACTACACTAGAAAGGGATGAAATTTTGTATTAGAGAGGATGTTTTTTTATGTCAAACCATGCAGATCAACTTGCAGTGACTACGATTCGCACACTTTCCATAGATGCTATCGAAAAAGCTAATTCGGGCCACCCTGGATTGCCAATGGGCGCTGCTCCTATGGCTTACACTTTATGGACTAAACACATGCACCATAACCCGAGCAATCCGGACTGGTTCAACCGCGACCGTTTTGTGTTATCGGCTGGACACGGATCGATGCTTCTATATAGCTTGCTTCACTTAAGCGGATATGGCTTGTCATTGGACGAAATCAAAAACTTCCGCCAATGGGATTCCAAAACACCTGGACACCCTGAATACCACCACACGAAAGGTGTAGAAGCCACTACGGGCCCGCTTGGACAAGGGATTGGGATGGCAGTCGGAATGGCGATGGCAGAACGCCATTTAGCAGCTACATACAATAAAGAAAACCTGGACATCGTTGACCACCACACATTCGCTTTATGCGGAGACGGGGATTTGATGGAAGGTGTTGCTGGTGAAGCGATCTCACTTGCCGGCCATTTGAAATTGAACAAATTGGTTGTCCTTTATGACAGCAACGACATTTCGCTTGATGGCGACTTGAGCATGAGTTTCTCGGAAGACATTCAAAAACGTTTCGAGTCTTATGGCTGGAACTACTTGCGTGTAAACGACGGCAACGAGCTGGACGATTTGTCTGAAAAAATTGCTCAGGCTAAACAGTCATCCGACAAACCGACAATCATTGAAGTGAAAACCGTAATCGGCTACGGAGCTCCAAACAAATCCGGTAAAGCAGATGCGCACGGTGCACCACTTGGCGAAGACGAAATGAAACTGGCTAAAGAATACTACAAGTGGACATTTGATCAGGACTTCCACGTTCCTGAAGAAGTCTATGAAACATTCAAACAAGCAACAGATGAGCTTGGCGGCAAAGCGGAAGCAGCTTGGAACGAGCTTTACAAACAGTACGAATCCGAGCATCCGGAACTTGCGGCTCAACTTCAAAAAGCGATCAAAGGTGAACTTCCTGAAAACTTCGATGCGGAATTCCCGACTTATGAAGTTGGCAAGAAGCAAGCGACGCGTGCGTCTTCTGGCGATATGGTCAATGCCATTGCCAAAGCGGTTCCTTCGTTCTTCGGAGGCAGTGCGGACCTTGCAGGATCTAACAAAACCAACATCAAAGGCGGAGGCGACTTTGACGCTGAAAACCCAGCCGGACGCAATATCTGGTTTGGAGTACGTGAATTTGCGATGGGTACTGCGTTAAACGGCATGGCGCTTCACGGCGGCCTTCATGTATTCGGCGGCACGTTCTTCGTATTCAGCGACTACGTACGCCCAGCCATCCGTTTGGCGGCACTGATGGGACTTCCAGTAACATTTGTATTTACACACGACAGCGTAGCGGTCGGGGAAGATGGACCGACTCACGAGCCGGTTGAACATCTTGCGTCACTTCGTGCAATGCCGAATTTGAGCGTTGTCCGTCCAGCAGATGCAAACGAAACAAAAGCAGCTTGGAAGTTGGCATTGACTGCAAAAACAACTCCAACTTTGCTTGTTCTTTCCCGCCAGGACTTGCCAGTGCTTGAGCATTCAGGCGAGCTTTCAGAAAGCGGCGTGGAAAAAGGTGCGTATGTGGTTTCTCCTGCAGAAAACCCGCAAGCATTGCTTCTTGCGACTGGATCTGAAGTCAGCCTTGCTGTAGCAGCACAGAAGCAATTGGCTGAAGAAGGAATTTCGGTTTCTGTTGTATCGATGCCTTCTTGGGACCGTTTCGAGAAACAAGACAAAGAATACAAACAGTCCGTCATTCCAAAAACAGTGAAAAAACGTTTGGCGATCGAAATGGGATCATCATTCGGCTGGGAACGCTACACTGGCGATGAAGGCGATATCCTTTCCATCGACCGCTTCGGTGCAAGTGCACCGGGCGAGCGCATCATGAAAGAATTCGGCTTTACTCCAGAAAACGTGGTCAACAAAGTCAAGAATTTGATCAACGAACAATAATATGACAGAAAAGCGGAAGCGGAAGATTGCTTCCGCTTTTATTATTTTCATCTTATGGTCACAGGAACGGATTTATAGTATAATCCATTGTGGTGCACTACTTATTTACGCAACACGAAGGAGGTAACAAGAATGGATACATGGATTTGGATCTTAATCGTAATCGTGGCTTTACTCGCAGGTGTTGCACTTGGATTCTATATCGCTCGCCGATACATGATGAAATATTTGCAAGACAATCCACCAATCAATGAAGAAATGCTGCGAATCATGATGATGCAAATGGGACAAAAACCGTCTCAGAAAAAAATCAACCAAATGATGGCTCAAATGAATAAAGCGTCAACTAAACCTGGAAAACCAGCTAAAAAATAAGAAGCACTCACATAGAGTGCTTTTTTTCATGGCCAAAATTGAGTGCGCAAAGGCATTTGGCGGATTGAATGGCGCCCAACGTTTCAATGGAGCGCCAAACAGGTAAAAGGAGACTGAAAGAACTTCAGAAATGGGAGGGAACAGTATGCCTGAACAAGAAGAGTTCGTCTTTTACATGCCGGTGATTGAAAAAGAAGACAGCAAAGAACAAGAAAGTTTCAATACGGCAGGAGCGGGGAAAGTGCTGCCGGTGTCAATGGACCAAATCAATGAGATGGTGAAGGGCTTGTCGGATTACAGTCTGGATACGATCGAACTGCATGTAAAAGGAGTGGCCAGAACCGGACCGGTCGTGGAATTTTTCATTGGCGCAGAAGCCGAAGCCGGACTGAAGTTGGTGCTGAATAAAAAGAAATAAAGCAGGTATGAAAAAAAGCACTCTCAATGAGTGCTTTTTTGCGTTTCGGACGACAACAGCCCATTTTCCATTAAAAAATCTGCGACCGTTGCTTCGTATTCTTCCGGATTCTTGTTGAATGACTGGGCGTGTGCCCCTTCGTCGAACACTTTGAGTGCTTTGGGACCGTTCTTCAGCTCATACATTTCCCGCGACATTTCCGGCAAAACGAACTCATCATTGAGGCTATGGATGAACAGAACCGGCTTTTTAATAGTCGGGACCGCATCAATCGGGGACACCGTACTGATGGAATAGCCGTCCCGCAGTTTCATGAACACGGCCGCCAGTTTCAAAGCAAGTGAAGTGCGCAGCGGCGTAGTCGTTTTCATGACATGCAGGATTTGCTTGGAAATATCCGAATAGGCGCAATCGGCAATGTAAAAAGCCGCGTTGTCTTCCATGCCGGCATAGAGGAGCGTTGTCGCCGCTCCCATCGATTCTCCGTGTATGCCGAATACCAAGTCAGGGCCGGCGTGCAGTTTCAGCGCTTCAACGACTGCTTTTAAGTCCAGTTTTTCGTAATGGCCAAAGCTGGTGGTTTTTCCTCCGGTGTCACCGTGGCGGCGATGGTCGTATACGACAGAATTAAAGCCGAGCCGTTCAAACATACGGGCATATTTAAACGAGTTCACTTTTGTTTCAGTAACGCCGTGGCAGATAATGACATAACGATTCGTGTTGTGCGGCTCCAGAAAAATCGCTTTGATGGGATAGCCGTTTTCCGATTCGATCCATCGTTCGCTTTTTTTGACCTTGGCATACCAGACTTCGTCGTAGCGTTTAGCAGTAGTTTCCCGCTCTAAAATGAGGCTTTCGTCTTTTTTCTTCACGTACATCAACCGGTTGCTGGTGGCAATGCCGACTCCCGCAACAGCGACAGCAAGCCCGCTTGACACAATGGCTGAAACTTGCCAAAAACGTTTGTTCATATCCCGTTGCTCCTCTTAGGTCCGATTTTTATAAAGCCGATACATGCCGGTATCAACCGGATTCGATACATAAGGTTCAATTTTTTGGACAGCCTCGCACAACCGGTCGAGGTCGATGCCCGTTTCAATGCCCATTTGGTGCAGCATATTGACGACATCCTCGGTTGCGACATTTCCGGTAGCGCCGGGTGCAAACGGGCAGCCCCCAAGTCCGCCGGCGGATGAATCAAACCGGTCCACGCCTGCTTGAAGCGCCGCAAATATATTGGCCAACGCCATTTTGCGTGTGTCGTGGAAATGGGCCGTTATCAATACGTCTGGAAACGCTTCTTTTAATTGCGAAAACAGTTGGTAGCTTTCCACAGGCGTCGCCATGCCGATTGTATCGGCAACGCTTAATTCGTCCGCGCCCCAGTCGACAAACTGCCGGCATAGCGAAAGTGTGTCTTCCGGTTTGATCGCCCCTTCAAAAGGGCAGTGGAACGCTGTTGATATGCAGGCCCGGACAAAGACGCCGTCTTGTTTTAATTGAAGGATAAGCGGTTTAAGCGCTTCCATGCTTTCATTTGTTGTTTTATTGATATTTTTCTTGTTGAACGTATTCGACACCCCGACGAATACCGCAACTGCTTGGGCTCCGGATTCGAGTGCAGCATTGATGCCTTTTTCATTCGGCGTCAAGACCAATTGCCTTCCGGATTTCTCCACGTTGGCCATGATGTCTTTCGCGTCAGCCATTTGCGGGACCCATTTCGGCGAGACAAAAGACGTCAGTTCCATTTCCTGGACACCCGCTTGCTGCAAACTTTCGATAAATTGCAATTTGTGTTCGGTTGAAACTACTTTCGCTTCATTTTGAAGTCCGTCTCTTGGTCCGACCTCGATAATCGTTGCACTATTTGGTAAAATGAACATAGTATCCCTCCTGCTACCATTTTAGCCAGTAGAGGGAGAAAAGAGCAACCGGTAAACAACCAAACAAGGGGGAAAACAAAGTGTCACAAGAAATCGTTATTGTCAGTGCCGTTCGTACAGCAATCGGATCGTTCCAGGGAGCGTTAAAAGATGTACCCGCTACCAAATTAGGGGCGATTGTCATTAAAGAAGCCGTTGAAAAAGCGGGAATAGCACCGGAACAAGTTTCGGAAGTGATCATGGGCAATGTGCTGCAGGCAGGACTCGGCCAAAACCCGGCACGCCAAGCATCCATTCAAGCGGGTCTTCCCGACACGGTGCCAGCCATGTCGATCAATAAAGTCTGCGGGTCCGGACTGAAAGCGGTTCATCTGGCGTATCAGGCGATTTATGCAGGGGATGCGGAAATCGTGGTTGCCGGTGGAATGGAAAACATGAGCCAAGCACCGTATTTGCTCGAAAATGCACGCAGCGGCTTCCGCATGGGCGACCAAAAGGTAGTCGACAGCATGCTCGTTGACGGCTTGACTTGTGCGTTCAACGATTACCATATGGGAATTACAGCGGAAAACTTATGCGACCGCTATGAAATAACGCGTGAAGAACAAGATGAGTTTTCAGCCCGTTCACAAGCTCGTGCCGCAGCGGCTATCGACGCAGGCAAGTTTGATGATGAAATCGTGCCGGTCGAAATTCCACAGCGCAAAGGCGAGCCGGTGATTTTTAAAACAGATGAATACGTAAAACGTGATTCCACTGCTGAAAAGTTGGGGAAATTGCGTCCGGCATTTAAAAAAGAAGGCAGCGTTACAGCTGGCAATGCATCCGGCATCAATGACGGCGCAGCGGCAGTAGTCGTGATGTCAAAAGCGAAAGCGGACGAACTGGGGCTTAAGCCGCTAGCGACGATTGTGGCGAATGGCAATGCCGGGGTCGATCCGTCGGTTATGGGAATCGGACCTGTCCAGGCAGTGAAAAATGCCTTAAAAAAAGCGGACTTATCGCTTGAAGAAATCGAATTGATCGAGGCAAACGAAGCATTTGCTGCCCAGTCGATTGCGGTTGACCGTGAATTGAAATTCAACCACGACATTCTGAATGTCAACGGCGGTGCGATTGCCCTTGGACATCCAATCGGTGCAAGCGGAGCCCGCGTTTTTGTGTCGCTTCTCCATGAAATGCAGAAACGCGATGCGAAAACAGGCCTTGCGACACTGTGTATCGGCGGCGGCCAAGGCGTAGCGACCATCGTAAAACGCCCTTAAGGAGAGAACAAGTATGGCTAAGAAAAAAGCAGCAAAGCAGAATGCACCAAAGAAAAAAGAAGAAGCAAGCAGCCAGTTGCCGGAAGACATTCTGGCAAAGCTGCAAGCCACAAAAAAAGAATTGCTGAAAGAAGAACAGCAGCGGCAGGATGAAATCGAAGCGCAACGAGTATTCGAGCGTCAGCAGCGCGAAAAGAACCTGTCGTTTGAGGAATTACTGGAACGTCACGGGGATAAAGGTAATAAATACTAAGCAACCGGATAACCATCTTTGCCATTCCTGAACAAGGAATGGAGGATGGTTATTTTTCATTAAGAATAGGAGGGGTGGAATGTTTTTGGACAAGCAGGAATTTCTGGTGAAAGATAAGAAGTATACAATCCGGCCTGCCCAAGTGGAGGATGCCGCGCAACTGTCCGAAGTTCGGTTGCAAATCGATGGAGAAACAGAGAACATGGACCGGGAAAAAGGGGAAGGGTTTATCAACGTAATTGGATTTGAACGGTTAATCGAAGAAGATGCGAATCATCCAAGGAATTTGTTTTTGGTCGCTGAAAGCCATGGCCGGATTCTCGGTTTTTCAAGATGTGAGGGCAGCCATTTGAAGCGCTCTTTGCATAAAGTGGAGTTTGGTGTTGGGGTGTTAAAGGAATATTGGGGGCACGGCATCGGAAAAAACTTATTGAACGAATCGATTGCATGGGCCAAATCAATCGGCATCCAAAAAATCGTTCTGTATGTTCTGGAAGAAAATCAAAAAGCGGTGGCGCTTTATGAAAAACTGGGATTTGAAACAGAAGGGGTATTGAAGAACGACAAACTCCTTTCAGATGGAAAATTCCATCATACATTCGTGATGGGGAACCTGTTGGATTAAAGGGATAGAGAGATTTCAGCAGAAGGAAAAGTCATTATTTTCCTTCTGCATGGAAATCACCTTAATCAAACACTGCTACCTTGCCCGGATCTCTCCAAAAATCAAATAATAACTGAATTTGCGATTCGGTATTCCGGTTGATGGACAATGGCGGCAGCTTGCCTTCTTCAAAGAACTCCACATCTTGAGTTTCCACGCCATTTGCAGCATTCCCACCGACAATTTCGCACTGGATAAAGATTTTATAATAATGGAAAGCATGGGGAGGGTGCGGGTGTTTCTTCATATCCAGAACGGCTAAAAGTTTCACCGGCACTACGTTAAACCCCGATTCTTCCTTGATTTCCTTTACGATATTTTCTGCAGGGGAAAGGCCGATGTCGCAAAAGCCGCCAGGCAAAGACCAGCAGTCATCGATTTTTTCATGGACCATCAAAATTTTTCCGTCTTTGAAAACGGCTCCGCGGATATCCAATTTCGGCGTCTGGTAGCCGGTGTCGTTTGCGAACAAGTCTTTGATTTTTTCCATTTCCAGTTCGGTATGCTCTTTTAAAATTTCCACACTGATATCGCGCAATTCTTCAAAGCGCTCCAAATCGTAGACGTTTTTGGAATAAGCCAGTCCTGCCTGGGACAGCGACTGAATTCTTTGCGCCCATTCGAGCCATTTTGTACTCATTTGAATCCCCTTTCTAATGCTTCCTTGAAATCATTGACCGTTTTGAAATGAAAATCAGGTGCAGCGGCAAATTCCAAAGTCTGATAGTCCGGCAGCCATTGGACGCCGATTGTCAGGACGCCTGCTTCAATGCCCGCCAGTATATCCGCATCGCTGTCGCCAATGAAAATCGCTTCATTTTCGACAATATTTAATTGCACTAAGATTTTCAGCACACCTTCCGGATCCGGTTTCGGCTTTTCCACATCGTCTCCTGTAATGATGGCGTCAAACAATCCTTCCCAGCCCAGCGCTTCGAGGGAGATGTCGAGGCTTCTTCTTGCTTTGCCGGTGACAATTCCCAATTTCATTCCTTGTTCTTTTAGTAAAAGAAGCAAGTCATGGATTTCTAGATTGGGCTCAACCAGTTCAGCATGGCGCTCCAGGTATTTGGCATAATACTGTTCGATTGCTTCATCTTTATCGGTATATTTAAGGTTTTTGCGGATAATGCCTGTTTCGGATGGACCGAACATCGCCCGGACCTCGGCAGAAGAAAGTTCGCGCCCGTCAAATTTTCTGAAGACATGCTGGAAAGCCACATCGCAGACGGGCAGCGTATTGGCCAGTGTGCCGTCAAAATCAAATAAGATCGCTTTCATCGTTTACCCCTTTCCTTTCTGGAAAACAGAATATCTCTTAATCCTATCTTAAATCTTATTGACTAAATATTCTATTTCAATTAAGCTAATTAAAATATAAATAGCAGAATCAGAAATTTTAAGGATTAGTAAATAGACGTTTCTTTTTCAGAGAGGGTCCCGTTTGGTGAGAGGAACCCAAAGGAAGCTATTGAACCTGCCTTTCATATTCTGCATTGAAAAATGCAGCGGTCCATACCGTTATCATGTTCGAGAGTAAAGCTTTGCTTTAAATTAGGGTGGTACCGCCTTCTGGGTCCCTTATTTTGAGCAGGGCTTTTTTTGTTTTCAATTAATATACCGAAAAGGAGAATGGATATGGCAAAGAACCTAGTGGAACAAATTACAAATATGGATGAAGATTTTGCGCAGTGGTACACAGACGTGGTGTTGAAAGCGGAACTGGTCGATTATTCAAGCGTGCGGGGATCGATGATCATCCGGCCATATGGTTATGCCATCTGGGAAAACATCAAGAATGCATTGGATACGGAAATCAAAGCAACCGGACATGACAATGTATATATGCCGCTTCTGATTCCGGAAAGCCTGCTGCAAAAAGAAAAAGACCATATCGAAGGCTTTGCGCCGGAAGTGGCTTGGGTAACGCACGGCGGCGATGAAGAATTAGCGGAACGCCTGTGCATCCGCCCGACTTCAGAAGTGCTGTTTGCCGAGCATTACAAGAACATCATCCATTCATACCGCGACTTGCCAAAGCTATACAACCAGTGGGCGAATGTCGTCCGCTGGGAAAAAACCACCCGGCCGTTTTTGCGGACGCTTGAATTCTTATGGCAGGAAGGCCATACATGCCATGAAACGGACCAGGATGCCCACGAAGAAACCGTGAAAATGCTAGAAGTTTATGCGGATATTTGTGAACGGGTGCTGGCCATTCCGGTCGTCAAAGGACAAAAAACGGAAAAAGAGAAATTCGCCGGCGCGAAATACACGTACACGATTGAAAGTTTGATGCACGATGGCAAAGCGCTGCAATCCGGAACTTCGCATAATTTAGGCACAGGTTTCGCAAAAGCCTTTGGCATTGAATTTTTGGACCGGGACGGCAAACTGCAGACGGTCCACCAGACCTCCTGGGGCTTCACTACGCGCATCATAGGCGCCATGATTATGGTGCACGGCGATGACAAAGGGCTGGTCCTGCCTCCAGCCGTCGCACCGACTCAAGTGCTGGTTGTGCCGATTGCCCAGCATAAAGAAGGAGTCTTGGATGCAGCGTATGAACTGCAGCAGGCATTAAAATCGAAATTCCGCGTCGGCATCGACGCCAGCGATAAAAAGCCGGGATGGAAGTTCAGCGAATCGGAAATGAAAGGCATTCCGGTCCGCCTAGAAATCGGGCCACGGGACATTGAAGAAAACAAAGTGGTGTTAGTCAGAAGAGACACAGGCGAGAAATTGACGGTTGAACAGCAGAATTTGGAGACGGAGCTCGCGCGGCTGCTGGAAGATATCCAAAAAAATCTGTATGACAAAGCCCTGCAGCACCGGATCAATAAAACCCATGCTGTTGAATCAATGGAAGAGTTTAAGGAAACACTGGCGAAAGAAGGCGGATTTATCGAAGCGATGTGGTGCGGGAAACAAGCGTGCGAGGACCGAATTAAAGAAGAAACGCAGGCGACATCCCGCTGCATTCCGTTCGAGCAGGAACGCCTGTCAGAAACCTGCGTCTGCTGCGGCGAAGGAGCGGAGCAGCTCGTCATTTGGGCAAAAGCATATTAATTGATGAGAGAGCTAAACAAGAAATGGAGAAAACCAAATGGAGTTAATGGATTTGGCGAAGCGAGCAGCTGCGATTTATATAGAAAATCTGAAAGTTGAGTCTGTTTTGCTCGGCGGATCCGTTGCGCGCGGGCTGCATGACGAATTCTCAGACATCGAACTGTTTATTTTTTGGAAAGAAGCTCCGGCTGACAGGGACCGGAAAGAGCCGATTGCCAGGCTCTCCGGCAAGCTTCTTGACTTTCATCCTTATGAAGACGATGAATGGGCTGAAACTTATACGGTTGAAACTGTCAAACTGGAAATCAGCAGTTTCCTATCAAGTACAGCCATTCAATACATTGAAGATGTCACGGCGAAGTTTGAAACAGACTATGATAAGCAAGTGCTGCTCGCAACTATTCAAGACGGTGTGCCGCTTAAAGGGATAAAGCCGATTTTAAAACTGAAGCAGCAAATTGAGCAGTATCCGAAAGATCTTGCTAGAGCGATGATTCAGGAAAATGCCGAACTCGGCAGCCGGTGGCAAAACCGCGAAGCACTCGTAGCCCGGCACGACTGGCTGATGCTGTACCAAACCTTTGTGGCAGTTGAAATTAAATTGATGGGAATCTTGTTTGCGCTGAACGGAGAATTCGTCCACCATCCAGCTTTTAAATGGCAGAACCATTCACTCGGGAAAATGAACATTTTGCCGGAAAATGGTTTGGAACGCTTTGCATCGGTTTTGCTGGGAGATCCGCAGGAAAGCGTAAAGGTATTGGAGGAATTGGTCAGTGAGATCTTCCAATTGGCACGAAGCAATTATCCAAATGCTATTCGTCCAGGGGGAATGGAAAGAGCGCTTGGGGCAAGGCCGAGAAATAACTAAACAGGAAGGAAGATGATGTTGAACTTCACATGTCCTTGCTGCGGGTATAAAATGTTAACCCAACAGCCGCCCGGTACCTTTGAGAATTGTGTTATTTGCTTTTGGGAAGACGATGGGTATCAGTATGACAATCCTTCCGAAAAAGGAGGAGCCAATGAGATGTCGTTAAAGCAGGCACAGGAGAATTTTTTGGTATTCGGTGCTTGTGATAAAGGAAGCGTTAAATTTGTCAGAGCGCCGATAAAAGAAGATGTGAAAGATGAGAATTTCATCCGCTATGAACAAAAGCGGCCTCATTAACAGCAGGTAAAGTAAATGATAAGGAGCGGGAAACAGGATTAGACTGTTTTCTGCTCTTTTTTATGGAATGCGCTGTAAAGAAACCGATTTATTTATTGAATGGATTTGAAAAATATCAATTTATTCCCTGTTCTTATGATATATTTGGAATATTAAAGAGGACTATTGGTTTATAGAAGGAGCGTTTACTATGCAATTGACGATTCGTGCTACAGGGGAGAATGCCAAAATGGTTTCTTATTTGTTGGCAAAAAACCCGAATAATATATATGAAAGAAATCAAAAAGGCCACTTGGTCCGGATGTTTTACAGCAAGTTCAACGCCGAAGAACTTGAAGCGACCATCTTTGTCACACCGGATCCGCTCGAAATGCTTCAAAACAAATCCAACTCTTATGACATCACGCATTATATCAACGATCGGGAATTTGCCGTTTCAAGCATTTTCTGTTCGTTTATCCGCTCAGCTCTTGGCACCGCATTGAATGGCCAGCCAAAAGAAGAATACAGCGAATGGGTCGGCCACCTATTCCCGCTGGCGCTTGAGTTCGGTCCGGTATCTTCCTCTCTTTCCGATAAGCAATTGGAAGAGCTGTTTAAACCGATGGGATATGAAGTCGCAATTTCCCGCCCGGAAATCCATTATTCTTTTGATTTAAAAGAAAAAAGTTCCGCCCGAACCCTTATTGTGACAGGGCATCAAACACTGCAAAATGCCCTTCGCCATTTATTTGTCTTGATTCCGGTCATTGACAATTACAAACATTATTTCATCGATGAAAAAGAAATCGATAAGCTTGAACGCTACGGAGAAGGCTGGCTCGAGGAGCATCCGCTCCGGGAAATGATTTACCGCCAGGCTCTCCGGTTTAAAGAGATATATAGCCTGGTGGAAAAACCGGCTGCAAATGAACTGATAGAAGAACCGGTAAAAAAGGCACGGTTGAATGATATGCGCTACGAAAAAATTATCGAAACAGCCAGCCGCCTAAAGCCGAAAAGCGTAGTGGATTTCGGTTCAGGCGAAGGGAAATTGGCCGTTCAACTGGGGTTTATGGACGGCATCCAGGAACTGCTCGCCGTGGAACCCTCTCAGACTGAAACGCTGAAAGCCATCCGCCGTTTCGAAAAAGCGAAAGAACAAGCTGGGTTTGTAGAACCGGAAACTTTGTGGGGGTCGCTGTTTTATTACGACGAGCGGCTGAAAGGAAAAGACATGATCATTTTATGTGAAGTGATTGAGCACATTGATGCAGAGCGTCTGCCTAAAGCATTGGACACGATTTTACACGCTTACGCACCTGAGTCTTTGATCATTACTACGCCGAACCGTGAGTACAACGAACTTTATGATATGGACGACCATTTCCGCCACGATGACCACCGTTTTGAATGGACACGGAAGGAATTTCAGGTCTGGTGCAGCGAACGAAATCATCAGGGCCACTATGAACTGGAGTTTTCAGGGATTGGGGAAGAACAGGAACTTCAAGGACAGCCGACACAAATGTGTGTTTTTAAAAGGAAGGTGAACCAGCTATGAGAATCGGCTTGCCGCATGCCGGTATCGTGTTATTGGTCGGTCCGTCCAATAGTGGAAAGACGACATTACTAAGAAAGCTTGTGGACCAAAAAGAAATTTTGCCATCTGAAATCATCAGCTCCGATGACTTCCGCATGCTGGTCAGCGACAAGGACTTTATCGATTGGCGCAACCGTCCTCAAGATGAAGCTGCAGCGCTGATGGATGAATACCAGGAAATCTCAACGGAAGCATTTGAAATGATGGATGCGTTGATCGAAGCCCGGTGCCGGCTGAACAAACTGGTCCTGGTCGATGCGACTCACCTTTGGGGAGACGACCGGAAACGGTTTATTTCGCTGGCCCAAAAAAATCATGTGCCGATTACCGCACTTGTCTTTGATATTCCGGAGCGGGTGCTGTTAGAACGGGATGAGCAGCGCGACCAACCGCGAGGGAAAAAGCGGATCAAACAGCAGTCGCAAGTATTCAGAAATGAAAAGCGGTTTATCAAAAAAGAAGGATTTGCCTCGGTGTATACGATCAAGGAGACGGAAGGGCTGGAGCTTTTCAGGCATGTCAATCCTTTGGACATCGAGTTGCAAGACGGCATTGATGTGATTGGGGATATCCATGGCTGTTTTGCAGAGTTTGTCGAATTACTGGAAAAGCTCGGCTATCAGGAAAATCCGGAAGGCTTGTATGTGCATCCGTTCGGCAGACGCTTTTTATCAGTCGGGGATGTCATGAGCCGGGGACCGGAATCAGTACGGACTTTGCAATTTTTCCTTCGGCATGTCGAAGAAGGGCTCGCTTATATGATTGACAGCAATCACGGATGGAAAATCGCCCGGTGGCTGGATGGCCGGCAAGTGGTTCTCAGCCACGGGGATGAGAAAGTGGAAGAAGAGTTTATCCAGTATGAAAAAGAGGTGGGAAGCGAGAAAACATTGGAACTCAAGCAACAGTTAAAAGAGTTTCTTTTGAACGCTCCTTCTCATTACGTCATTCATAAAAATGGCATACCGGTTCTTGCTGCTGCCCATGCCGGCATTAAAGATGCATTTATCGGCAAGCAATCCCAGGCCATCAGTGATTTTTGCCGTTACGGCGATACCGGTGGATTCAATGGAAATGGAAAACCGGTTCGAAAAGATTGGACCGTTTCGCACAGCCGGAATCTCCTAATTGTTTGGGGCCATGATCCAAAACCGAAGCCATTGTTGATTAATAACACCATCAATATTGACCAAGGTGTCGTTTTCGGCGGCGAATTGACGGCATACCGTTACCCGGAAAGGGATTTTGTGTCCGTAAAAGCGAAAGATGTTTATACAGGAACTGTCGACAATCCCTTGGCAGAATGGGAAAAAAACCGGCTGAATCCGCCGAATATCGGCAAATTCCTCCATGGCTACTCCGTCTTGACTGAAGATATCGGGGAAGTGAAAGTGCCGTCGGATATTGTTAAACCGGCGATAGATGCCGTTTCCCATTTCACTGTGCCGATTGAGCAATTGGTTTACATTCCACCGACAATGAGCCCAACGCCAAAACCGTCATCGCTTGCAGGCTATTTGGAGCACCCGAAAGAAGCGATCGATTATTACCGGAGCCATGGGGTTCAGCGACTGGTGGCCGAGAAAAAACACATGGGAAGCCGCGCAATCCTGTTTTTGTTCAAAGACACAGATGCCGCGAAAAAGCATACCGGCATCGCTTCTTTAGGAACGATTTATACACGGACCGGCAAACGCTTTTTTGACGGGGAAACCGAAGCTAAGATGGTACATCAGTTGAATAATGAACTGGAGCGAATCAATTATTTTGAGCAACACGAAACGGATTATGTTTTATTGGACGCGGAAATCATGCCGTGGAATTTAAAAGCGAAGGAACTGATCAGCAGCCAGTATGCCCATGTGTCGGAAAATGCACTAGTGGACCGAGGGATGCTGAAAAGCAAACTGGAAGCAGCAGCGAAAGATAACGAAGAATTGGCCGGCTGGCTAAAAGAATATGAAGGCAAACTGGCAAATGCCCAGACTTTCAACGAAGTCTTTCAGAAATACTGCTGGAACGTCGAATCGACTGAGTCCATTCAAATTGCCCCTTTCCATGTTCTTGCTCATAGCAAGCAGACCTTCTTCGACCAGCCGCATACGTGGCATATGGAAATGAACCGGATGCTCGCCAGCCAATCCGATTTGTTTGTGGAAACGGAGTTCAAAATCATTTCCGATGAAGCGAGCGAACAGGAAGTGGTGCGGTGGTGGCAGGAAATGACGGAAGACGGGCACGAGGGCATCATCATTAAACCGGAATCTTACATTCCGAAAAACAAAGGAAAGCTGCTGCAGCCGGCGATTAAAGTGCGCGGGCAGAAATACTTGAGCATCATTTACGGCATGGATTATCTTGAAGAAAAGAACCTTGCCCGATTGAAGAATAGAAACACCGGTAAAAAGCAGAAGTTGGCCCTGAAAGAATTTGCTCTTGGAATTGAAGGACTAACCCGATTTGTTGGAGGAGAGTCAATCGAACGTGTCCACGAATGTGTGCTCGGGACGCTTGCAATGGAATCTGACCCGGTAGATCCACGTCTTTAATTTTGAATCAGAAGACGGATCCATGTCTTCTGATTTCTTTTTACGTGAAACGAGAACCATAAAATATATAACCAGCGTCAGAAGAATCTTAGATCCAGAATAAGGAGCAGCTAAAGTGAATCAATTAATTCTAGAAAAATTATCAGAAATCGAAGAACAGTTCCAGGTAAAGATTTTATATGCAGTAGAATCAGGCAGCCGGGCTTGGGGCTTCCCGTCTAAAGACAGTGACTACGATGTGCGTTTCATTTATGTGCACCGGCCCGATTGGTACCTCTCGATTGACCCGCAAGGCATTGGCGAAAAACGCGACGTGATTGAAATGCCGATAAACGACCTTTTGGACATCAGCGGCTGGGAAATCACGAAAGCGCTGCGCTTGTTCCGTAAAAGCAACCCTCCTTTACTGGAATGGCTGAAAAGCGAAATTGTCTATTACGAAAAGTATTCATTCATAGAGAACATGAAAAACTTGGAGTCGGACATCTTTTATCCGAACGCCAGCCTTCACCATTATTTGAATATGGCGAAGTCCAATTACCGCAGCCATCTGCAAGGGCCGACAGTGAAAATAAAGAAGTATTTCTATGCGCTGCGCCCGGTGCTTGCCTGTAAATGGATTGAGGAAACCCAATCCATCCCGCCGATCGATTTTGATGAGCTGTTGGAAGCGATGGTGCCGGAAGGGCAACTGAAAAAGGATGTCCTTTTGCTGCTTGACCGGAAAAAAGTAGGCGTGGAGATGGATTTGGAAGAAAAAATTAGTACCATCCATAACTTTCTTGACGTTGAAATCGTTCGGCTGGAGGCTTACGTTCAAACCCTGACTGAAAAACCGGAAGATTCGACAGGGAAACTGAACGAATTATTCAGAGACACGCTGGAGGAAGTATGGGAATAAGAGAGAAGAAGGATGTATTTCAAATAAGAGCTAATCAGCTGTTTAGCAAACAGCAGTGATCCCGTATGATTATTGAAATAGATGGCTATTCCCATTCAGCACTAATAACAGGAAAAAAGTGCACCAAAAAACAATTGAGAGAAAAGTACTTCCACGCCAAAAAACATAGCGGCGACCTGAATAACTTTCCAGACCTCTTCTGCCGAATGCATCATTTTGATAGGATTTCTTACGACAGCGAAATAGAAGCCGACTTTGTAATTGATATGGATACAGACCGGATTTATCAGCCTTCCTATTAAACAAGCTTCAGAATTTCATGATAAGTTTTGCGCATGCTGGACATTCCAGCATGTTTTTGTTTTGAACGGATGGTGTCATATTCCCTGAACAGCCAACAGCAGTTCAACAAAGTACGATGCGAAGAGCGGAAAAAGAAAGAGGACTTTATGGACAACAAACCGCAACGACGGGCCCCCTTGCTGCAGCACTCTGCAAACAGGAAACACCCCTTCAACTGAAGAGAAAAATGAGCCGAAGATTTCAGCCAGCTAGGAGACCGAAATCAGAGCAACGCATACGCAGGATGGACAAGCTGTCCTAGCGTCCAACTTCATGCATATAGAAATCCAAAAACCGGACGGCACAGATGCTGTACCGATGGAAAAGGCTAGAAACGAAGTGAATGGAGTCTATAGCTTTTTCACTCGATTTTAGGAGGACGGCCTCGATGATATCCAGATCTATGCTGGCAATGGCGGATATCTTATCAGGCCGCGCAAATAAATCATTGTCGGCGAACTGGCAGACGCTGAAATAGAGTCCTTAAAGCAAGGCCCGAAAAACCAAGATTCCCCTTTCGGACATCATCATTGATTAGCGGACAACAAGACCGAAATTCAGCAGCCTAAAACTTTTAGGCTGCTTTTAAAATGAATTTTTTCTTTCTTCGCTTCTGTGAATTAGAGGGATTCGTTTAGGTACAGTCGAATCAATAAAACAACTAACTAAAAAAGCTGGGTTCGCAGTGATGGATACAAATTTCGTTAGCCGGTAAATAAAAAAGTGAATGGAGGCATCGCAAAAAATGAAAAACCGGACCAAGATAAAATCGAAGTTGTCCGTAGCGTTTTCCGAGAACTTTCCGAATGCGTACAATAAATTCACCTTAAAGCATGTCAACCAACAAACAGGTTTTCCGGAAACCATCTTGTCAAAGCCTTTGTCCGAATGCAAAGTCGCTTTATTGTCTACTGCCGGCGTCCATTTGAAAACAGATATCCCCTTTAATTTGGACCTTCATCCTGGAGACCATACAATCCGAATTGTTCCGGGAGATGCCAGTGAACAGGATCTGACGGTGACCCATATGTACTATGATTTGAAATCCGCTAAAAAAGACACGACGATTGTTTTCCCGATCCAGCAGCTGAAAGAGCTGGAACAGGCAGGCGTAATTGGCGAAATCTCGGACGTTCACATTGGGCTGTTCGGCGGCATTATGGATACCGAACACGTAGAAGCGGAATCGATTCCAAAAGTAGTGGAACTGTTTAAAAACAAGAATATCGACGTCGCTCTTTTGGTGCCTGGCTGAGGCACCTGCCATAACGTGCTTGGGCTGTATGCCCGGGCTTTAGAAGCTTCAGGAGTGGCAACATCCATGATCACCCTCCTTCCGGATGTCACTGAGAAAACAGGGGTGCCGCGCACTTTGCATGTACCGTTCAAATTGGGGCGGCCATGCGGGGAACCGTTTGATTTTGGTACGCGAAAAAAAGTGGTGCACCAATTGCTTCAGCTTACTGAAAAACCGGCAGGATCTCGATGGGAATATAAAAGCTAAGATGTTTTTGGCGAAATGGCACACCAAAAGGAGGTTCACGATTGGAAATCAGCTATAACAGCTACTCGGATTTAAATTCAGCTCTTGAAGATGGTGCGATGAATGGAATTACTGAATTGCATGGATCCATCTTCGGCAGTTCGGACGATTTAGCCGGCAGGATGAGAGGGAAAAAGAGCTTAAGAATGGACGTCGCAAGACATAACAAAAGGATTGTCGGTTATAAAATCGGCTATGCTTTGAACCCTGAGCAATTTTATAGCTGGCTTGGCGGAGTCGACAAAGCTTACCGAAACTATGGCATTGCTTCTTGCTTGATGGACCGGCAGCACCAATATGCAAAAAATAGCGGCTTCCAAGTGATTCAGACGAAGACTAAAAACAAATGGCGAAGTATGCTTTTGCTGAATATTAAAAACGGATTTGATGTGGCAGGGACTTATACCGACCAGGACGGGGAAATTAAGATCATTTTAGAGAAATCTTTGCTGAAAAAATAATGGCTTCTGCTATTCATACAAAAAGAAAAAGTTTGTGCGTAACGAGAGGAAGAAAGAGAGGTGGGAGATGACATCTTAAAATGGCTTTACGGCACAGAAAAATCCGGCCTGCTGAACAAATACACGACCATTGCTTCAGAGGAAATCAACGAAGACGTCAAAAACAAAGTTATGGAATTGGAAAGTTTGGCTGAAACATTGGCAGAGCAGTTTCAAATACGCTATGCAGACAAGTTCGAAGCACAAAAAAAGAGGAACCTTTCGGTTTGGGTTTCCCGGGATCTTGACGGCGATGAAATCAGCTCCTTGACTGCCGACTGCTGCCTGGAAAAAGAATACCGATCTCAGCTTGCCGTCAATTACCATGATCCGGCTGAAGACAATGACTTCTATGAAGCGACGATTCCACTATGGCATTATAAACGTGGGTTTTTTAGAAATTCTGCAGTTCTGTACGATGAATCTAAAAATGAGTTGAAGAAAGACATTGAACATACTTTAGAACGCTTGCTTAGCCAAAAATTTCGGTAGTGATTTGTGCCATTCAGCAAAGAAATGGATTCTAGGAATTTTTAGACCAAAAGAAATTCAATGACATATTGTAAGTAGAAAATATAACTTTTAATGCTGCCTTGGACTCGGGCAGCTTTTTTCTTTATATTTATCGTTTAAAAAACTATTAAGCAAATAATAAAAATATTCTACCAATAACTATTGATTTCTCTTGAAAGCGCTTTTATAATGTAGCTAATAACAATTGTTACATGTTAGAACATATGTAAAGAAGAACGGAGGGGTTCATTTTGTGGGGCTGGTTTATCGTAATATTTGCAGGCATCTGGCTGCTTCAGATCATGCTGACGAAAGTGCAATTGAAAAATTACCAAGCAACCATTAAAAAAATGAGCAACAGGTCTTCCGGGTACTTAGGAGTGGGCATCCAGAAACAAAAACTCGGAATCGGTGTGATTGCAATCGCAGTAACGGATGACGACGGGGTGATTGTTGAATGCCAATTAATGAGAGGGGTGACAGTATTCAGCCGATTTGAACGGTTTACTGAATACGATGGGCTGCATATGGAACAAGTGAAAGGAAGGCTGGATCAAGAAGACGGCGTTCAAGCATTTAAAATGGCCTTTGAAAAAATTGAAGGCCAAATGGAGAAGAAAACCAATCTGGCAGTTTAAGGAGGAAAGAAAATGGGAGTTGTAAATTCAATTTTGGATTTTTTGGTTAAGCTCGCTGAAGGTTTTATCGGAATGTTCCAAGCGGGTGCTGATACGTTTACAGGACTTGTTACAGGCATCATTCCCTTGCTGATTGTATTAATCACCGCCATCAATGCACTGATCCGAATTATCGGTGAAGAGCGCATCAACCGGCTGGCGCGCAGAAGTACGAAAAACATTATTTTACGCTATTCACTGTTCCCGGTATTGGCTGTGTTCTTCTTGACTAACCCAATGGCTTATACTTTTGGAAAGTTTCTTCCAGAAAAACAAAAGCCGGCTTTCTACGATTCGGCAGTTTCGTTTGTACATCCGATTACGGGCTTGTTCCCACATGCGAATCCAGCTGAACTGTTCGTCTACCTTGGAATTTCTGCAGGAATTACAACATTAGGCTTGTCGCTTGGGCCTTTGGCAATCCGCTACTTCATTGTCGGGATCATTGTTATTTTAATCCGCGGCATCGTGACAGAAATCATTACGGTCCGCATGATGAAAGCAAAAGGAATGGAAGTTTAAATTTTATAGATGCGCTCATTTGAAAAGGAGGCAAGCAAAATGGCAGGTACTCAAACACCATTAGATTTTAAGGCGGTTTCCGTCACGAAGGGCCGCGGAGGCTGGGGCGGTCCGCTTACGATCCGTCCAAACGAAGAACAACGGTATATTGTGTCGGTCACAGGCGGCGGAATCCATCCGGTAGCCGAAGAAATTGCACGGCTGACAGGCGCCGAAGCAGTGGACGGCTTTAAAGGATCCTATGCCAAAGAAACGATGGCTTGCGTCATTATCGACTGCGGAGGGACTGCCCGCTGCGGCGTTTATCCGAAAATGGGAATTTTAACGATTAACGTCAATGCAACATCGCCATCCGGTCCATTGATGAAATTCATCAATGAAGAAAATTTTGTCTCAGGGGTAACGGTTTCTGATATCCGTGCAGTGGCAGCGCCTTATGAAGACCAGGATGAAGTGCAAAGAGCCGTCGATGAAGTGGAAGCTCCAGCGGTCCAAAAAACGCCGCAGGAAATCAAAGAAGAAGCGAAGCGGAAAGCGGCTGAAACGTATCAGCAGCCGAAGAAAATGAATATTATCGAGCGGGTCGGCCGCGGCGCCGGCAAAGTGGTCGGTGTTCTTTACCAGGCCGGACGGGAAACAGTCGACCAAGTCCTGAAAAACATCCTGCCGTTCATGGCGTTTGTGTCGATGCTGATCGGGATCATCACTTATACCGGAATCGGCGATCTTATTGCGAATTTCGTATCGCCGCTTGCCGGCAATATTTTCGGCTTGCTGATTCTTTCCGTTATTTGTGCATTGCCGATCCTGTCGCCCTTGCTTGGGCCAGGTGCGGTTATCGCCCAGGTTGTCGGGGTACTGGTCGGAGTCGAAATCGGGCGCGGCAATATTCCGCCGGCACTCGCGTTGCCGGCATTGTTTGCCATCAACCCGCAAGTTGGGGCTGACTTTGTGCCGGTCGGGTTGACTTTAGGTGAAGCGGAACCGGAAACAATCGAAGTCGGGGTCCCGGCTGTCTTGATTTCCCGGATGATTACAGGTCCATTAGCTGTAGTCATCGCCTATCTATTCAGTTTTGGATTGTACTAAGAAAAGCGAAGGTGCCTGGTCAGTCCCGACAGGCTTACGGCAGAACACCGAAACGGCGTGTTTTTGCCGTACAGGTGGGCTGACTTATGACCCGAGAACCTGGCCGTTGAGCTGGACCATAAGAAAAGCGGAGGCGTCTGTATAGCCTTGACAAGTGCTGATCAAATAAAAACTAAAAATCTATACTTTCTTGAATAGTCAAAAGGAGGCAGTTAGGTGGAGGATCTTATGATTAAAAAATACGAAGCTAAAATAACGGAAATCGGTGAAGAAGTGGAAATATTTGCGGAAGAAAATATGATGGTCATCTTTAATAATACGGTGCCGGAAGAACTTCGGTCGTTTGCCGTGATCCATGAAAGAGCAGAACTCCATGAACACGTAGAAGCTGGAGATGTGCTGGAAATCAACGGAGAGCGCTACGCCATTCTTTTTGTTGGCAGCAAAGTGAACGAGACTTTACAAGATATCGGCCATTGCACCATTTCCTTTACCGGAGATGTGGTGGCGGATCTGCCTGGAACGATGTGCGTAGAAAACAAACCCTTGCCTGAATTGGCTTTGGGAGCTGAAATTCGCATTCTAAAAGCCTGACAAAGAGGAGACGGGATAATGCTTGGTATCAATAGAAAACTAGAAGAACTCGAGAAAAACGGAATCTTGATTAAAGTTGGTTTGGTAGGTGCAGGGCAAATGGGAAGAGGAATGGTTTCCCAGATTGAAAATATGACTGGGATGCGGGTGGTCATCACGGCAGATATCCAAATTGACAACGTCGTGAATGCTTATACAAAATCCGGTGTAGCGGATGCAGACATCATAAAGACCGATAACCCCGAGGAAGCGGCAGAAGCTGTCCAAAACGGCAAAGTGGTCGCTACTACTGATGCCCAGCTTGTAACTTCTTTGCCTGAAGTGGACGTAGTCGTCGATGCAACCGGTGTACCGGATATCGGGGCAAAAATCGCTTGGGACGCCATTTTGAACAAAAAGCACATTGTCATGCTGAACGTAGAAGCGGATGTGACAATCGGCCCGCTGCTGAAAAAAATGGCAGATGCCAGCGGAGTCGTCTATACCGGTACTGCCGGAGACGAACCGGGGGCCATTATGGAATTGTACGATTTTGCAGATGCCCTTGGCTTTGAAGTGGTTGCACTTGGCAAAGGCAAGAACAACCCGTTGAATTTGGATGCCAATCCGGATACCGCTGCAGAAGAAGCGGCCAGAAAAGGTGCAAGTGCAAAAATGCTGGCATCATTCCAGGATGGCACAAAAACGATGGTCGAAATGACAGCTGTGGCGAATGCCACCGGATTTCTGCCGGACAAGCCGGGCATGAACGGCTTTGTCAGCGATGTCAAAGGGCTGCCGGAAATCTTTAAGTTGAAAGAAGACGGCGGACAAGTCGGCAATAAGAAAATTGTGGAGTACATCAATGGCATTGCTCCCGGCGTATTTGCCATCGTGGCTTCAGAAAAAGATGAAGTCAATCACGAAATGCAGTATTTGAGCATGGGAGAAGGCCCGAATTACGTGCTGTACCGCCCTTATCATTTAACGAGCCTGGAAACACCGATTTCCATTGCAAGAGCGTTCATTTACAACGAAGCAACCATAGCTCCGTGGAAAGGTCTGCAGGCTGAAACCGTCACCGTGGCCAAAACGGATCTTGACGAAGGACAGTTTCTCGACAGCATTGGCGGCTTTACCGTATACGGGAGCATTCTGTCTGCCGCAGAAGCCAAAGAACAGAATGCACTGCCGATGGGGTTAGTAGACCGTAATGTTCAGTTGAAGCGCGCTATTAAAAAAGGTGAAATCATTTCTTATGATGATGTGGTTCAAACGAAAGAATCGACCATCTGGCGTTTGCGCCGTATGCAGGATGATACTTTTGCGGTCAAAACGGCAAAACCCAATCCGGTGAAAGCATAATATTCTGCAAATGCTTCGAAGAATGAATGAAAAGAACATTCTAATCATCGTGTAGAAATGATAAACCACTAAACGAGAAGGTGTTCTAGATGAAAGTGAAAAAAATGGAAGCAGGATTGTATTGTATCCATTGCAAAGAAGAAGTTGACCATGAAATCACATACATCAACAGTGATATCAAGAGCATCAGATGCCTTCAATGCAACCGTACAAAAGAATTGAAAGTGGATTTGAAAAAAGAATTCTACCGGGAAATTTACGAACGCATTGCTACTAAACCTACCCGGATGACCAAAGAGTACCGGGAAGATTTGAGCCATTTGCTGTTTTCTCTTCCTGTGCGGGCCATCAAAAAACCGTACCGGATTTTGAAAGACGTCAATTCATCTAGAAAAGTGATCAAGACGTACAAATCAAAGAAAAGCATAAAATAATACTCTCCTGTTCAAGGGCCAGGCTTCTCCATTTAACAGAGGAGTCTGGTTCTTTTCTTTCTTGACTAATTAACTGAAAAGTCTTATGATATTTACATATGTTACGCATGTGAACAAATGTAAAATAGAGGAGGATTTCGAATGGCACAATTAGTTAATTTACCACCCCGAGTCCAAGAAACAGATTTAAAGGGTTTATTGAAACAGATGTGGCTGATCCGCTATTTTGAAGAAAAAGTGGATGAGTTTTTTGCGAAAGGCATGATCCACGGAACGACGCATTTAGCGGTAGGCCAGGAAGCTTCAGCAGTAGGGTCCATTGCGGTGCTTGAAGGCAGGGACAAAATCACCAGTACTCACCGGGGCCATGGACATTGCATCGCCAAAGGTGCAGAAGTGAATAAGATGATGGCTGAATTGTTCGGGCGGACAACCGGTTACTGTAAAGGCAAAGGCGGATCGATGCACATCGCGGATGTCGAACAAGGAAATTTGGGTGCGAACGGAATTGTCGGCGGCGGTTTTTCGATTGCGACAGGGGCTGCCTTAACTTCTAAAATGCGGAACGAAGGATATGTCGTGCTTTGCTTTTTTGGAGATGGGGCCTCCAATGAGGGCAGTTTCCATGAAGCGGTCAACTTGGCCTCGATATGGAAACTTCCGGTCGTCTTTATTTGTGAAAACAACCAATACGGGATGTCTGGACCAGTGAAAGAAATGATGAACGTAGAAGACATTGCACAGCGGGCAGAAGCGTACGGCATTCCAGGGAAAGTCGTCGATGGCAATGATGTGTTCAATGTCATGAACGGCGTAGGAGAAGCAGTGGAACGGGCACGGAACGGGGAAGGCCCTTCCATCGTGGAAGCAAAAACGTACCGCTGGAAAGGGCATTCGAAAAGCGATGCGAAAAAGTACCGGACACGCGAAGAAGAGCAGGAATGGCGCGCGAAAGATCCGATTGTCCGCTTACGGGACGTATTGGTCCAGGAAGGCTTGTTGACGGAAGAAGAAGCGGACAGCATCAAAGCCGAAGCGAAAAAAGAAATCGAGGAATCGGTGGAATTTGCAAAAGACAGCCCGATGCCGACACTCGATGATTTGATGGAAGATATCTATGCCTAAGACGGAGCAAAGGGGAGTAAAGCGATGAGAGAGTTAACGTATTTAGAAGCGGTCAGAGAAGCGATGAGCCAGGAAATGCGCCAAAACGAAGACGTCTTTATTCTAGGTGAAGATATCGGTGTTTACGGTGGTGCTTTTGGGGTGACGCGCGGCATGATTGAAGAATTCGGTCCGGAACGAATCCGAAATACACCCATTTCTGAAGCGGCGATATCCGGTACGGCAGTCGGAGCAGCATTAACCGGCATGCGGCCGATTCTGGAACTCCAATTTTCCGATTTCATCACAATTGCTATGGACAATATGGTCAACCAGGCTGCGAAAATCCGCTATATGTACGGCGGCAAAGGAAAAGTGCCGATGGTATTGCGTACGCCGGCAGGTTCTGGAACAGGTGCAGCGGCGCAGCACTCGCAAAGTTTGGAGGCTTGGATGGCCCATGTGCCGGGCTTGAAAGTGGTTCAGCCTTCAACAGCTTATGACGCCAAAGGGCTTTTGAAAGCAGCGATTGACGATGACAACCCGGTCATTTTTTATGAACACAAACTTTGCTATAAGACGAAGTCGGACGTGCCGGAAGAACAGTATTCCATTCCGCTCGGGAAAGCGGATGTGAAACGGGCAGGGACCGATGTGACAATCGTTGCTACCGCGATTATGGTCCATAAATCACTTGAAGCGGCAGCGGAACTTGAAAAAGAAGGCATCCAAGTCGAAGTGATTGATCCGCGCACGCTTGTCCCGTTGGATACAGAAACAATTATCCAGTCGGTGAAGAAAACGAGCCGGCTGATTGTGGTCCACGAAGCGGTCAAGCGCGGCGGGTTTGGCGGAGAAATCGCCAGCACAATTGCAGAAAGCGAAGCCTTTGATTATTTGGATGCACCGATTAAGCGGCTGGGCGGCAAAGCGGTTCCGATTCCGTACAATCCGGAACTCGAGAAAGCGGCCATTCCGACGGTCAGCGACATTGTTGCAGCTGTAAAAGAAACGCTAAACCGCCAGTAGGGAGGAGGAATAGACCGATGGCTAAAGAAATATTCATGCCAAAATTGAGCAGCACAATGGAAGTGGGAACGTTGCTGCAATGGTTCAAAAAGGAAGGCGACTCCGTGGAAGTGGGCGAACCTTTATTTGAAATTATGACGGACAAAATCAATATTGAAGTGGAATCCTACGAAGAAGGAATCCTGCTGAAAAAATATTTTGAAGAAGACGATGAAGTGCCGATCAACCACATCGTTGGATATATCGGCGAAGCCGGTGAACAAGTTCCTGAAACTCCCCCTGGCGAATCAGGAGCTGCGAAAGAACAGGAAGAAGTAAGTGACTCACGGCAAGCGCAGACGGAAGATCTGGCAGAGCAAGGCATAACGGAAACCACTTCTGAAGAAGTGGAGAACGAGCCCACCGAAACAGCGGAAACGGCTGAAAAACTCCGGGCAACGCCTGCGGCTAGAAGGGTAGCAAGAGAAGAGAGCGTTACGCTTGCAGAAGTGCCGGGATCCGGTCCGAATGGACGAATTCATCAAATCGATGTGATGGCTTTTGCTTCTTCAAACGCAGCACCAAAAGCAACGCCGCTGGCGAAAAAAGTGGCCGAAGCGGAAGGCATTGACTTGAATGCGGTGACCGGAACAGGATCACAAGGAAAGATTTACCGTGCCGATGTGGAAGGGGCAAAACAGCCTGCATCGCCATCCGCGCCAACTCCTGCACCAACTCCTGCACCAACTCCTGCACCAACTCCTGTGGCAGCTGGTGGAAAACGCGTAAAACTGGAAGGCATTCGGAAAGTGGTTGCCCAGCGCATGCTTCAAAGCAAGACAACCGCGCCTCACGTAACCTTAACAACCGAAGTGGACATGACGGAAACCATCCAGCTCCGGAAAAAATTGCTCGGCTTGATTGAGCAGCAGACCGGCTTCCGGGTTTCGTATACGGAAATGATTATGAAAGCTGTGGCGACTTCGCTGAGTCTGCACCCTTCTATCAATGTGACATTGGAAGGAAATGAAATTGTTTACCGGGAAGAAATCAACCTTGGCTTGGCAGTTGCTGTGGACGACGGGCTGCTTGTTCCAGTGGTGAAAAATGCCAATCAAAAAGGCCTTTCTGCAATCACAGCCGAATGCAAACGCCTTGGGAAAGCAGCGCGCGACAGCAAGCTGAAACCGGACGAAATGGCCGGCGGCACATTTACCGTCTCCAATCTCGGAATGTACGCCATCGATGCTTTTACCCCTGTTATCAATCAGCCTGAATCCGCTATTCTCGGAGTCGGCCGCATCAATGAAAAGCCGGTAGGCGTTAACGGAGTGATTGAGCTTCGTCCAATGATGGTCCTGAGTTTGTCATTTGATCATCGGGTCATTAATGGCGCTCCGGCAGCTGCTTTTTTGACCGAACTAAAAGAAGTGCTCGAACAGCCGTTTAAATTATTGGTTTAAGGAGTAGATCCTATTGAATAATTATGAAGTGGTCGTGCTTGGAGGGGGTCCGGCCGGTTATGTTGCTGCTATCCGGTCCGCCAAGCTTGGGAAAAAAACGGCGCTAATCGAGGCACGTGAACTTGGCGGTACCTGTTTGAACCGTGGGTGCATCCCGTCTAAAACGCTGCTCCGGCATGCAGAAGTCATTGAAACCATTGAAAAAGCCAAAAGCTGGGGGATTGAAACAGGACCGGTGACATTTTCGCTTTCCAAAATGCTCGCCCGCAAAGATGCAGTGATTCAGCAATTGAGGAACGGCATCGCGCACTTGCTGAAACAAGGGAAAATCGATTTATTTAACGGCTTGGGAGAAATACGGCCTGACCGTTCGATTGCCATCCAGCTGAAAGACCGGGAAGAAGTGGTCCAAGGGGACAAAATTATTCTCGCTACGGGTTCACGGCCCATTGTTCCACCAATCCCCGGTATTGAAAACGCCCGATACTTTACGAGTGATACGATTTTTGATATTGAAAAAATTCCCGATTCGATGGTTATTGTAGGCGGCGGCATCATCGGAGTGGAACTTGCTTGCATCTTTGCCAGCTTGAATGTCCCGGTCAGCATCGTCGAGATGAGCGGCCGCATTGTCCCGAGTGAAGAGCCTGATGCGTCCAAAGCTCTGGCGAAATCGTTGAAAAAGAAAGGGATTTCAATGCTTACAAGCACAAAAGTCACCAGCATTGAGCAAAAAGAAAACACGCAGCTTGTAAACGTCGAGACCGAAAACGGCAAAAAAGAAGCTTTGGAGACAGACCTTATTCTAATGGCAGTCGGCAGGGCACCGAATACCGCTGCTTTCGCTGACTTGGATTTGAAGATGGACGGACGTTTTGTCCAAGTGGATGAACGGATGGCCACAAGCCAGCCGGAAATTTTTGCGGTCGGCGATGTCATTGGCGGCTGGCAGCTCGCCCATGTGGCCAGTGCAGAAGGCATCGTTGCAGCAGAGAATGCAGCAGGGGAAAACCGGACAATTGATTATGCCGTAGTGCCGCGCTGTGTTTACACAAGTCCAGAAATTGCCAGCGTCGGCTTGACAGAGGAAGAAGCGAAGCGGCAGGGCATTGACTATAAAGTGGTGCGGGTAGATCACGCCGGCAATGGCAGAGCTTTGGCTCAAGGTGAAAAGGATGGATTTACAAAATTGATTGCCGGCACAAAATACGGTGAAATTCTCGGTGTGTTGATGGTTGGTCCCCATGTAACGGAAATGATTGCAGAACCATCGGCGTTCATCCATTTGGAAGGGACAGTCGAGGAAATGGCTTCTTTGATCCATGCCCATCCAACTGTCAGCGAAAGCCTATACGAAGCAGCTGCATCGTGGCTTGGAAAAGGCGTTCATCATTAATTGCCAAATACTGCCTCTGCATCCTATAATAGAAGAGGATAAAAAGGGACGAAACGGAAGCAGTGGACAAACAGGGCATGTTCCATACGCCCTGATTCGGAAATGTAAGC